>NZ_JAMYVM010000007.1:0-311339 GCF_040324035.1 Mesorhizobium sp. M0016 | reverse complement strand
GCCATGGAAGAGAAGCTGCGCTTCGCCATCCGTGAAGGCGGCCGCACCGTCGGTGCCGGCATCGTCGTCACCATCAAAGAGTAATTTGGACTTAAACCGATCTGTCGCGGGCGCAGGATTTGCCCGCGCCGCGCCAGAACAAGGAAGTGACGCATGAACGGACAGAATATCCGCATCCGCCTGAAGGCGTTTGATCACCGCGTGCTCGACGCCTCGACGAAAGAAATCGTGTCGACGGCCAAGCGCACCGGAGCAAACGTCCGCGGCCCCATTCCGCTGCCGACGCGGATAGAAAAGTTCACGGTCAACCGGTCGCCTCACGTCGACAAGAAGAGCCGCGAGCAGTTCGAGATGCGCACGCACAAGCGTCTGCTCGACATCGTCGATCCGACCCCGCAGACGGTCGATGCTTTGATGAAGCTCGATCTGGCCGCCGGTGTCGACGTCGAGATCAAGCTCTAAGGGAATGAGAGCGCGGTAAGGGGCGGTGCCCCTGGCCCGGAACTCTAAAGGAATTGAACCGATGCGTTCAGGTGTGATTGCAAAGAAGGTGGGAATGACCCGCATCTATAATGATGCCGGGGAACATGTTCCCGTCACCGTTCTCCAGATGGAGAACTGCCAGGTCGTGGCTCAGCGCACGCAGGAGAAGAACGGCTATACCGCCGTCCAGCTCGGCGTTGGCCTTGCCAAGGTGAAGAACACGTCGAAGGCGATGCGCGGCCATTTCGCGACCGCTTCCGTCGAGCCGAAGGCGAAGGTCGCCGAGTTCCGCGTCTCCGCCGACAACATGATCGATGTCGGCGCCGAGATCACCGTCGAGCACTTCGTCGCCGGCCAGAAGGTCGATGTGACGGGCACGACGATCGGCAAGGGTTTCCAGGGCGTCATCAAGCGCCATCACATGGGTGGTGGCCGCGCGACGCACGGTAACTCGGTTTCGCACCGTACGCACGGTTCGACCGGCCAGCGTCAGGATCCGGGCAAAGTGTTCAAGGGCAAGCATATGGCTGGCCACATGGGCGACACCCGCGTCACCACACAGAATGTCGAGATCGTTTCGACCGACGCCGATCGCGGCCTGATCCTGATCCGCGGTGCGGTTCCCGGATCGAAGGGCGCCTGGATCCTGGTCCGCGATGCGGCCAAGGTGGCACTGCCGGCCAATGCGCCGAAGCCTGCCGCGATCCGCCCGGTTGCTGCAGCGAGCGCTGCCACGAACGAGGCTCCGGCCGCAGAGGGAGCAGAATAATGGATCTCAAGATCACAACGCTTGGCGGCAAGGACGCCGGCAAGGTGAAACTCTCCGAGGAGATTTTCGGCCTTGATCCGCGCGAGGACATCCTGCAGCGCGTCGTGCGCTGGCAGCTGGCCAAGCGCCAGCAGGGCACGCACAAGGCCAAGGGCCGCGCCGAAATCGCGCGCACCGGCGCCAAGATGTACAAGCAGAAGGGTACGGGCCGCGCCCGTCACCATTCGGCACGCGCTCCGCAGTTCCGCGGCGGCGGCAAGGCCCACGGCCCGGTCGTTCGCAGCCACGAGCACGATCTGCCGAAGAAGGTGCGCGCTCTGGGCTTGCGGCATGCTCTCTCGGCCAAGGCCAAGAGCGCGTCGATCATCATCATCGACGAGCTGAAGCTGACCGAGGCCAAGACGAAGGCGCTGATCGCGAATTTCGCGACGCTAGGCCTGACCAACGCCTTGGTGATTGGCGGTGCCGAGCTAGACCAGAACTTCAAGCTGGCGGCGACCAACATCCCGAACATCGACGTGCTGCCCATCCAGGGCATCAACGTCTACGACATTCTGCGCCGCGGCACGCTGGTCCTTTCGAAGGCCGCCGTCGAGGCTCTCGAGGAGCGCTTTAAATGACCGACCTCCGTCATTACGACGTGATCGTCTCGCCGGCGATCACCGAAAAGTCGACCATGGCTTCCGAGAACAACCAGGTTGTTTTCAACGTCGCCAAGAAGGCGTCGAAGCCGGAAATCAAGGCCGCTGTCGAAGCGCTGTTTGGCGTCAAGGTTACGGCCGTGAACACGCTTGTCCGCAAGGGCAAGATCAAGCGCTTCCGCGGCACGATCGGCCGCCAGAGCGACGTCAAGAAGGCGATCGTGACGCTGGCCGACGGCCAGTCGATCGACGTCGCGACGGGTCTCTGAGCTAGGCCGCGAGGACAGGACAATGGCACTTAAAAAATTCAACCCGGTAACGCCGAGCACCCGCCAGCTGGTCATCGTCGACCGCTCGGGCCTCTACAAGGGCAAGCCCGTCAAGGGCCTGACCGAAGGCCTGACCAAGTCGGGCGGCCGCAACAATCACGGCCGCATCACGGCCCGCTTCATCGGCGGCGGTCACAAGCGTTCGTACCGCATCATCGACTTCAAGCGCCGCAAGTTCGACGTCGTCGGCACGGTCGAGCGCATTGAATACGATCCGAACCGCACCGCCTTCATCGCGCTGATCAAGTATGACGATGGCGAGCTGTCCTACATCATCGCTCCGCAGCGCCTTGCCGCCGGCGACAAGATCGTGGCCGGTGAATCGGTCGACGTGAAGCCAGGCAATGCGATGCCGCTGGCCTCGATGCCGGTCGGCACGATCGTCCATAACATCGAGCTGAAGCCGGGCAAGGGCGCCCAGGTTGCCCGCTCGGCAGGTGGCTACGGACAGCTGGTCGGTCGCGACCAGGGCATGGCGATCCTGCGCCTCAACTCGGGCGAGCAGCGGGTCGTTCACGGCTCCTGCATGGCCACCGTCGGCGCCGTGTCGAACCCCGACCACGGCAACATCAACGACGGCAAGGCCGGCCGCACGGTCTGGCGCGGCAAGCGCCCGCACAATCGCGGCGTGACCATGAACCCGGTCGACCATCCGCATGGCGGTGGTGAAGGCCGCACCTCCGGTGGCCGTCATCCGGTCAGCCCGTGGGGCAAGCCGACCAAGGGCAAGAAGACGCGGTCCAACAAGGCGACCGACAAGTTCATCCTGCGCTCGCGCCATCAGCGCAAGAGCTAAGAAGAGGTAACGCCAAGTGACTCGTTCTATTTGGAAAGGCCCCTTCATCGACGGCTACCTTCTCAAGAAGGTGGACAAGGTTCGTGAAGGTGGTCGCAATGAGGTGATCAAGATGTGGAGCCGTCGCTCCACCATCCTGCCGCAGTTCGTCGGCTTCACCTTCGGTGTCTACAACGGCCAGAAGCATGTTCCCGTCTCGGTGAACGAGGACATGGTCGGTCACAAGTTCGGTGAATTCGCTCCGACCCGGACCTATTACGGTCACGGCGCGGATAAGAAGGCGAAGAGGAAATAATCATGGGCAAGGCCAAAGCTCCGCGCAGGCTTGCTGACAACGAAGCGCGCGCCGTTCTGCGCACGATCCGTATCAGCCCGCAGAAGCTGAACCTGGTTGCCGCGCTGATCCGCGGCAAGAAGGTTGCGACAGCGCTTTCCGATCTCGAATTCTCGGCCAAGCGGATTTCCGGCACGGTCAAGAAGACGCTGGAATCGGCGATCGCCAACGCGGAAAACAACCACGACCTCGACGTCGATGCGCTGATCGTGGCGGAAGCCTATGTCGGCAAGTCGATCGTCATGAAGCGGTTCCATGCTCGTGGCCGCGGTCGCGCCAGCCGTATCGAGAAGCCGTTCTCGCACCTCACGATCGTCGTTCGTGAAGTCGAAGAAAAAGGGGAGGCCGCATAATGGGTCAGAAAGTCAATCCGATCGGTCTGCGCCTCGGCATCAACCGTACCTGGGATTCGCGCTGGTTCGCGAACACCGGCGAGTACGGCAAACTGCTGCATGAGGACATCAAGATCCGCAAATATCTTGAAAAGGAACTCAAGCAGGCTGCGATTTCGAAGGTCGTGATCGAGCGCCCGCACAAGAAGTGCCGCGTCACCATCCATGCGGCGCGCCCGGGCCTGATCATCGGCAAGAAGGGCGCCGACATCGAAAAGCTTCGCAAGAAGCTGATGGAGATGACGAAGTCCGAGACGCACTTGAACATCGTTGAAGTGCGCAAGCCGGAAATCGACGCGACCCTGGTCGCCCAGTCGATCGCCCAGCAGCTCGAGCGTCGTATCGCGTTCCGCCGCGCCATGAAGCGCGCCGTTCAGTCGGCCATGCGCCTGGGCGCCGAAGGCATCCGCATCAACTGCGCCGGCCGTCTCGGCGGCGCCGAGATTGCGCGCATGGAATGGTACCGCGAAGGCCGCGTGCCGCTGCATACGCTGCGCGCCGATGTCGACTACGGCACGGCCGAAGCGCATACGGCTTACGGCATCTGCGGCGTCAAGGTCTGGGTGTTCAAGGGCGAAATCCTCGAGCACGATCCGATGGCTTCGGAGCGTCGCGCGACCGAGGGTGATGCTGCGCATGGCGGTGGTGGTGATCGCGAACGCGGTCGTCGTCGCGAAAACGCCTGATTATTTAGGAATTTGGAGTTAGAACGATGCTGCAGCCAAAGCGCACAAAGTTCCGCAAGCAGTTCAAGGGCCGTATCCATGGTACCGCAAAGGGCGGCACCAACCTGGATTTCGGTGGTTTCGGGCTGAAGGCGCTTGAGCCGAACCGCGTCACCGCGCGTGAGATCGAGGCGGCCCGCCGCGCGATCACTCGTGAGATGAAGCGTGCCGGCCGCGTGTGGATCCGTATTTTCCCTGATGTGCCGGTGACGTCGAAGCCGACCGAAGTGCGCATGGGCAAGGGCAAGGGCGCTGTCGATTACTGGGCGGCGCGCGTCAAGCCGGGCCGCATCATGTTCGAGATCGACGGCGTCAACGAAGAAACCGCCCGTGAGGCGCTGCGTCTCGGCGCGGCCAAGCTCTCGGTCAGGACGCGCTTCGTACAGCGCATCGCAGAATAAGGACGGGCTGATCATGAAAGCCGAAGACATCCGGACGAAGACCCAGGACCAGCTGACCGACGATCTGGCCAGCCTGAAGAAGGAGCAGTTCAACCTGCGCTTCCAGAAGGCCACCGGCCAGCTCGAGAAGACCGCGCGCGTGCGGCAGGTTCGCAAAGACATTGCGCGTATCAAGACCATCGCTGCGGAAAAGTCCGCGGCCAAGAAGGCTTAAGGACGAAAATCATGCCAAAGCGCATTCTGCAGGGCACTGTCGTCAGCGACAAGAACGAGAAGACGGTAGTCGTCAAGGTCGAACGGCGCTTCACGCATCCCGTGATGAAGAAGACCGTGCGCATGACCAAGAAGTACAAGGCGCACGACGAGAACAACGCCCACAAGGTCGGCGATCAGGTGTTCATCCAGGAATCGAAGCCGATTTCCAAGGACAAGCGCTGGATCGTCGTGTCTTCGGACCAGGCGTAACAAACCGAATTTTGGACAGACCGGGGAGGGGCTTTGAGCCCGTCCCGTTAGAAGAGAAGAAGGCGGCCAGTCATGATTCAGATGCAAACAAACCTCGACGTCGCGGATAATTCCGGCGCCCGTCGTGTCATGTGCATCAAGGTGCTGGGCGGCTCGAAGCGGAAATACGCTTCCGTAGGCGACATCATCGTGGTGTCGATCAAGGAAGCCATTCCGCGCGGCCGCGTTAAGAAGGGCGATGTGATGAAGGCGGTCGTGGTTCGCACGGCCAAGGACATCCGCCGCCCGGACGGCAGCGTGATCCGTTTCGACAAGAACGCGGCCGTTCTCGTCGACAACAAGAAAGAGCCGATCGGCACGCGTATCTTCGGACCGGTTCCGCGCGAACTCCGCGCCAAGAACCACATGAAGATCATCTCGCTCGCGCCTGAAGTGCTGTAAGGAGCCGGACCAATGCAAAAGATTAGAAAAGGCGACAAGGTCGTCGTGCTGGCCGGTAAGGACAAGGGCCGTTCGGGCGAAGTCCTCTCGGTTCAGCCGAAGGAAGACACCGCGCTGGTGCGCGGCGTCAACATGATCCGTCGTCACCAGAAGCAGTCCCAGTCCCAAGAGGGCGGGATCATCACCAAGGAAGCGCCGATCCAGCTGTCGAACATCGCGCTGGCCGACCCCAAGGATGGTAAGCCGACCCGCGTCGGCTTCATCTTCCAGAAGGACGGCAAGAAGGTGCGCGTCGCCAAGCGCTCGGGAGAAGTCATCAATGGCTAAGGCTCAAACCACGAAGCCCAAGGCTGAAAGCAAACAGTCCAAGGCCCAGAACACGCCGCGCCTCAAGCAGGTCTACAACGAGACCATCCGCAAGGCGCTGCAGGAGCAGTTCGGCTACGAGAACGAGATGCAGGTTCCGCGCATCGACAAGATCGTGCTGAACATGGGCGTCGGCGAAGCGACCGCGGATTCGAAGAAGCCTTCGATCGCGGCCGAAGACCTGGCGATGATCGCCGGCCAGAAGGCCGTCGTCACCCGCGCCCGTAATTCGATCGCCGGCTTCAAGGTCCGCGAGAAGATGCCGATCGGCGCCAAGGTCACGCTGCGCAAGGAACGCATGTACGAGTTCCTCGACCGTCTCGTGAACATCGCACTGCCGCGCGTCCGCGACTTTCGCGGACTGAATCCGAAGAGCTTCGATGGCCGTGGCAACTACGCCATGGGCATCAAGGAACACATCGTGTTCCCGGAGATCAACTACGACAAGGTTGATCAGATCTGGGGCATGGACGTCATCGTTTGTACGACTGCGAAGACGGACGACGAAGCCAGGGCATTGCTCAAGGCCTTCAACTTCCCCTTCCGCCAGTAACGGCAGCGAGAAAAGGAAAAATCTGAAATGGCAAAGACCAGCTCAGTCGAGAAGAACAACAGGCGCCGCAAGCTTGCCGACCAGTACGGTCCCAAGCGCGCTGCCCTGAAGGCGATCATCATGGATCAGTCCAAGCCGATGGAAGAGCGTTTCCGCGCTCAGCTGAAGCTTGCTGCCCTGCCGCGCAACTCGGCCAAGATCCGCATCCGCAACCGCTGCGAAGTTACCGGCCGTCCGCGCGCCTATTATCGCAAGCTCAAAGTATCGCGCATCGCGCTTCGTGATCTCGGCAATAACGGCCAGATCCCGGGCCTGGTCAAGTCGAGCTGGTAAGGAGGACATAACATGTCATTGAGCGATCCTCTCGGCGATATGCTGACCCGCATCCGCAACGCGTATGGCCGCAAGAAGTCGAGCGTTTCGACGCCGGCCTCGCGCCTGCGTACCCGCGTCCTCGACGTGCTGAAGGCTGAAGGCTATATCCGCGACTACAGCCAGACCGACTTCGACAACGGCAAGTCCGAAATCGAAATCGAGCTGAAGTATTTCGACGGTGCTCCGGTAGTGCGCGAAATCGCCCGCGTCTCGAAGCCTGGCCGCCGCGTTTACGTCTCGGCCAAGTCGATCCCGCACGTCGCCAACGGCCTCGGCATCGCCATCCTTTCGACGCCGAAGGGCGTGATGGCCGATCACGAAGCACGCGAACAGAATGTCGGCGGCGAAATCCTCTGCCAGATTTTCTAATTCGGCAGACCTGAAACAAGAGAAGTGACGAGGACAACCAAATGTCTCGTATTGGAAAGAAACCCGTTTCGCTGCCGCAGGGCGTGACCGCGACCGTCAACGGCCAGACCGTGACGGCGAAGGGCCCCAAGGGCGAGCTGAAGTTCGTGGTGAACGACGAAGTGCTGGTCAAGATGGAAGGCAGCGAAATCGCTGTCCAGCCGCGCGACCAGACCAAGGCCGCCCGCTCCAAGTGGGGCATGTCGCGCACGCAGATCGTCAACATCCTGCAGGGCGTCAAGGACGGTTTCGAGAAGAAGCTCGAGATCACCGGCGTCGGCTATCGCGCGGCACTCCAGGGCAAGAACCTGCAGCTGGCGCTTGGCTTCAGCCACGACGTCGTTTACGAGACGCCGGCCGGCATCACGATCACTGTGCCGAAGCCGACGGAAATCACCGTGACCGGCATCGACAAGCAGCAGGTCGGCCAGGTTGCAGCCGAGATCCGCGAGTATCGCGGTCCCGAGCCCTACAAGGGCAAGGGTGTCCGCTATGCCGGCGAGAAGATCGTCCGCAAGGAAGGCAAGAAGAAGTAGTAGGCCTGGCCCCGAAAAGTTGCAGACTCTTCGGAAAAGGCCAGGCCAAAGAAGTGCAACGCCGCGGGGAGCAGTCGCGGGAGGCGCTTTCGCCTACCGCACATGGCGGCCCCCGTTTTTTGAAGGCAAGGAAGACTATCATGGCTACCAAGGAATCCATCCAGCGCCGCGCGCAGCGCGTCCGCCGCCAGATCAAGAAGGTCGCCGGCGAACGTCCGCGTCTCTCGGTTCACCGCACGTCGAAGAACATCTACGTGCAGGTCATCGACGACGCCAAGGGCCATACCATCGCGGCTGCATCGACACTCGAGAAGGACCTCAAGGGTTCGCTCAAGACCGGCGCCGACACCGAGGCAGCAGCCGCTGTTGGCAAGCTGATCGCCGAGCGCGCTTCGAAGGCCGGCGTTAAGGAAGTCGTCTTCGACCGCGGCGCCTACATCTATCACGGCCGCGTCAAGGCGCTGGCCGAGGCTGCCCGTGAAGGCGGTCTGAGCTTCTAATTGCCTGTTCCGAACCGAAGGTCAGCGCAGCAAAAAGTTGCAGACTTTTCGGTCAAGATCATGCAAGGAAAAATAATTCGCCCCCGGTGACCCAAAGAGGCGCACCGGATCTTATCAGCAACCGTGCTTCCGGAAAAGAACAAGGAACAGGATATGGCACAGGAACGTAGGGATGGCGGCCGCGGCCGCGATCGTGAAGAACGCGATGACGGCATGGTGGACAAGCTCGTCCACATCAACCGCGTCGCCAAGGTCGTCAAGGGCGGCCGTCGCTTCGGTTTTGCAGCACTCGTCGTCGTCGGCGACCAGAAGGGCCGTGTCGGCTTCGGTCACGGCAAGGCGCGCGAAGTGCCGGAAGCGATCCGCAAGGCAACCGAATCGGCCAAGCGCGACATGATCTTCGTGCCGCTGCGCTCGGGCCGCACGCTGCACCACGACGTCGAAGGACGTTGGGGCGCTGGCCGCGTGCTTCTGCGCGCTGCCAAGCAGGGTACCGGCATCATCGCCGGCGGCCCGATGCGCGCTGTCTTCGAGACGCTCGGCATGCATGACGTGGTCGCCAAGTCGATGGGTTCGTCGAACCCCTACAACATGGTTCGTGCCACATTCGACGCGCTGAAGAGCCAGATGCATCCCAAGGATGTGGCTGCTGCGCGCGGCATCAAGTATTCGACCCTTCAGGCCCGCCGCGGCACCGCCGTTGCGGCTGAAGAATAGTCGATCTGACCAGGGATTTTGACCATGGCCAAGAAAGCAACCAAGACCGTCACCGTTGAGCAGATCGGTTCGCCGATCCGCCGCCCGAAGGAACAGCGCGCAACGCTGGTCGGCCTCGGCCTCAACAAGATGCACAAGCAGCGCACGCTGGAGGACACTCCCTCGGTGCGCGGCATGATCGCTGCCGTTCAGCATCTCGTCCGCGTCGTGGACGAGGGCTGAGCAAAAGCGCAGGAGAACCCAGATGAAACTCAACGATCTGCGTGACAAGGACGGCGCGACGCACTCCAAGAAGCGTCTCGGCCGTGGCATCGGCTCCGGCTCGGGCAAGACCGGCGGTCGCGGCGTCAAGGGCCAGAAGGCGCGCTCCGGCGTTGCCATCAACGGCTTCGAGGGCGGCCAGATGCCGCTCTATCGGCGCCTGCCGAAGCGTGGCTTCAATAACATCTTCGCCAAGAGCTTTGTCGTCGTGTCGCTGGCTCGTATCCAGACGGCGCTCGATGCCAAGAAGCTCGACGCCAAGGCGACCGTGACGGCCGAGGCACTCGTTGCCGCCGGCGTCATCCGCCGCGTCAAGGACGGCGTGCGCATCCTCTCGGACGGCGAGCTCAAGGCAAAGCTTGCCTTCGACGTCGCCGGCGCCTCCAAGGCCGCGATCGAGAAGATCGAAAAGGCCGGCGGTTCGGTCAAGCTGCCGGAAGCGGCAGCGGAGTAACGGCAATTTGAAGCGCGGCCGGCAGGAACGGTATCCGTTTTTGTTCACGATTGCGCTTTGATCCAATCAATTAGGCGGCCGCGTCAACGCGGCCGCTTGCATGTTTAGAGCCCGGAGCTTATCTCGTGAGCTTCGGTGCCACGCGCCGCCTGAGCTGCGGGCATCGAGCGTGACATACAAATCAAAGAAGTAGCGCATGACGTTGTCCGAAAACCGCTTCACACTTTTCGGCATCATGCTCTAGCGGAGAATCAGGCATGGCTTCGGCTGCTGAACAACTAGCCTCGAATCTGAATTTTGCGGCTTTCGCCAAGGCGGAGGACCTGAAGAAGCGAATCTGGTTCACCGTCGGCGCGCTGCTCGTCTATCGCCTCGGCACCTATATCCCGCTGCCCGGCATCAATCCGGATGCATTCGCGCAGGCCTTCTCTTCGCAGGCCAAGGGCGTGCTCGGCATGTTCAACATGTTCGCCGGCGGCGCCGTGCAGCGCATGGCGATCTTCGCGCTCGGCATCATGCCTTATATCTCAGCCTCCATCATCATGCAGCTGATGACCTCGGTCATTCCGTCGCTGGAAGCGCTGAAAAAGGAAGGCGAGCAGGGCCGCAAGGTCATCAACCAGTACACGCGCTACGGCACGGTACTCCTGGCGCTGGTGCAGGCCTACGGCATTTCAGTGGGCCTGGAAGGCGGCAACGGCATCGTCAACGATCCCGGCATGTTCTTCCGCATCTCGACCGTCGTCACGCTGGTTGGCGGCACCATGTTCCTGATGTGGCTGGGCGAGCAGATCACCGCCCGCGGCATCGGCAACGGCATTTCGCTGATCATCTTTTCCGGCATCGTCGCCGGCCTGCCGCGCGCCATCTCCGGCACGCTGGAGCTCGGCCGCACCGGCGCCCTATCGACCGGGCTGATACTCGCGATCATCGTGCTGGCCATAATCGTCATCGCGCTGATCGTGTTCTTCGAGCGCGCGCAGCGCCGCCTGCTGATCCAGTATCCGAAGCGCCAGGTCGGCAACCGCATGTTCCAGGGCGATACCTCGCATCTGCCGCTGAAGCTCAACACGTCGGGCGTCATTCCGCCGATCTTCGCGTCGTCGCTGCTTTTGCTGCCGGCAACGGTCGCCGGCTTCTCGCAGACGACAAACCTGCCGGCCTGGGCAAGCACCGTGCTCGCTTCGCTCGGCCACGGCCAGCCGCTCTACATGCTGTTCTATGCGGCAATGATCGTGTTCTTCGCCTTCTTCTACACGGCCATCGTGTTCAATCCGAAGGACACCGCCGACCAGCTCAAGAAGCATTCCGGCTTCATTCCGGGCTACCGTCCGGGTGAGCGCACTGCCGATTACATCGACTATGTCCTGACGCGCATCACCGTCGTCGGCGCCATCTATCTGGTGCTGGTGTGCCTGCTGCCCGAGTTCCTGATTTCGGCGACTGGCGT
The DNA here is from genome assembly GCF_040324035.1 of Mesorhizobium sp. M0016. Taxonomy (NCBI): domain Bacteria; kingdom Pseudomonadati; phylum Pseudomonadota; class Alphaproteobacteria; order Hyphomicrobiales; family Phyllobacteriaceae; genus Mesorhizobium; species Mesorhizobium sp. M0016. The sequence continues at coordinate 299,943 of NZ_JAMYVM010000007.1, read as the reverse complement.
ACCATTCTACCTCGGTGGCACATCGCTTCTGATCGTGGTCAGTGTAACCCTCGATACGGTGGCGCAGATCCAGGGTCACCTGATCGCGCACCAGTATGAGGGCCTGATCAAGAAGTCGAAGCTGCGCGGGGGGAAGAAGGCCAGATGAGATTGATATTGCTTGGGCCGCCAGGAGCGGGCAAGGGGACGCAAGCACAAAGACTGGTAGAAAAATACGGCATACCGCAGCTGTCGACGGGCGACATGCTGCGGGCCGCCGTACAGGCCGGCACTGAAGTCGGCAAGCGCGCCAAGGCGGTGATGGATGCCGGCGAGCTGGTTTCCGACGCCATTGTCAACGCGATCGTGGCCGAGCGCATCGACCAGCCCGATTGCACCAACGGGTTCATCCTCGACGGATATCCGCGCACGCTGGTGCAGGCTGATGCGGTTGAATCGATGCTCGCCGAGCGCGGCATTGGCCTCGATGCCGTGATCGAGTTCGTCGTCGACGACAAAGCGTTGGTCGGCCGCATCGTCAAGCGCGCCGACGACGCCAAGGCCGCCGGACAGCCGGTGCGCAAGGACGACAATCCGGTGGTGTTCGAAGAGCGCCTGCGGGAATATTACAAGAAGACGGCGCCGCTGATCGGCTATTATTACGCCAAACGCTCGCTTAGGAGTGTCGACGGCATGGCTCCTGTCGACACCGTGACGGCGGAGATTGAAGCGCTGCTCGCGGCGGTGACGCGGGAGACCGTTACGGTAAAGTAAAGATTGCGCTTGACTGGAACGGTTCGCTGGGTTATGGCGGCCCGTCTTCCTATCAGGCATGAGGCTTGCTTGTCCGCAAGGGCAAGGCAGCCGCATTGAAACTAGGGAACTCCCGCAAGGGCCGGCCTCCACCGGACGCGGGGTAATTTGAACAGCGCCGCGCATGCCTTGTTTTGAAGGCCGGCCGGTCCCACATGGAGAAGAGAAGAATATGGCTCGTATAGCCGGCGTCAACATTCCGACCAACAAGCGCGTCGTCATTGCGCTTCAGTACATTCACGGCATTGGCAAGAAGTTCGCCCAGGAGATCGTCGACAAGGTCGGCATCCCGGCCGAGCGCCGCGTCAACCAGCTGACCGACGCGGAAGTGCTGCAGATCCGCGAGACCATCGACCGCGACTACCAGGTCGAAGGCGACCTGCGCCGCGAAGTGTCGATGAACATCAAGCGTCTCATGGACCTCGGCTGCTACCGCGGCCTGCGTCACCGCCGTTCGCTGCCGGTTCGCGGCCAGCGCACGCACACCAATGCACGCACCCGCAAGGGCCCGGCCAAGTCGATCGCCGGCAAGAAGAAGTAAGTGAGCGAATAGCGAGTAGCCATTAGCGAGTAGGGGTCCCCTATTCGCTAGTCCCTGCTCACTACTCGCTTTCAAAGGTGGAGCCGCTGGCATTACGGCGGTGTAGAGATCAACTGAAAGGACTATCATGGCCAAGGAAGCCGCTCGTGTTCGCCGTCGCGAACGCAAGAACATCTCGTCGGGCGTTGCCCACGTCAATTCGACCTTCAACAACACGATGATCACCATCACCGACGCGCAGGGCAATTCCATTGCCTGGTCGTCGGCCGGTGCCCAGGGCTTCAAGGGTTCGCGCAAGTCGACCCCGTTCGCCGCCCAGATGGCTGCCGAAGACGTCGCCAAGAAGGCCCAGGAACACGGCATGCGCATGCTCGAAGTCGAGGTCTGCGGACCCGGCTCCGGTCGTGAATCGGCGCTTCGCGCCCTGCAGGCGGCCGGCTTCACCATCACCTCGATCCGTGATGTGACGCCGATCCCGCACAATGGCTGCCGCCCGCGCAAGAAGCGCCGCGTCTAAGACATACCGAACGCCGCGTGAGCGCCTCAAGGCGCTCCTCCACGGCACTCCAGGTCGCCCGCCACGATTGGATGGTGGTGGGTCAACGGAAGGAAAGCATCATGATCCAGAAAAATTGGCAGGAACTGATCAAGCCGAACAAGATCGAGTTCTCGTCGAAGAAGAAGACGCTGACCACGCTGGTCGCCGAGCCGCTCGAACGCGGCTTTGGCCTGACGCTCGGCAACGCGCTGCGCCGCGTGCTTCTGTCTTCGCTGCGCGGTGCGGCTGTGACCGCCGTGCAGATCGACGGCGTTCTGCATGAATTCTCGTCGATTGCCGGCGTGCGTGAGGACGTGACCGACATCGTCCTCAACATCAAGGAAATCGCCATCCGCATGGAAGGCGATGGCCCCAAGCGCATGGTCGTTCGCAAGCAGGGCCCAGGTGCGGTTCTGGCTGGCGACATCCAGACGGTTGGCGACGTCGAGATCCTCAACCCCGACCACGTCATTTGTACGCTGGACGAGGGCGCTGAAATCCGCATGGAATTCACCGTCGACACCGGCAAGGGTTACGTGCCGGCCGACCGCAACCGCGCCGAAGACGCGCCGATCGGCCTGATCCCGGTCGACAGCCTGTATTCGCCGGTCAAGAAGGTCTCCTACAAGGTCGAGAACACCCGCGAGGGCCAGGTTCTCGACTATGACAAGCTGACCATGACCATCGAGACCGACGGTTCGATCTCGGGCGAGGACGCGGTGGCATTCGCCGCCCGCATCCTGCAGGACCAGCTTGGCCTGTTCGTCAATTTCGACGAGCCGCAGAAGGAAGTCGCCACCGAAGCCGTCACCGAACTCGCCTTCAACCCGGCGCTGCTCAAGAAGGTCGACGAACTCGAGCTTTCGGTGCGTTCGGCCAACTGCCTGAAGAACGACAACATCGTCTACATCGGCGATCTCATCCAGAAGACCGAAGCCGAGATGCTGCGCACCCCGAACTTCGGCCGCAAGTCGCTGAACGAGATCAAGGAAGTGCTCGCGGCGATGGGCCTGCACCTCGGCATGGAAGTGCCGGACTGGCCGCCGGAAAACATCGAAGACCTCGCCAAGCGTTACGAAGACCAATATTGAGCATGAATTTCCAAGGATCGGCGGCGTGGGCCGCTCGATCCGACGGTCATGCGGAAAACCATCAGAGGCCGTGGCCTCTTGAACAACTGAAGAAGGAAAAGAGCCATGCGCCACGGTTTTAAAGGCCGCCGCTTCGCCCGAAGCATTAGCCATCGCAAGTCGATGTTCGCCAACCTCGCCGTGTCGCTGCTCGAACATGAGCAGATCGTCACCACCCTGCCGAAGGCGAAGGATTTGCGTCCAATCGTCGAGAAGCTGGTGACGCTCGGCAAGCGCGGCGACTTGCATGCGCGCCGCCAGGTCATTGCCCAGATCGGCAATGAAGGCGTCGTCAAGCGTTTGTTCGACACGATTGCGCCGCGCTACGCCGACCGCAATGGCGGCTATCTGCGCATCATGAAGGCCGGCTTCCGCCACGGCGACAATGCCGCCATGGCAGTCATCGAGTTCGTCGATCGCGACACCTCGGCCAAGGGCGCCGGCGACCGCGCTCGCCTCGAAGCTGAAGGCACCAATGAGGAAACCGCGGCCGCATAAGGCTGGGGGTTTCTGGATGAATTCAAAGGGGCCTTCGGGCCCCTTTTTGTTACCAGCGTCCTACGTTTAGCGAGCCTTACGTTTAGCGAGCAAGCGTCAGGTAGTCGCGACCGCTAAGCAGATTCCAATTGAAGGCGCCGGGGATCTCTTCGAACGCCGGTTGGGGATAGGAATAGATACTGTCGAGGGTGGCGCGGGAATCGATATCGCTGACCACTTGCGACACGGTGGAATTGGCCAGGTATTTTTGGGCGTCCCCATCTTCGATGAAGTCTGTATCGACTCGGAAATGAATCTGAATGGGACCCGCGCAGATGTTCAGCAAGATATCGTCGCTCAAGGCGGCGTAGAAAACCGCTGCCTCTTCTGGAGCCCAAAGGCCGGCAGCCAGGAATTCCGAAGGCTTCGTCTCTCCACTGAACCCATCCAATGAGAGCACAAGGCGATCGGTGAGAACCTCAAAATCACCTTCGAGATAGCCCGCTTCTTCGATCTGAAACCAGTTCATCCAATGAGGTGCTTCTTCATCAAAGGAAATTTCGAGCTTTCCGAAAATCCAATAGACCGGAATCGTCCCTGCAGGTTCCGTGACCCAGCCGTCAGGCGGACCCAGCACACCGGCGATGTCGATCATTTTCAGAGAAGGGGAAACGGGCCCAAAAGTGCCGGTCTTCAAAAAGTCACGGAATGACAGGAGTTGTTTTTTCATGAAGGTCGACGAAGGTTCTCAGTTTCAAGCCGACCTATAGCTGCTTTGCGGGCCAGAATAATCAGATTTCAGCGGCTTAGCCTTTCATTTTGCACAATCGTCGGGACAATGGCGCCCGACCTGGAGGATTCGGAATGCACTTCAAACGGCTGTTTCTTGTTGCCCTTTGCGCGCTGGCCGCCTTTGCCGCGGCACCGGCCGTGAAAGACGCCCTGGCCGAGGACGCCGCCAAGCCAGCCGATCCGGGGCTCTCCGATGTGCTGACCGACCTCTTGCATGGCGTCGAAGGCGAGAACGGCACCTCCGGTCCCGACAAGCGCGTGCCGTTCGGCCGCGAAGAGGTACAGCTGTCGTTTGCGCCCCTGGTCAAGCAGACGGCGCCGGCGGTGGTCAATGTCTATGCTTCGCAGACGGCCAAGGTCACGTCGCCCTTCGACGGCGATCCTTTCTTCGAGGAATTCTTCGGCCGCGCGCAGCCGCGCGCGCAATCATCGCTCGGCTCGGGCGTGCTGGTCGATCCAAGCGGCGTCGTCGTCACCAATTTCCACGTGATCAAGGATGCCGACGAGGTCAAGGTCGCGACCGCCGACGGGCGCGAATTCACCTCGAAGGTCATGCTCAAGGACGAGACGCTTGACCTCGCCGTGCTCAAGATCAACTCCGACAAGCCCTTTCCGGTGATCGCCATCGGCGATTCCGACGCGCTCGAGGTCGGCGACCTGGTGCTGGCCATCGGCAATCCGTTCGGCGTCGGCCAGACCACCACCAGCGGCATCGTGTCGGCGCTTGCCCGCAGCCATATCGGCGTTTCGGATTCGGGCTACTTCATCCAGACCGACGCCGCCATCAATCCCGGCAATTCCGGCGGCGCGCTGATCAACATGGGCGGCCAGCTGGTCGGCATCAACACCGCCATCTACAGCCGCAGCGGCGGCTCGATCGGCATCGGCTTTGCCATCCCGGCCAACATGGTGCGCGCCTTCGCCGACGCGGCCAAGGCCGGGCTCGATTTCTTCGAGCGGCCTTATATAGGCGCCGAGTTCGAAGCGGTCACACCGCAGATCGCCGAATCGCTTGGCATGGAGAAGCCGACCGGCGCGCTGGTGTCGTCGGTTGAGGAAGCCGGACCGGCGGCCAAGGCAGGGCTGAAGCCCGGCGATGTCGTGCTGCAGCTCAATGGCACGACGGTCGAAGGCATCGAGGCGCTGGATTACCGCATGGCGACCCTGTCGATCGGCACCAAGGCGACCTTCGCCATCCTGAGCAAGGGCCAGCAGGCGACGATGGAGATCGCACTGGAGCGCGCGCCGGAAGGCGCCAAGGCGTCGGAAGTGACCCTGCATGGCCGCAGCCCGTTCTCCGGCGCCAAGGTCGCGGAACTGTCGCCCAGGCTCGCCCAGCGGCTCGGCCTGCGCACCGACCTAAAGGGGGTCACCGTGGTCGACATCAACCGCGATTCGCCGGCCGCCGATTTCGGCTTCCAGCCGGGCGACATCGTGCGCGAGGTGAACGGCACGACGGTCGATACGGCGGCGACACTGGCGCAGCTTGCCCAGCAGGATACACGCTGGTGGCGCTTTACCGTCGAGCGCGGCGGGCAGATACTGCGCCAGGTGTTGCGTTACTGAGGCGATCTTCCCATTTCTGAGGATCGTGCTCCAACCAGAAGACCTAGATGGCCGATCTGTTCAGCGTCGACGAACCGGAAAGAGCGCCGCCCCGCCGGCCTTTGGCCGATCGGCTGCGCCCGAAAAATCTTGGCGAGGTCGTCGGCCAGGAGCATTTGACCGGGCCGGACGGCGCGCTGACGCGGCTGATCAACTCGGGTTCGCTCGGCTCGATGATTTTCTGGGGACCGCCGGGAACCGGCAAAACAACCGTTGCACGGCTGTTGGCCGGCGAGACCAGTCTTGCGTTCGAGCAGATATCGGCGGTGTTTTCCGGCGTCGCGGACCTGAAGAAAGTGTTCGAAGCAGCGAAGCTGCGCCGCACGAATGGCCGCCAGACGCTGCTGTTCGTTGACGAGATCCATCGCTTCAACCGCGCCCAGCAGGACTCTTTCCTTCCGGTCATGGAGGATGGAACAGTTGTTCTGGTCGGCGCCACGACCGAAAATCCATCGTTCGAGCTGAACGCGGCGCTTCTGTCGCGCGCGCGGGTGCTGGTGTTTCACTCGCTGGGCGAGGACAGCATCGCCAAACTGATGACGCGGGCGGAGGAGACGGAGGGCAGGGCGCTTCCGCTCGACGACGAGGCGCGGGCGATGCTCATCCGCATGAGCGATGGCGACGGCCGGGCCTCGCTAACGCTGGCCGAGGAAGTCTGGCGCGCCGCCAAACCCGGCGAGGTTTTCGATCCCGAAGGGCTGCAGCGCATCGTCCAGCGCCGCGCGCCGATCTATGACAAGGGCCAGGACGGTCACTACAATCTGATCTCGGCGCTGCACAAATCGGTGCGTGGGTCCGACCCGGACGCGGCGCTTTATTATCTTGCCCGCATGTTCGACGCCGGCGAGGATCCGCTCTATCTCGGCCGCCGGCTGGTGCGCATGGCGATGGAGGATATCGGGCTGGCCGACCCGCAGGCGCTGGTTATCGCCAACGCCGCCAAGGACGCCTACGACTATCTCGGCTCGCCCGAAGGCGAACTGGCCTTCGCCGAGGCCACCGTCTATCTCGCCACCGCGCCCAAATCCAACGCCGTCTATACCGCCTTCAAGGCAGCCACGCGGGCGGCGAAGGAGTTCGGTTCGCTGCTGCCGCCCAAGCACATCCTCAACGCGCCGACCAAGCTGATGAAAGAGGAGGATTACGGCGCCGGCTACCGCTACGATCACGACCAGCCCGATGCTTTTTCCGGCCAGGACTATTTCCCCGAAAAGATGGGCCGGCAGACCTTTTATGATCCGCCCGAACGCGGCTTCGAGCGCGATATCAAGAAACGGCTGGACTATTGGGCAAAGCTGCGCAGCGAGCGGGAAAAATAGGCGCGCGGGACAAACGGGACGAACTCGGCCTGCCCGCGATGAACTGAAATTCTGCCCCCGCCAGTCACAGCAGTGTGATTGTACCGCATGACAAAAAGCCCTATCACGTCGCATGACTCGGCCGGGAGGCTGCCAGGACGGGCGATAATTCGGAACGGGGACAGCGCGCGGCGCGAACAGAAATGACAAAATCCCTTCGCAAAACGCTTCGCCAGGCTGTGATTGCTGTCCCGCTGCTCGCGCTCGGCTTCTATTTCATTCCGATCCTGACCACGATCTGGATCGTCTGCGGCCTGATCGATGTGCTGCGCAACGCCAGCAAGGATCTGTCGCTGTTGCGCGGCTATTTCCTCGGCAATGGCATCTTCACCTGGCTGCTGTCGCCCTTCAATCTGCTGGTGGACCTCGTTTGCTACCGCAACCCGGGTGTGTGGAAGCTGGAGCAGTTTCCTGCCGATTATCAGCGCGAGGTCAACGAGGTTCTTGACGTCTTCAAGGCGCGCAAGGACGAGATCATCGCCGATATCGACGCCAATTTCGGCACCGGTCGTCGCGGCATGTATGTCTATCAGTGGTACGGCAAGCACCGGATCGACAATGTCGCGGAGTTCAACAAGGATTTCAAATACATCAAGACCATTGCCGTATCTGTCTTCAGAGGCAAGGAATCGACTTCCTGGCATTTCGGACCGCTGCGGCTCAGCCTGCGCATCCTCTACAATCTCTTGCCGGTGAAGGCAGAGGTTTTCGTCGAATGCAACGGCGCGAGGAATTACTGGCACGACAACCCGCTCTATATTTTCGACGACACGCTGCTGCACCGCTCGGTCAACGAGTATGACGGACGCCGCTACTGCGTGTTCATGGACATCATCCGCCCGTCGCCGTTCCCCGGCTTCATCGCCGGACTTCTGGCCATCGTTTCGGTAACCGTCGAGCGCATCAATTCCATGTTCTACAAGAACTGGAAGATGATCGGCTCGAGCAAGGCAAAGAAGGTCGAGACGACCTGAGGCGTTGGTCTGAAGGGATTGACCGCACTGCCTTGGCCGGGCAGTAAACGGGCATGTTCAATCTGCTTCTTGTTGTGGTCGGCGGCGGCATCGGCGCCGGCATCCGCCACCTGACCAACACCGGCGCCTTGCGCCTCGTCGGTCCCAACTACCCCTGGGGGACGATGGCGATCAACATCGTCGGCTCCTTTGCCATGGGGCTGTTCATCGCCGCGCTGATGCGGCGCGGCGGTTCCAATGAGCTCCGGCTGTTCGTCGCCACCGGCATCCTTGGCGGCTTCACCACCTTCTCCGCCTTTTCGCTCGATTTCGCGACCCTATGGGAGCGCGGAGCGACGCTGCCGGCGTTGGGATATGCGCTGGCAAGCGTCGTTGGCGCCATTATCGCCCTGTTTCTGGGACTTTGGCTCGCAAGAACCGTTTCATAGTGTTATTGCCCCGACCTGGAGCACGCCGCATCCTCTGGACGCGCTGCAGAAACTTTGATCTTGCGCATGATCCTTTCCGAAAGCCGGAGTAGATTTCGGGGTCACGCGTTAGAAACGGATAAAGCGAAAATCATGGCAGGCGTAGAACAGATCACGGTGGAGGCCGGCGAGGCGGGCATGCGGCTCGATCGCTGGTTCAAGACCCATTTCCCCGGCCTCGGCTTTGGCCATCTGCAGAAGTTGCTGCGCTCGGGCCAGATCCGCGTCGATGGCAGCCGGGTCAAGGCCGACAGCCGTGTCGAGCCCGGCCAGGTGGTGCGTGTGCCGCCGCTCGAGGTCGACAAGAAGGGCGAGAGTGCGCTTACGGGTTACTCGATCCGCAACCAGGGCGACGCCGATGTGCTGGCCAAGATGCTGATCCACGAAGATCCAAAAGTCTTCGTCTTCAACAAGCCGGCGGGCCTGGCGGTGCAAGGCGGCTCGGGCGTCACCCGCAATGTCGACGACATGCTGGAGGCCTGGCGCAGCCAGAAGGGCGAGAAGCCGCGCCTGGTGCACCGGCTCGACCGCGACACGTCGGGCGTGCTGGTGGTTGCCCGCACCAGGCTTGCGGCGATGAAGCTTTCCGAGTCATTCCGGGCGCGCGAGACCAAGAAGACCTATTGGGCGCTGGTCAAGGGCGTCCCGCCCAAGCGTGAGGACAAGATCTCGACCTGGCTGATCAAGGAGCCGACCGAGGACGGCGACCGCGTGCGCGTGGCAGCCCATGGCGAAAAGGGCGCCGACCACGCCGTGTCCTACTATCGCATCATCGAGCAGGCGGCCCAGACGATGACCTGGCTGGAAATGGAGCCGTACACTGGCCGCACCCACCAGCTGCGCGTTCATGCCGCCTATATCGGCTGCCCGATCCTTGGCGACCCCAAATATTTCGAGGCCGACACCAACTGGGACTTTCCGGGCGGCATTCAGAACCGCCTGCATCTGCATGCGCGCCGCATCGTCATTCCGCACCCGGACAAGGGCGTCATCGACGTCACCGCGCCGATGCCGCCGCATATGCGCCAGAGCTGGAACCTGATCGGCTTCGACGACGCCAGCGCGGAGGACTGACATTGGCCGTCGCCTCGGCATTGGATCGCCGCGATGCGGTCGATCTGGCGGCTGCTTCCATCATGGTCGGGTTGACCTTTTCCTGGGGGCTGAACTACGTCGCCGCCAAGATATCCTATGCCGGCTTCGATCCGGTTTTCGTCTCGATCGCACGTTCGATCATCGGCGGGCTCTGTGTGCTCGGCTGGTGCTGGCTGCGCGGCATCAGGCTGTTTAAGGCCGACGGGTCGCTTGTCGCCGGCATCATCGTCGGCGTGCTGTTCGGCGTCGAGTTCCTGTGCCTCTATATCGGGCTGGAATACACGACCGTTGCCCGCAACACACTGCTGGTCAACACCATGCCGTTCTGGGTCCTGATCGGCGGCCATTTCCTGCTCGGTGAGCGTATCAACGCGCGCAAGCTTGGCGGGCTCGTGCTTGCCTTCTGTGGCCTTGTGGCGGTGTTTTCCGACGGGATTGCCGGCGGCACCGACGTGACCTTGATGGGCGATCTGCTCAGCCTCGGCTCGGGCATCCTGTGGGCGGCGACCAGCATCGTCATCAAGCGTTCGAAACTGGTCGAGACCAGTGCCGAGAAATTGCTGCTTTATCAGCTGGCCGGTGCGGCCATCGTCGGTGTCCTGGTTCTGCCTTTCGCCGGCCCGCCGATCCGCGCGGTCAGTGCCTTGCCGACATTGGCGCTGCTGTTCCAGTCGCTCTATATAGTTGCCTTCACCTATGTGCTGTGGTTCTGGCTGCTCAGGCGCTATCCGGCATCGGGCCTGTCGAGCTTCGCCTTCCTGTCGCCGGTGTTCGGCGTCCTCTGCGGCGCTATCATTCTTGGCGAGGCGCCAACGACCAGGATCTTTGTGGCGCTTGGGCTGATCGCAGTCGGCCTGATCATCGTCAACCGGCCGGCGCGCAAGCAGGTACCTGGATAGAAAGTTCGACCATGCGTGACATCCTCAACGACCTCGAAGCGGGAAAGCATCTGTCCGATCCGGATCCGGTCCGCCGCGCCCAGATCCAGATGAAGACGCACCTGCCGAAGCGCTTCTACAAGGACGTGTCGGTCGTAGCTGTGGAGGACGGTTTTGTCGTCCACCTCGATGGCAAGCCGGTGCGCACGCCGGGCAAGGCGCTGCTGGCGCTGCCGACCGAAAAGGCCGCCGCCCTGGTCGCCAATGAGTTCGCTGCACAGGGCGAGACCATCGACCCGGTCACGATGCCGGTGCTGCGTCTGGTCAACACCGCCATCGACGGCGTCGCCAGCGACCCGCAGGCGGTGCTGGAGGACGTCTTGCGCTTCGCCTCGTCCGATCTGACCTGCTACCGCGCCGACGCGCCACAGGGGCTGGTCGAGCGGCAGAACCAGCATTGGGATCCGGTGATCGACTGGGCGAGAGCGACATTAGGGGCTCGGTTCAATCTCGCCGAGGGCATCATCCATGTCGAGCAGCCGCGCGAGAGCATCGCAGTGCTCGGCGCTCATCTTGCCCAGCGTGCCGAGCCGCTGCGGCTGGCCGCAATCCATGTCATGACTTCGCTGACCGGGTCGGCGCTGCTGGCGCTGGCGGTCGATTACGGCGCGCTCGATGGCGACGCGGCTTGGGCCGCCGGCCATGTCGACGAGGACTGGCAGATCGAGCATTGGGGCCAGGATGCCGAGGCTGTCGCACGCCGCTCGGCCCGCAAACGCGACATGATGGCGGCCGTCGGCCTGCTCGATGCGCTGAAGACCTGATCCTCGGCCTTTGCCGCACTGCACCTAATACCAAAGTCATAAATCCAAGGTCTGTCTGCCTCCGGCGGTCGCTTTCTGTCATTTTTTACGCTGATGGCTGGTTCGAGTCGCGTTCAGAGGGAACGCCGACGATGACGCCCAGCGTCGAAGGCAGACGATTCACGGGAGGACAGTTCAATGGCATTGGCATCGACCGCCGGCGGAGCCAGCCGCGGCATGACACGAGAGGAGAAGAAGGTCATCTTCGCCTCCTCGCTGGGCGCGGTTTTTGAATGGTATGATTTCTATCTCTACGGAGCGTTGGCCGGCGCGATCGGCTTGACCTTCTTCAACTCGTTTCCCGAAAGCACCCGCTACATCTTCACGCTGCTGGTCTTCGCCGCCGGCTTCATCGTGCGCCCGTTCGGCGCGCTGGTGTTCGGCCGCATCGGCGATCTCGTCGGCCGCAAATACACATTCCTTGTCACCATCATGATCATGGGTCTGTCGACTTTCCTTGTCGGCCTGCTTCCGGGTTCAGAGACACTGGGCATTCTGGCGCCGGTCCTGTTGATCGCGCTGCGCATGCTGCAGGGCCTGGCGCTTGGCGGCGAGTACGGCGGCGCCGCGACCTATGTCGCGGAACATGCGCCGGACGACCGTCGCGGCTTCTACACCTCATGGATCCAGACGACGGCGACGCTCGGCCTTTTCCTGTCGCTGATTGTCATCCTGCTGGTGCAGAATTCCGTAAGCAAGGACGCCTTCAACGCCTGGGGATGGCGCATTCCGTTCCTGGTCTCGGCTATCCTGCTCGGCATTTCGGTCTGGATCCGCCTGTCGCTTTCGGAATCGCCGACCTTCCTGCGCATGAAGGAAGAGGGCAAGAGTTCCAAGGCGCCGCTGTCGGAAGCCTTCGGCCAGTGGAAAAACGCCAAGATCGCCATCCTGGCGCTGTTCGGCCTCACCGCCGGTCAGGCCGTGGTATGGTACAATGGCCAGTTCTATGCACTGTTCTTCCTGGCCAATGTGCTCAAGGTCGACGCGCAGTCGGTCAACATCATGATCGCCATTGCGCTGGCACTCGGCACGGGCTTCTTCGTCTTCTTCGGCTGGCTGTCCGACAAGATCGGCCGCAAGCCGATCATCATGGCCGGCCTTGCGCTGGCGGTCGTCACCACCTTCCCGCTGTTCAAGGCGTTGACCTGGGCCGCCAATCCGGCGCTCGCCACCGCGCAGCAGAACACGCGCGCCACGGTGACGGCGGCGCCGGGAGACTGCAACTTCCAGTTCAACCCGACCGGCACGCGCGTGCCGGTCAGTTCGTGCGATATCGCGACCGACTTCCTTGCCAAGAACTCGGTGCCTTACGACATCGTCTCGACGGCGGCGGCGGGGACCCCGGCGAGTGTCATGATTGGCAGCGAAACCGTGGCGTCTTATGATGCCAAGGCCGCGGGCGACAAGAAGGCTGCCAGCGACGCTGCCTTCAAGAAGGGTATCAACCTCGCGCTTCAGGGTGGCGGCTATCCGCTGAAACGTGCTGCCGCCAAGGTTGCCGACCAGAAGCTCGACGCCTTTGTCGCGGCCAATCCTGAACTGAAGCTCGATGCGGCGGCCATCCGCGCCGGCGAGAAGACCGCAGTCCCGACCGAACAGGCGATCAAGGACAAGGTGCTGACCAAGGATGAGGCCGCGGGCGCCACCGAGGTGACCGTTTACAGCGTTCCGGCAGCGGGCGCGTTCGCGATGTTTGCCGACCCCGCACAGGTCAACTGGGCCAAGGTCATCGGCATCCTGTTCATCCTGGTCCTCTACGTGACCATGGTCTACGGGCCGATCGCGGCGATCCTGGTCGAGATGTTCCCGACACGCATCCGCTACAGCGGCATGTCACTGCCCTATCACATCGGCAATGGTTGGTTCGGCGGCCTGCTGCCCGCGATCGTGTTCGCGTTCAGCGCCTACAAGGGCGATATCTACTATGGCCTTTGGTATCCGGTGGTGATCGCGGCGGTGACGCTGATCATCGGCATGATCTTCGTCAGGGATACGCTCGGCACCGACCTGCATACCAAGCAGTAGCCGACGGCCCTGTATCAAACAAAAAACCCGGCGCGAGCGATCGCGCCGGGTTTTTGATTTGTGGGCCTGTTCGATCTATCAGCGCGGAAGACGCCTAGCTCTCGCGAGGCTGTTCGGCCTCCGCAATGGCGGCCTCATGATACCAGGCCTCGCCATGGTGAAGCGGGTGATCGCGCAGCGAAGCAAGCTCTGCCGCAAACTTGGCCTTTACGCCTAAATTTGAGGCACCCGCACGCGCTGCCACCGGGAACATCAGGATTTTGGCCGACGGACGGGCTGAGGTGATTTCCATGGTCGGTCTCCTTTCTTCTGGAGAGGCTCTTCGATTCATCTTTCCATCAAGGTAGGTCCTGCAATCCTTTTAGGCAAGATGCCTAAAGAAAGATCGGCATTTGCCTGTTATTTAAGCAAATTCTGCCTTTGATTGATCCGGGCGCATTGCTTAGGCGGCTTGCCATCACCGGCGGGATGAAAGGGCATTTTTGCCGCACCCTGACCAACTGATCTGGCACACGGTTTGCATTTTATCGACCGGCAGCTGGGCTGCTGGATGGCTCGGCGCGCCGGCGTCATCCAGGTTCGGTGATCAAGCAACGAGAGGCTCTAGAATGACGAAATACAAGCTCGAGTATATCTGGCTCGATGGTTACACGCCGGTCCCCAATCTTCGCGGCAAGACCCAGATCAAGGAGTTCGCCGAGTTCCCGACGCTCGAGCAGCTGCCGCTGTGGGGCTTCGACGGTTCTTCGACGCAGCAGGCCGAAGGCCACAGCTCCGACTGCGTGCTGAAGCCGGTCGCCGTATTCCCGGACCCGGCCCGCAGCAATGGCGTGCTGGTGATGTGCGAAGTGATGATGCCAGATGGCGTGACGCCGCATGTGTCCAACAAGCGCGCCACCATCCTCGACGACGAGGGCGCCTGGTTCGGCTTCGAGCAGGAGTATTTCTTCTACAAGGACGGCCGTCCGCTCGGCTTCCCCGAGAGCGGCTATCCGGCGCCGCAGGGCCCGTACTACACCGGCGTCGGCTATTCGAATGTCGGCCCGATCGCGCGCCAGATCGTCGAGGAGCATCTCGACCTTTGCCTCGCAGCAGGCATCAACCATGAAGGCATCAACGCCGAAGTGGCCAAGGGCCAGTGGGAATTCCAGATTTTCGGCAAGGGCTCCAAGAAGGCCGCCGACCAGATGTGGATGGCCCGTTATCTCTTGCAGCGCCTGACCGAAAAATACGAGATCGACATCGAGTATCACTGCAAGCCGCTTGGCGACACCGACTGGAACGGTTCGGGCATGCACGCCAACTTCTCGACCGCCTATATGCGCGAAGTCGGCGGCAAGGCCTATTTCGAAGCGCTGATGGCTCAATTCGACAAGAACCTGATGGACCACATCGCTGTCTACGGCCCGGACAATGACAAGCGCCTGACCGGCAAGCATGAGACCGCGCCGTGGAACCGCTTCAGCTACGGCATCGCCGACCGCGGCGCCTCGATCCGCGTGCCGCATTCCTTCGTCAACAATGACTACAAGGGCTACCTGGAAGACCGCCGCCCGAACTCGCAGGGCGACCCCTACCAGATCGCTTCGCAGATCCTGAAGACCATCGCGGAGGTTTCGACCAGCGCCCAGGTTTCGGCGGCCGCCTAAGCATCTATAGCGGCGCAGGCTTCGTAAGCCTGCGCCGTAGCCTGCTGCTACCACGTCTACGGTCTGCTATTGGTCAAACAAAAACCCCCGGCGTCTGAACTGACGCCGGGGTTTTTCCTTGTCGCTGAGGCTTATCGCTCAGACCGAATAGTACATGTCGTATTCGACCGGATGCGGTGTCATTTCGAAGCGCATCACTTCGGCCATCTTGAGCTCGATGTAGCTGTCGATCTGGTCGTCGTCGAAGACGCCGCCGGCTTTCAGGAAGCCGCGGTCCTTGTCCAAGCTTTGCAGCGCTTCGCGCAGCGAACCGCAGACGGTCGGAATCTTCTTCAGTTCCTTCGGCGGCAGATCGTAAAGATCCTTGTCCATCGGCTGTCCCGGGTGGATCTTGTTCTTGATGCCGTCGAGGCCGGCCATCAGCATGGCGGCGAAAGCGAGGTAGGGGTTCGCGCCTGGATCGGGGAAGCGGACCTCGACGCGCTTGGCTTTCGGGGACGAGCCGAACGGAATGCGGCAGGAGGCCGAACGGTTGCGCGCGGAGTAGGCGAGCAGCACCGGGGCTTCATAGCCAGGCACAAGGCGCTTGTAGGAGTTGGTCAGCGGGTTGGTGAAGGCGTTGATCGCCTTGGCGTGCTTGATGATGCCGCCGATGTAGAACAGGCACGACTCCGACAGGCCGGCATATTCATTGCCGGCGAAGGTCGGCTTGCCGTTCTTCCAGATCGACTGGTGGACGTGCATGCCCGAGCCGTTGTCGCCGAAAATCGGCTTCGGCATGAAGGTGGCCGTCTTGCCATAGGCGTTGGCGACCTGGTGCACGACATATTTGTAGATCAGCATCTTGTCGGCGTTGCGGACCAGCGTGTCGAACTTGATGCCGAGCTCGTGCTGGGCAGCGGCAACCTCGTGATGGTGCTTTTCGACGCGCACGCCCATTTCGGCGAGCACGGTCAGCATTTCGGAGCGCATGTCCTGCGCGCTGTCGATCGGCGGCACAGGGAAGTAGCCGCCCTTGACGCGCGGGCGGTGGCCGAGATTGCCGGTCTCGTAGTCGGTGTCGTCGTTGGACGGCAGTTCGGTCGAGTCCAGCTTGAACCCGGTGTTGTAGGGATCGGCCTTGTACTTGACGTCGTCGAAGACGAAGAACTCGGCTTCGGGGCCGACATAGATGGTGTCGCCGATGCCTTCGGCCTTCATGTAGGCCTCGGCCTTCTTGGCGGTGCCGCGCGGGTCGCGGTTGTAGGATTCGCCGGAGACCGGATCGAGAATGTCGCACAGGATGACCATGGTCGACTGGGCGAAGAACGGATCCATATGGACGGTGTCCGCATCGGGCATCAGCACCATGTCGGACTCGTTGATCGCCTTCCAGCCGGCGATCGAGGAGCCGTCGAACATGACGCCGTCCGCGAACATGTCTTCCTCGACCTCGATGACATCCATCGTGACGTGCTGCAGCTTGCCCTTCGGATCGGTGAAGCGCAGGTCGACGAATTTCACGTCGTTGTCCTTGATCTGCTTCATGATGTCTTTGGCTGTCGTCATGTCGTTTCTTCCCTGTGTGATGACGTTTCGAGGAGACGTTAATCTGAAATCAGAAAGCTCAGACGGCGTCCATCCCCGTTTCGCCGGTACGGATGCGAACGACCTCCTCGATATTGGAGACGAAGATCTTGCCGTCGCCGATGCGGCCGGTCTGCGCCGCCTTGCGGATGGCTTCGATGGCGCCTTCGACGGCGTCGTCGCCCAGCACGACTTCGATCTTCACCTTGGGCAGGAAGTCGACGACATATTCGGCGCCGCGATAGAGTTCGGTATGGCCTTTCTGGCGGCCAAAGCCCTTGGCCTCGGTGACGGTAATGCCTTGCAGACCGGCCTCCTGAAGCGCTTCCTTCACTTCGTCTAGCTTGAACGGCTTGATGATCGCTTCGATCTTTTTCATGTAAAAAGTGGCCTCCACTGCCAAAAAAACGGGTTGTGCGCCCCGCTTGCGCCTCCATCAAGCACGAACCGTGCCAATTTCAGCCCACGCGAAGCGGTTTCGCGCAATTCCAATGCCGCGCCGCGCCGGGATGCACATTCGCGTCATCCTCTGCTTCGGCTGCGGCAAAGCTGCCCGAAGCCTACACATTGCCGCTTCGGGCGTCTGCACGATAATTAGGCAGATTGCGCATTTTGCAGGCCCGCGCGGATCCGTGGCACCAGTCTGCGAAAGGATTGGCCGCACGCCAACGCAGCACCTGGCCGTTTGCTTCGAATCCGAAACTGGACAATGCTCGATAGGGACAAAGGGGTCGGCCTTGAACGAAATGCGGGATCGGCAATCCATGAGCAATGAAGTCCTGTCGCCGGCCGAGATGGGCGAGGCCGACCGGCTGGCGATCGCGGCCGGTCCGCTCGACGGCTATGGCCTGATGCAGCGCGCCGGCGAAGCGGTCGCTGCTGTGGTCCTGGCACGCTATCCCGCAGCAAGCCGCGTGCACGTGCTGTGCGGCCCCGGCAACAATGGTGGCGACGGCTATGTTGTAGCGCGGTTGCTGGCCGAGGCTGGTGTGAATGTGGCGCTCTGGGCCGAAGGCAAGCAGAAGCCCGGGAGTGATGCGGCGCGAGCTTCCGAGGCCTGCAATCTGCCGGTCGAGCACATCGGACACTGCTACCCGGAACCGGGTGAAGTCGTCGTGGACGCGCTCTATGGTGCGGGATTGTCGAAGAAGATATCCCTGCATGCCTCTGCCGTCTCAGGATTGGCCGCGGCGGAGCGCGTGCCTGTGGTGTCAATCGACCTGCCTTCTGGCGTGTCGGGCGAGACCGGCTTGAGCAACGCTTATTTCAAGGCCGACGTGACGGTGACGTTCGTGCGGAAAAAGCCCGGCCATCTGCTGATGCCGGGGCGCAGCCTCTGCGGCGAGATCATCGTCGCCGATATCGGCATTCCGGATGCGATCGTCGATGAGTTCAAGATCAAGACGTTCGAGAACACGCCTGACTTCTGGCTATACAGTTTTCCGAAAACGGCGGTCGATACACATAAGTA
This sequence comes from Mesorhizobium sp. M0016, assembly GCF_040324035.1. Classification (NCBI taxonomy): domain Bacteria; kingdom Pseudomonadati; phylum Pseudomonadota; class Alphaproteobacteria; order Hyphomicrobiales; family Phyllobacteriaceae; genus Mesorhizobium; species Mesorhizobium sp. M0016. The sequence goes on along the minus strand of NZ_JAMYVM010000007.1, from coordinate 281,722 downwards.
TAAGCGCGGCCACGTCAGCGTCTTTTCCGGCGGGCCGAGCGCGACAGGTGCGGCGCGGCTGTCGGCGATGGCTGCAGCCAGAGCCGGGACAGGGGCGGTGACCGTGCTCTCGCCTGAAAATGCCATGCAGGTAAACGCCGCGCATTTGACATCGATCATGCTGCGCGAGGCCGGTTCGATGGAGGAAGTGCAGGAATTTTTGTCGGCGAGGCACCCCGAAGTACTTGTGTTCGGACCAGGGCTCGGGCCGAAACCCAAGGTGGGGGATTTCGCGTTGCAATTGATCGCGACGGTCGCTGACCTAAACCGCACGTCGACGAGTTCATTCGGAATTCAGCGCCCTGCCATTGTCTTGGATGCTGACGCCATCACGTCATTGGCGCATCAGCCTCAGGCCCTGTTCGACGCCGCGCTGCTCCCGTTGGCGCCGGTTTTGGTGCTGACGCCGCATGAAGGCGAATTCGCCAGACTTTTTCCCGACATCGCGAAGGACAAGAAGCAGTCGAAACTCGCCAAGGCGCGCGCAGCCGCTGAACGAGCCAACGCCATCATGGTCTACAAGGGCGCCGACACCGTCATCGCGGCGCCGGACGGCCGCGCGGTGATCAACGCCAATGGTGCACCATGGCTCGCCACCGCCGGTTCCGGCGACGTGCTGGCGGGCATTGTCGCCGCGCTGCTGGCGCAGGGCATGCAGGCATTCGAGGCCGCCTGCGCAGCGGTCTGGATCCATGCCGAGGCCGGCAGCCGCTTCGGACCGGGTCTGATCGCCGAGGATCTGCCGCTGGCGCTGGTGCCGGTGCTGCGTGAACTTGTCGAGGCGCGGCAGAAGGTGCCGATCGGATGAAGCGTTTCGCGCTCGCCATTGCAGCCATCATCGCGCTGTTCGCCTCGCATGGCGTGCGCGCTGAGCAGCCGGTGACCATCGTCGACGATCCGGCGGTGCTCGCCGCCCTCGATGCCAAGGGGTTTGGCTTCGCCGGCATTTTCGCCGTCGACGGCGCGGACGATCTGAAGACGCTCTACAGTGAGGTGCCGGCCTATCGTGCTGTTGTCGACATGGTGGCGGCCGATATTGCCACGCTGCGGGCCGAGATAAAGGCCGGCGGGCGCACGCTCTACGAGGTGACCGACGGCAATGTCGGCCGCATCATGGATATGCGCTGGCTGAAGACCGAGGCCGCGCGCTTCCGCCTGGTCGGCGTCGTCAACCGGCTGGACCGGCGTGACTTCACCGCGCTGCAAGGTGACAAGAGCTGTGGCGAGGTGCGCTTTGTCTATCGCCTGGCCTACAGTTTCCGCAAGAACGGCAAGGTTCTGGCATCGCGGCTGCCATTCAATTTCAACGCCGTCTACAGCGTGGCGCCGGATGCCGATGGCGGCTGCGTCGGCGTTGCCGGGCGCTGGACACCGCAGATCGACGAAAACGTCGATGCCGGCTGGCTGGTCGGCGGGCCGCTGGCACCGGAGGAACTGACTTTCAAACAGCTCGAACTCAACGCGCAAGTGGTGCGCTTTCCCTCGGGCCAGGAGACCGAGTTCGGCGGGCAGGCGGCCTATCTGATGCGGATCTTCGGCATCGATGGCGCTACCGTCAGCGAGAGTCCGCTGGAGAATACGCCAGACGTCGCGCGGCTCTCCGACGATGCTGCACTCAAGAAAGGGCTCGCCGACTACGTCAGCGCCAATGTCGCGGCCGTCGATCTCGGCGTCTACGAAATCCCCGACGAATTCCTGGCGAAGAAAATCATCTCGTGGTCGACCTTCGGCAGCGCGAGACGGGCCAACCATCCGTTCACGCCGCTGTTCCAGCCAGCGGATTTCGCCGGCTTGGACTATGCGGCGCTAAAGCTGGTGCGGACACCGGAGGCGCTGGTCGAGCGGCTGGACAATGGCGCCTGCCAGGGCTGCCACCAGGCGGGCTCGACGGCCGGCTTTCACTTCATCGGCCTCGACGACAAAACGACGTCGCCTCTCAACCGGATCGAGGTCGGCATCTCGCCGCATCTCCATGCCGAGATTCCGCGACGTGAGGCCTGGCTGCGCGCGACGGAAGAAGGCAAGGAGCCGAACCGCTACCGGCCGCTGTCCTTCGCGCCGCCAGCGACATGGACCGATGCCGGCGATGTCGACTACGCCCCGGCCGAGATGGCGATGCCGTGCCTGATGCCGGATGATGCAAAACGCTTCGGCGCGACCTGGCAATGCGGTGGCGGCACCGTCTGCACGCCGCTCGCGACGGCTTCAGGCGTGCATACCGCGTTGGCGCAATGTCTGTTGCCCACGGACAGTCCAAAGATGTTTTCGGGCCATCCCTGCCTGACCGGGTCGATCGCCAGCAACCCGTCTCAGCCGTTCAACGACCGCTACAAGATCACCGGCCAGTTCGCGGCTTTTGCGCCGACCTTTTCGCGGACCGCCTACACCTGCCGGCCACCGAAAATCGGCGTACCGGCAGGCATCGCTTATCGCGCCTGCGACGACAAGGACCGCAGCTTCGCCGCATTCAAGACGGGCAAGCCGATGCCATCGGAAATTTGCGGCATGGTCGGCGGCAAGAAATTCGACACCTGCGTCGCCACCAACAATTTCGACCAGTGCCTCGGCGGCGCGGTCAACCGCGGCAACCGTCCAGCCTGCTCGGCTGATCATTTCTGCCGCGAGGACTATATGTGCCAGTCGCTGCCGCCGGACACGCCGGGTGCTGCCAAGGTGAAAGGCATCGGCTACTGCTCGCCGACCTATTTCATCTTCCAGATGCGCATCGATAATCACGCGACGCCCTGGGCGAGCGCGACCAGCGCCCCCAGGGATGCGGGGTTCGGGGCGGCGGAAGAGGAGTGAGCCTGCGAGTTGGGCGACCACCAGTTCAGCGCTGGAGATAGTCTTCCATCCGCGCAGTCCATTTGGTGTCGAATTCCGAAATGTGGCGCTGTGCTACGCTCGAGTTCAGCAGCGTCGAGAGCGCGGTCACGGCGATCGGGTCCAGGTCGGGCGGCTCCGTGTAGCCAAGCGCCGCCAGCCGTTGAGCCAATGATGGATGGGTGGACTTTGCGTCATCCGGGCTTGCCCACGCCTTGCGGGCGCAAACATTGAGGCAAATGGGTTCTCGCAGCTGGCCGGCAGCTTCCAGCATGCGCTCGAGCGGCGGTCGCGGCGGACGCAAAGCACCTCGCAATTCATGCTGCAAAGGGTCATAGACCGTCTCCGCGAAATGCACGTCTGCCGTGGCAAGAAGCAACAGCGCGCGTGCGGCGTGCTCGGCGTCGCCGGAGGCTGCCGCGTGTCGATCTGCCTTGATCTCCGCTTCGCGCGAAAGCCGGATTTCTTCCCGCTCGAACAATTGCGACAGCCAGCCGATAGCGGCGTGGAGCAGGCTGCCTGTGATCGTGGTTCCGGGCGGGGCATACTCGAAGACAAATCCGAAACCGTTTTCGAACTCAGCGAGATTGAGGCTGCCATTGGTATCCTTGTTGCGCACATGCGCGTCCTCATGGGCAAGGATCGCGGCAAGCGCTCTTTCATCGGTCACTGCGAGGAGAGGGATGCCAATGGTTAGAAACAGCCGATTGCCGAGAAGGCCGAGAAGCGTGCGCTCTTCGCGCACGCTGGCGTTCAGGTTGCCCTCTAGTATGACAACCGTGCGCGCAGCACGGCGCGGTCCGGCGACGCTCCGCCACAGCGCCCACAGGCCGGGCGCTTCTGCTTCACTGACGCCTTTGATCTTGCTGCGTCGGAAGCCCGCAAACAATGTGCCGAACAGAAATGCCAAGGCCGTGGTGGCGATCGGCATGACGACGAAGCCGCTGGCGATAAACCAGATTGGATGGTTGTCGAGCAGGGACATCCAGACGCAGAAGATGATGAGAGCGGGAACAACGAAAAACAGGACCGTGAACCTGCCAAACCGCCGACCGGCGCTGATGATCAGTCGCGACATTGGATGTTACAACGGGATGTTGTCGTGCTTCTTCCAAGGGTTCTGCATGTCCTTGTTGCGCAGCATGCGCAGTGCCCGGGCAATGCGGCGGCGGGTCGAATGCGGCATGATCACCTCGTCGACATAGCCGCGTTCGGCGGCGACGAAAGGCGACAGGAAGCGGTCTTCGTAAGCCTTTGTGTGGGCTGCGATCTTTTCGGCGTCGCCAATATCCTTGCGGTAGATGATCTCGACCGCGCCTCTCGCCCCCATCACCGCGATCTGCGCCGTCGGCCAGGCATAGTTCATATCGCCGCGCAGATGTTTTGAGGCCATCACGTCATAGGCGCCGCCATAGGCTTTGCGGGTGATGACCGTGATTTTCGGCACGGTCGCCTCGGCGTAGGCAAACAGGAGTTTCGCGCCATGCTTGATCAGGCCGCCATATTCCTGCGCGGTGCCGGGCAGGAAGCCGGGGACGTCGACGAAGGTGACGATGGGAATGGAAAAACAGTCGCAGAAGCGCACGAAGCGCGCCGCCTTGCGGCTTGCGTCGGAATCGAGCACGCCGGCCAGCACCATCGGCTGGTTGGCGACGAAGCCGACGGTACGGCCCTCGACGCGGCCAAAACCGGTGACGATGTTCTTGGCGAAGTTCTGCTGGATTTCGAAGAAGTCGCCTTCGTCGGCAACTTTGAGGATCAACTCCTTGATATCATAAGGCTTGTTGGCGTTGTCCGGGATCAGCCGGTCGAGCGACAGATCATGGTCGGTGACCGACTGGTAGCACTCGATCTCAGGAAGCTCCGACGTGTTGGACGCCGGCAGCAGATCGACCAGCCGGCGCATCTGCAACAGCGCCTCGACGTCATTGTCGTAGGCGCCATCGGCGATCGAGGATTTCGTCGTGTGGACGGACGCGCCGCCAAGGCTCTCGGCGGTCACCGTCTCGTTGGTGACGGTCTTCACCACATCCGGCCCGGTGACGAACATGTAAGAGGTGTCGCGGACCATGAAGATGAAGTCGGTCATCGCCGGCGAATAGACGTCGCCGCCGGCGCAAGGGCCCATGATCACGGAAATCTGCGGAATGACGCCGGAGGCCAGCACATTGCGCTGAAAGATCTCGGCATAGCCGCCAAGCGCCGCCACGCCTTCCTGGATGCGAGCGCCGCCGGCGTCGTAGAGGCCGATGATCGGCGCGCGATTACGCAGCGCCATCTCCTGCACCTTGATGACCTTTTCGGCGTGCGCCTCCGACAGCGAGCCGCCGAAGACGGTAAAGTCCTTGGCGAAGAGATAGACCGGACGGCCATTGACGGTGCCCCAGCCGGTGACGACACCATCGCCGGCGATCTTGGTTTTCTCCATGCCGAAGTCGGTCGAGCGATGCTCGACATACATGTCGAACTCCTCGAACGAGCCTTCGTCGAGAAAGACCTCGATACGTTCGCGCGCCGTCAGCTTGCCCTTCTTGTGCTGGGCGTCGATGCGGGCCTGGCCGCCACCCATGCGGGCGATCTCGCGGCGGCGCTCGAGTTCCTTCAGCACGTCCTTCATCGCTCGGTCTCCAGAAATGGCAGCTGCCTTTGTGGTAATGATGGCTGCAGGCGTGCGCAAGCGCCGCTTTCGCAGTCGATTTTGCTGCGCTGCAACATGTGGCCCCTTGCATTCCGGAGCGAACTCAGCCATATGCAGCCCATAGGCGCTTGGGCCGGAGATTCCGGCCTTCTCGACAAATGAGACTGGTTGCGTCTGTTTTCCCTCTTTCCGGTATATCGGCCTCTCTTTCCGATACATCACGAAGTGGCGAAAGAGCCCCGTGGCATGACGCCTGCGGGCACGACAGCGCAGCCGAGTGGACGTTACCGTCCGCCCGCCTTGTCGTTTCATATCAAATTTTTCGACGGCAGGTTGCGCCCTGCCGCCATCGATGTTTGCGGCCAAGACCGCGTGAAAGAAGACTATTTTGACCAACGAAAACACCTCAGCCGGTAACGCAATCTCGACCGGCACCACTGCGGACCTTACCGGTTTCGCAGCTCTTGGGATCACCGGCGCGCTGCTCAAGGCGACGCATGGCGCCGGCTTCACCGAGCCGAAGCCGATCCAGACGCAGGCGATCCCGCCGCAGATGGAAGGCCGCGATATCTTCGGCATCGCCCAGACCGGCTCCGGCAAGACCGCGGCCTTCGCGCTGCCGATCCTGTCGAAGATCATCGCGCTCGGCACCAAGCGCCGGGCCAAGACCACCCGTGCGCTGATCCTGGCGCCGACGCGCGAACTCGCCGTCCAGATCGAGGACACCATCAAGATCCTCGCCAAGGGCGCGCATGTCTCGACCGCTCTCGTGCTGGGCGGCGTCTCGCGCTTCAGCCAGGTGAAGAAGGTTGCGCCCGGCGTCGACATCCTGATCGCCACGCCCGGCCGCCTGACCGACCTGGTGCGCGAGGGCGACTTGATTCTCTCCGACACCAAATGGCTGGTGCTCGACGAGGGTGACCGCATGCTCGACATGGGCTTCATCAACGACGTCAAGCGGATCGCCAAGGCGACCGCGCCCGACCGTCAGACGGTGCTGTTCTCGGCCACCATGCCCAACGAAATCGCCGAGCTGGCGAAGGGCCTGTTGAAGAACCCGATCCGCGTCGAAGTCGCGCCGCAGAGCACCGCGGCCGCCGAGATCGTGCAGGGCGTCGTCTTTGCCCGCACCAAGCAGAAGCGCCAGGTGCTGTCGACGATGCTCGCCGACGAAGCCATGAAGTCCGTCATCATCTTTTCGCGCACCAAACATGGCGCCGACCGGGTGACCAAGGACCTCGAGCGCGACGGCTTCAAGGCCGCCGTCATCCACGGCAATAAGTCGCAGAACGCCCGCCAGAAGGCGCTCAACGATTTCCGCGAGGGTTCGGTGCGCATTCTCGTGGCGACCGACATCGCGGCGCGCGGCATCGACGTTCCCGGCATCAGCCATGTGGTGAATTTCGACCTGCCGGATGAGGCCGAAAGCTATGTCCACCGCATCGGACGTACCGGCCGTAACGGCATGGACGGCATCGCCGTCACGCTTTGCGATCCGTCGGAAAACAGCAAGCTGCGTCAGGTCGAGCGCATCATCCGCAGCAAGCTGCCGATCGTTGCCGACCATCTCGGCAGCCCGGATCCGGTGCGCAATCCGGCCGAAAAGAACGAGCGCTTCGAGCCCGCCAATGATCGCAACGACCGCAATGGCCGTCGCGACGGCAGGCGGCCCGGTGGCCAGAACAACGGCTTCGCCAAGAAGCGTTTTGGTGACAAGCCGGCCTTTGCGGGTGCAAGCGAGCGCAAGCCGGAAGGCGCCAAGGCCTTCAAGGGCAACAACAAGCGCCGCTTCGGCGGCAAGCGGCCCGCGGCGCGGGCTGCCTGATCAGACGAACCGGTCAGGCTCGTCGAGCCTGGCTTGATTGCTGACGATTGAATATGAGGACGGCCGGGGCAATGCTTCGGCCGTCCTTTTCGTTTAGGGCTGCCCGGTAATTGCCTGAACCCGCACGACGATCCGCTGCGCCAGGAACGCCGTGGTCGAGGGCGACAGCGCGTCGCCGGCAATGACGTGGTCGTCTGGATCGCCATTGTCGTCGACCGGCACCAGTTCATGCGGTGCGCCCAGCGGCCGGCGATTTCGCGGGTGCGATCCTGGCGCACCACCTTGTCGGAATCCGAGAAGATGAACAGCGCCGGTATGGTTGCCTTCTCCACAGGCGCTGCGTAGGCAAGGTTGGTCAGCGCCGCCATCGGTAGCAGGGCCGCCATTGGATATGTGTGCGTCCAGAGTTTCTCGTGCAGCGCGTTGCGGGTCGGAAAGCTGCGCTCCTTGCCGCCGATGAACTCGGCGATCTGCCTGCCCCAGGGCATGGTCAGCAGCTCGGCGCCTGAAGCCCTGGTGCCAAAATTCGGCGAGATGAATGCGATTGCAGCGACGCCGTCCGATGCGCCAGGCTCAGTCGCCGCCCATGCCGCCAGCGAGCCACCGGTCGAGGTGCCGATGACGATCACCTTGTCGCCGATGGCCCGGCCGATGGCGAGCGCCTCCTCATAGTTGTTGATCCAGGCATTGACGCTGCCTTGCGCCATAGCAGCGCCGTCCTGCCCATGACCGGTGAGGCGGGTGTAGAAAAGGTTGGCGTCGAGTTGGTCGGCGACCTCGTCGGCCAGCGGGCGAACCTCGCCCTTCGATGCCGAAAAGCCATGGATATAGACGATCGCCAATGGCGTCCTGGCGTGAACCATCGGATCGGCCCAGATGATTTCTTTCTCGAGCCCGTCGCGGACGTTGGGCACGGCAGCCTCTTCACGCGCGATATACGCTTGCGGATCGTCGCCGATCACCTTGGGGTCGAAGCTGATTGTTTTGTCGACGGGAACGCGCGGACCAAGCAGGAGGGCCAGGACAAGGATGATGACGACGCCCAGCACCGCAAGCACGATCCGCCGCCCCATCTCAGACTCCACGACAATTCTAAAGCTATGGCGGCCGGTGCAGTCAGGCAACAGCCGGGCTGTGGACAGCTATTGGTTCGGCGGCTTGCGGTCGAAATTCAGCGGCCGCCCTGTCCAGCGGGTCGCCGTGCTGATGAACCACCGGCAGACTGGCCTTGGCAGCAGCGCCAGCAGCTTCAGCCCCCAGCTCAGGCGGCGCGGGAAGGTGACTTCGAAGCCGCCATGCTCGATGCCGCGCAGCATGCGGCGCGAGGCGCGGTTGACCGGCATCAGCCCCGGCATCGGCAGCATGTTCTTTTCGGTCAGCGGCGTGTCGATGAAGCCCGGATTCATCACCTGGATCCGGACATTCATCTTGTCGAAATCGTATTTCAGCGACTCGGCCAAGATGTTGATCGCCGCCTTCGAGCCGCCATAGGCCGCGGTGGTCGGCCAGCCGAAATAGGCTGTGACCGACCCGACAAGCACGATATGGCCGCGCGCACGGATGCGCATGCGCTCCATGAGCGGGACGAGGCCATTGATGATACCGAAATAGTTGACCTCGAAGGTCTGGCGAAAGTCGCGGACCCTGAGGTCTTCGCCGGGCGTGGCGATGTAGTTGCCGGCGTTGAAGACGGCGAGCACGATCGGCCCGAGCTCCTTTTCAATCGCCGCCACCGTGCTTGCCATGCGCGGCTCATCGGTGACGTCGCAAGGGTAGGCGGCGACACGTCCCGGCATCTGCGCCGTCTCGACGATGAGCGCGTCGAGTGGGTCGCCGTCGAGTGCGGTGACCGCGACGACAAAGCCCTTTGACGCGAGGTCTTTGGCCAGCGCACGGCCGATGCCGCTGCTGCCGCCGGTTATCCAGGCGACGCCGTGCTTCGGGTTGGCCCGGTAAAGTGTCATTCTGCGCCCTGCCGATCTGTCATTAGTGCTCTAGCGGTGAAAAAATCGAATGAAAAGAGCGCTTTTCCGTACTGGTTGAAATGATCGTCATCGCGCGATGTCCGGCCGCGGGAGATTGCAGTGCCCGAAATGCGCCCAGAGTCGGATGATGGCAGATCGAACAGACCTGCCATCATCCGACTCTGAATCAAGGGAATAGAGCATGATGTCGGCCGAAAACCGCTCACACTTTTCGGCATCATGCTCTGGACCAGGCGAATTCTTGCCTTGAAACGCACGCTTCGGGTTTCTAGGGTCTCGCCGCAGCTACATAAGGAATCCCGGATGCCCCGTTCTGTGATCGAAGCGATCGGCAACACGCCCCTGATCCGCCTCAACAAGGCCTCGGAGCAGACCGGCTGCGAGATCCTGGGCAAGGCCGAGTTCATGAACCCCGGCCAGTCGGTCAAGGATCGCGCAGGCCTGTTCATCATCCGCGACGCCGAACAGCGCGGGCTGTTGAAGCCGGGCGGGGTCATCGTCGAAGGCACGGCAGGCAATACCGGCATTGGCCTGACGCTGGTTGCCAAGGCGCTGGGCTATCGCACAGTGATCGTTATTCCCGACACCCAGAGCCAGGAAAAGAAGGACACGATCAAGCTGCTTGGCGCCGAGCTGATCGAAGTGCCGGCGGTGCCTTACAAGAACCCCAACAATTACGTGAAACTGTCGGGGCGGTTGGCCGAGCAGATGGCGAGGTCGGACCCGAACGGCGCGATCTGGGCCAACCAGTTCGACAACGTTGCCAATCGCGACGGCCATATCCGCACCACGGCGGAAGAAATCTGGATGCAGACCGGCGGCAAGGTCGACGGTTTCGTCTCGGCGGTGGGTTCGGGCGGAACGCTGGCCGGCGTCGCCTTCGGGCTGAAGGCCAAGAGCAGCAACGTCAAGATCGCGCTCGCCGATCCGCTGGGTGCGGCGCTCTATTCCTTCTACACCAATGGCGAATTGAAGTCCGACGGCAGCTCGATCACCGAAGGGATAGGGCAGGGGCGCATCACGGCAAATCTCGATGGGTTCACGCCGGACTTCTCGTTCCAGGTGCCGGACGAGGAAGCGCTGCCGATCGTCTTCGACCTGATCCAGGAAGAAGGCCTGTGCGTCGGCGGTTCGACCGGCATCAACATTGCCGGCGCGATCCGGCTGGCGCGCGAGCTTGGCCCCGGCCACACCATCGTGACCATCCTTGCCGACTATGGCACGCGCTACCAGTCGAAGCTGTTCAACCCGGAATTCCTGCGTGAGAAGAACCTGCCGGTGCCGGGCTGGATGGATGAGCGCAGCACAATTCTGGTGCCGTATGAGAAGGTCGCCTGATGGCGCACAGAACAGAAGCGCTGTTTCGCGATGACGCCTATCTCAGAGCGGCTGACGCCACTGTTGTCGCCATCAACGAGCGCGGCGGCATCATTCTCGACCGGACCATTTTCTATGCCACATCGGGCGGCCAGCCTGGCGATACCGGCACATTAGAGCGCGCCGACGGCAGCCGCATCGCCATTGCCGCCACCATCACCGGCGAGACCAAGGACGAGATCATCCATGTGCCGGCGCCGGAGCAACCGGCACCCGAGGTCGGCGAGCAGGTGAAACTCGCCATCGGCTGGGAGCGGCGGCATCTCCTGATGCGCATGCACGCAGCTTGCCATTTGCTCACCGTCGTCTGTCCGTTTCCGATTACCGGTGCCGCGGTTTCCGAAGATGACAGCCGCGTCGACTTCGACGCTCCCGATGCCGGCTTCACCAGGGAAGACGTCACCGCCGGGCTGATGGAACTGGTGCGAGCCGATCATCCGATCTTCATCAGGCTGATCACCGACGAGGAACTGGCAGCCAATCCTGGCCTGGTGAAATCCAAGAATGTCCGGCCGCCCGCCGGCACCGGCAAGATCCGCCTGGTCTGCATCGGCGACAACGCTTCGATCGACAGCCAGCCCTGCGGCGGCACCCATGTCAAAAGCACCGGCGAAGTCGGTGAAATCCATATCGGCAAGATCGAGAAGAAGGGCCGCGAAAACCGGCGTTTTCGCATTCGCTTCGGACCGCTGCCGGTAGCTTGAACGAACCATGATCCCGAAAAGTGGAAGCTGGTTTTCGGGGAAGATCATGGTCAACAGGAAGCAATGCTTCGCCAAGGCGGAGCAGGAGAAGAACAATGGCCGATGACAGCCCTTTCACCGTCGATGCGGACTGGTTGCAGAGCCGTCTTGGCGAGCCCGGCCTGACGATCGTCGATGCATCCTGGTATCTGCCGGCGCAGAAGCGCGATGCGCGCGCCGAGTATGAGGCTGCGCATATTCCGGGCGCGCGATTCTTCGATCATGATGCGGCCTCCGATCCTGATGCCAAGCTGCCGCACACGCTGCCCTCGCCACAGCATTTCGCGCAATATGTAGGCGCCATGGGAATTTCGGCCGACGACACCATCGTCGTCTATGACGGTCCGGGTTTCTTCTCGGCGCCGCGCGCCTGGTGGATGTTCCGCGTCATGGGCGTGTTCCAGGTCTATGTGCTCGACGGCGGCTTCGACCGCTGGAAGGCGGCGGGCCGGCCGGTGACGGCGGAGCCGACCAAGATCGCGCCGAATGTGTTTCATGCCGATTTCGATGCCGCTCGCGTCGCCAGCCTTGCCGACATGCGCCGCATCGTCGAGACTGGCGAGAGCCAGATTGCGGACGCCCGAGGCGCGGGCCGCTTCACCGGCGCCGAGCCAGAGCCCCGCGCGGGTGTTCGCTCCGGCCACATGCCCGGCGCGCACAATTTGCCTTATTCGGCGCTGTCACAGGATGGCGCGCTGTTGTCGAAGGACCAGTTGCGCAAGGCCGTTGAGGATGCCGGTATCGATCTGTCGAAACCGGTCGTCACCTCTTGCGGTTCCGGCATCACGGCGGCTGTCGTCACTCTGGCGCTGGAGACGCTCGGCCACACCGACAACCGGCTCTACGACGGCTCATGGACGGAATGGGGCGGGCTGGCAGACACGCCCGTGGTGACGGGCAAGGAATGATGGCGATGGAAAATGGCGCGCTGGACGACATCGAGGTCACGGTCACGTTTCTGGAAATGCATGTGCCGCCGGCCTATTCGCCGCCCTTGCCCTACAACAGGCAGATCGCGCTGCTCAGGACCAAGGACATTCCGCTGCATTTCTATCGCTACCTGATGGATCGGGTCGGGCGCAAATGGCATTGGGTCAATGTGCTGAGGCTGGACGATGACGAGCTTGCCGCCGGGATCCACCGCGAGGACCGCGACATCAGGGTGCTTTATCTCGACGGCGCGCCGGCCGGTTTCTTCGACCTCAAGCCGCATTTGCCAGAGGAAGTCGAGCTCGCCTATTTCGGCATGATGGAACATGCGACCGGGCAAGGCATCGGCCGTTGGTTCCTCGGTGCGGCGATTGCCGCAGCATGGTCGTATGGGCCGAAACGGGTAACGGTGCAGACCTGCACGCTCGACCATCCGGCTGCCTTGCCGCTCTACCAGAAGCTCGGTTTTGCGCCGGTGGCGCAAAAGAAGGAGACCGTGCATCCGCTGTCGTTCGCCGAGCGCTCGGCCAGCGTCATGCGGCCGTGACTTTCTCCGACTGAAGGCCGAACCGACCGTTCATGGCGAGGAATTCCTGCTCGTGCGGACCCAGGACGAGAACTGGCGCAGGCGCCGGGTGATGCTGCGCCGCTTCGACGATTTCATCCGCTGAGCCGGCGCGGGACCTGCCCAATGCCGAAGCAGTCCGGCCTGAGACTGGCCGGGCTGCTGACAGTTGACAGGAATCGGGTGGGAAGCACCTCGGCGGGGGCATAATTTCCGGTCAACCACACCGGAGATTTAGCCATGACCGTCCAGTTCAAAGCCTTGCCGACAGAAGATGTGAGAGCGCTGCAGCGCGGCGGGCCGGACGCCTACGGGCAAACGCCGGAGCGGAAGGTTTCAGATGGCGACGGGGTGCCGTGCCGGCATTGCCTGAGAAACGTCGCCGAAGGCGATGGCTATCTGATCATGGCCTATCGGCCGTTTCCGGCGTTGCAGCCTTACGCCGAGACAGGACCGATCTTCCTGCATGCGCAGGAATGCGAACGCGCAGCCGAGACAGAAGCGCTTCCAGAGATGCTTGAGAGCAGCGACTATATCGTGCGCGGCTATGGTGCGGATGACCGCATCGTCTATGGCAGCGGCGGCGTCATTCCGACTGGCGGCATTGCGGCGCGGGCAGAGACGCTGTTTGAGCGCGCTGACATCGCCTATGTCCACGTCCGCTCGGCGCGCAACAATTGTTATCAGTGCCGCATCGAGCGTTTCTGACAAAAAGATGCCCGCCGGTGGTCTGGCGGGCAGTTGGGAACCGTGTGACGTCTCGATCCGTCAAGTTGGCATCCCTGTCTGCGCATGCTTTTCGAATTGCGGATGTGAAGCACTTCACACAGCATCGCGATCCTCGCCGGCATGGCGACGCACGCCGATGGCGGTTGGGACTTGTCGTACTCCCGTCGCATTCTCTCGGTAAAAGACCAGCGTCGATGGATTGCCGACCGCGGATGAACCGGCGGGGATCTCGATGACCGAGGAAGCGGGGCTTTGGCTCCGCTTTTTTGATGTCCGCCAGCCTGTTCAATTCCGGCGCCAGGAATTTTGCGCAAAGAAAAAGCCCGCCGGAATTGACCGACGGGCCTTCGCCGTGTGTGTGTGCGGCGTTTAGTTGAATTTATACTTCGCGCCGACGCGAACGGTCTGGAAGGAAGGCTCGTCGGTGAGGAAGCCGCCCGAGCCGAAATCTTCTTTCTCATACTGCGAATAGCGGTATTCGAGACCAAGCGTCATGTTGCTGGAAACGGCCGTTTCCAGGCCGCCACCGACCGAGAAGCCGCTCGATCCCCAGTCGACGATGTCGCCAACGGGCGAGGAGGCATGCAGGTCGAAATGCTGCCAGCTGTAACCGCCGAGGACATAGGCCAGCGTCGATTCGTTGACCTTGGCGCCGATGCGGGCCAGGGCATCGAAGCCATAGTCGGCATCGCCCTTGATCGACCCACCCGGAATGTCCAGCTTCGAGCGTATGCCGGAATAGCGGGCGTCGACCAGAACGCCGGCGACCCAGCCGCCGAAATCATGGTCGTAACCGATGCTCGCCTCGCCGAACACGCCTTCGCCGCCGATGCCATCCAATTCGAGGGCGCTGGCGAGCGTCAGGTCATGCACCACGGTGCCGGCGCCAAGCGCGCCGCCGACATAGAAGCCGGTCCAGTTGTAGGTCGGAGCAGCAAACGAGGCCCCGCCGCCATTCTGGGCGCCGAAGCGGTAATTGGCCGCGATGTGGAAGGTGTGGCTGGACGGCTCGACATCCAGAGAGGTTCCCGGGCCGCCGATAATGCCGAGGTCAGCCACCGAGTCGTCGCCATAGTTGGCGTAGCGGTACTCGGTCTTAATCGTCCAGTTGCCGCGCAGCACGGTTTCCATGCCAACGCCGACGACATAGCCGCCACGGTTCTCCGTGAAATCAAGACCGTCGGCAAAGCCCGAACCCTCGAGCTTGAAATGGTTCCAAGTGTAGCCGCCGAGCACATAGCCGAGCGTACTGGGGTTCAAGAGATAGCCGGCGCGCAAGCCGACGTCGAAGCCATAAGCGTTCGTCAGGTCGATATCAGCGCCCGGAAGGCTGATCGACGGACCGATATTCCCGATGTTGGCGTCGATGAAGCCGCCGAGCAGGAAGCGTTCAGAGACCATGTAGTCGTAGCCGGCGGTCACTTCGCCAAACACGCCGTTGCCGCCGATGCCATTGAAGTCGAGAAACGGGTCGACGCTGATGCGGTGCACGGTGGCGCCGAAGCCGCCGCCGATGCCGACATAGGCGCCGCTCCAGTTGAAACCGGCAGGTTCTTCCACCGGCTGCACAACGTCGGCGGCATGCGCTACCGATATCAAAGCCATTGCCGAAACGGCGCCGAGAAGAACGGATTTAGCAGAAATAAACATTTTAGCCCCTTAGCATAGAACAAACCCGTCCGTGTTCTAACAGGATGCTCGTTAATATTGGAATGACAAAAATGTCACATCGACAGGCAAAAGCGCTGTCGAGAGGGGCTGCACCTTGCCCTGGAGCGGGCGTTTTGCGGTCTTGTAGCCAAGAAAAACCCGCCGGTACAACCGGCGGGTAAGGGAGGCAAAATGCCAGGTCAGGTCAGGCAGCCAGAACCACTTTCGGTTCGACCAGCTCATAGCCGAGTGCTTCGGCCACGGCGCGATTGGTGATCTTGCCCCTGTGGACATTGAGGCCGTTGCGCAAATGGTGGTCGTCGACCAGCGCCTTCAGGCCCTTGTCGGCCAGCTGCAGGCCATAATGCAGCGTCGCGTTGTTGAGCGCGTGCGCCGAGGTCACCGGCACGGCGCCCGGCATGTTGGCGACGCAGTAATGGATCACGCCGTCGACCTCATAGGTCGGCTCGGCATGGGTGGTGGCGTGCGAAGTCTCGAAGCAGCCGCCCTGGTCGATAGCGACGTCGACCAGCACCGAGCCCTTCTTCATGCCCGACAGCATTTCGCGGGTCACCAGCTTGGGTGCAGCAGCACCCGGGATGAGCACGGCGCCGACGACGATGTCGGCCGAGAAGCATTCTTCCTCAAGCGCCTCGACTGTGGAGTAGCGGGTGTGGACGCGGCCGGTAAAGAGGTCGTCCAGCTGGCGCAGGCGCGGGATCGAGCGGTCGATGATGGTGACGTCGGCGCCGAGGCCGACCGCCATGCGGGCGGCATGCAGGCCGACGACGCCGCCGCCGAGCACGGTGACCTTGCCGGGCAGCACGCCGGGCACGCCGCCGAGCAGCACGCCGCGGCCACCATTGGCCTTCTGCAGCGCGGTCGCGCCGACCTGGATCGACAGGCGGCCGGCAACTTCCGACATCGGCGCCAAGAGCGGCAGGCCGCCGCGGTCGTCGGTTACGGTCTCATAGGCGATTGCGGTGACGCCGGACGCGAGCAGGCCCTTGGTCTGCTCCGGATCCGGGGCCAGGTGCAGATAGGTGTAGAGGATCTGGCCGTCGCGCAGCTGCGCCCATTCGTTGGGCTGCGGCTCCTTGACCTTGACGATCATGTCGGACTTGGCGAACACGTCGGCGGCGGTCCTGGCGATGGTGGCGCCGGCGGCGCGGTAGGCATTGTCATCGGCGCCGATGCCGGCGCCGGCGCCGCTTTCGACCAGCACTTCATGACCATGCGCGACATATTCGCGGACGGAGCCCGGCGTCAGGCCGACGCGGTATTCGTGGTTCTTGATTTCCTTGGGGCAACCGACGCGCATAGTCTTCTCCTGATCCGGCCCTTCGGGCTCGTTCCCTGTATCAACCGAGTGAACCACAAATCGTTGCGCAGGTGTTTGCGAATGCGCTTGCGCGGGGTCACGCGTTTCGATAATCGTTGCGCGAAATCAAGGAAATTTCGCAGGAATCACGAGAAATGCCGCTCGACAGGATCGATATCGCCATTCTCGAGGCACTGCAGAAGGATGGCCGCATACCCAATGCGGCGCTCGCCGAAAGGGTCGGCCTGTCGCAGTCGGCCTGTTCGCGCCGGCTCGACAATCTGGAGAAATCCGGCACCATCCGCGGCTATCACGCCCGGCTTTCGAATGCAGCGCTCGGTCACCAGATGACGGCGATCGTGCACATATCGCTGTCGGGACAGTTCGAAAAGACGCTGTCGGATTTCGAGGCGGCGATCAAGCGCTGCCCGAATGTGCTGTCGTGCCACCTGATGTCGGGCGAATACGACTATATCCTGCGCATCGCCGCCAAGGATCTGGTCGACTATGAGCGCATCCACAAGGAGTGGCTGTCGGCGATGCCGCATGTGACCAAGATCAACTCATCCTTTGCCCTGCGCGAGATCGTCGATCGGACCGCCATGGGAATGAAGCCGGAACTGGCTTAACGCCACAAACATACTCGGACGTCCTTCCCGATATAGCATGCGCCTTCGCGGCGAAGTTCTTCCCAGCGTTCATCACCGTGGGTGGCGCGAATGTCGGAGTTTGCATAGCCCGCCCAGACATCACCGTCCTTGTAGACATCCGCCCAGTAATCTTTAGACATTTCACCAGCGCCACTATGCGGATCAGGATAGTCGATCCCTGCAAAAACTTGCTTCGGTCCCTGGATATTGAAATCGCCGCCCTGCTCGATTTGATAAGAGCACCTTCCGGATATGCGGGTCTGACCGCCAACAACAAGCAGGCAGCGGCCCCATTTGTAGCCGCTCGGCAAACGATGCCGTGGTTGCGCATGCAAAGGCGAAAGGGAAAACGCAATTGCGAGGGTAATTGCTATGGTTCGTCCGATCATCTCGCCACCCGTTGCGAAGCAGCCAATTCAAGAGCGGCTCGACACTGTTGGATCCGCCCGAAGCGCATGTCGAAGCGGTTCGCTGCAGCATGGTTCCCTTAAAGAGTATTTATCGACCACGTCGGATTTTTGTCACGTAACATTTGTGTTGCTACACGGCGGTCAACCGGCCTCGATGCGGCGATAAAGTGCTGCCCAAATGTGCTGTCCTGCCACCTGATGTCGGGTGAATACGACTACATCCTGCGCATCGCGGCGAAGCACCTCGTGGGCTATCAACGCATCCACAAGAAGTGGCTGTCTGTTATGCCGCACGTGATGAAGATCAGTTCGTCCTTTGCCTTGCGCGATTGTTGATCGCGCGGCGATGGAGAAGAAGCGGAGAGGCTTAGGAGCTGAGTAGCGGAGTGCACGGAATTGTGCTTAAAACAAATAAAGTGGATACTAGAAAAGCCGCTGAAGAGGTGAAGATAATCGCCGACAGTGCCAATGACATGGCCCGATTGATTGAGCTTCCGTCTGCAGGTGCGCTACACGCGCGCACCGGAGATCCGCTTGTCTTTCTGAAAATTCTGTTCAGTGTGTATCGCCGCATTCGTTTGTTGGCCGAGTATAAAGATGCCGGTAAGGCGGATATTCCTCAGTTGCCTGGGAATGACACCAACGGCGATCTTTTCTAAGCGTGATATTTATGAATATGTGCGATCACACGGAGGGTCTCTGAATCTCATCACGCTAGGCTTTTAATACCTCGGTCACCAGTTGGTCCATCGGGATGTCGTGCGGCTGCGGGTAGATGGTGGGGATGCGCTGCAGTTCGTAGCCGACGCCGATGACCAATGGCTTGAACGGCATGGCAGCCAGCGTGCGGTCGAAGAAGCCGCCGCCATAGCCCAGGCGGTAGTTTCGCGGGTCGATGCCGACGATCGGCGAGATGACGATGTCGGGCAGCACCGGGTCGCCTTCGGCGGGGATAGGGATGTTCCAGACGCCTTTTTCCAGCCGGTCGCCAGGCACATAAGCGCGGAAGATCAGCGGCTGGCCCTTCTCGATCACGATGGGCAGCGCCGTGCGGCCGCCGCGTTCGTTGATCGACGGCATCCACGGCCGCAGGTCCGGCTCGCCGCGAAACGGCCAATAGAGGCTGACCATGCGGCCGGCAATGTCGCCCATGGTCGCGTCGAGCCCTTCGGCGATAGCCCGCGACATCGCCACCCGCGCATCGGCGGAAACCGCCAACCGTGCCGCGATCAGACGCTCGCGCTCGGCCTTGCGCCAACGGCGCACATCGGTCCAGTCGGTCAATGGCGCGCGAAATTCCGGATCGAGTTCGTGCATGAAGCAAGGCGGCGAAGAATATTGCGCCCGCCCTTTGCGATCTTTGTCATCGTCGTTGGCCATGCTTCACTCCCGTGGTTCCAGCCCCTGCAAGGCTATACCCGTCCAGGCTTGCCGACATAGGCATTCGCGACATCCGGCGACGAGTCCTGGGCAGCCTTACGCGCGGCAGTCTAGCGCGCCGCGACATTGTTGCGGTGCACAAAAATCACTAGATAAAGAGAGACAAACAGGGGTGAATGCGATGAGTGAAACCAGCCATCATGTCGTTGTCGTCGGCGCAGGGTTCGGCGGTCTCGAACTCACCCGGGCGCTGGCCGGCGCACCCGTGCGCATCACCATGATCGACAAGCGCAACCATCACCTTTTCCAGCCGCTGCTTTACCAGGTGGCGACCGCCTCGCTGGCGACCTCGGAAGTTGCCTGGCCGATCCGTCATCTGCTGCGCAAGCGCGAGGACGTGACGACGCTGCTCGGCAACGTCACCGGCGTCGACCGTCCAGGCAAACGCGTGCTGCTTGAGGACGGCAGTTCTGTTCCCTACGACACGCTGGTGCTCGCCACCGGCGCGCGTCATGCTTATTTCGGCCACGACGAATGGGAGCCTTTCGCGCCCGGGCTGAAGACGCTTGAAGACGCAACCACCATTCGGCGGCGCATCCTGCTCGCCTTCGAGCAGGCCGAGCGCGAGACCGATCCGGCCAAGCGCCAGGCACTGCTGACACTGGTCATCGTCGGCGGCGGCCCGACCGGCGTGGAGCTTGCCGGCACCATTGTCGAACTCGCGCATGAAACGCTGCGCGGCGAATTCCGCAACATCGACACGCGTGAGGCGCGTGTGGTGCTGGTCGAGGCCGGAGACAGGATCCTAGCCAATTTCGCGCCAAAGCTGTCCGACTATGCGCGCAAGGCGCTGGAGCGGCGGGGCGTCACGGTCGAGCTTGGCCGCGCCGTCACGCGCCTCGATGCCGAAGGCGTCGTCTTTGGCGATACGCATCTGCCGGCGCGAACCATCCTGTGGGCCGCCGGCGTGGCGGCTTCACCCGCGGGAGAGTGGCTGGGCGCGCCGGTGGACCGGGCGGGCAGGGTAATGGTCGAGCCCGATCTGACCGTGCCGAACAGTCCTGAAATCTTCGTCATCGGCGACACCGCGCATGTCTTGCGGCCGGACGGCAAACCGGTGCCCGGCGTGGCGCCCTCGGCCAAGCAGGAGGGCAAGCATGTCGCCGCGACGATCAGGGCGCGGCTGGCCGGCGATGGCGCGCCGCGGCCTTTCCGCTACAAACATGCCGGCGACCTGGCGACGATCGGCAAGTGGGCAGCCGCGATCGATTTCGGCTCGATCAAGCTCACGGGATGGCTTGCCTGGTGGCTGTGGGGCGTGGCGCATATCTACTTCCTGATCGGTTTCCGCAACCGGCTCTCGGTGTCGCTTAGCTGGCTATGGATCTATTTCACCGGCCAGCGCAGCGCGCGGCTGATCACCCAGGGCGACGATGACAAGGGCTGAGGTTCTCAACCGCGGCCAAGGATATTCATCCAGCCGTCACCTTTTGCTGATCGACTGACTTCCCGATGGACATGGCCGGTTTTCGGCGCGAAGCTTCCGCCCGGGGCTGGGATCTTGTCACGTCGCTGGGAAGGAAAACCAATGCCGCATCTCAATTACCCCGTCTCCCGCCGTAGTTTTCTTGCCGGTACGGCCGCCAGCGGGGCGCTGATCATGCTGCATCCGTTTTCCGCCCGCGCGCAGGCCAATCAGGCGCATCTGAGGATCATGGAGACCACCGACATTCATGTGAATGTGCTGCCTTACGACTACTACGCCGACAAAGCCAACGACACGATGGGCCTGTCACGGACGGCCTCACTGATCGCGGCGGTGCGCAAGGAAGCCACCAATGCGATGCTGATCGACAATGGCGATCTTTTGCAGGGCAATCCGATGGGCGATTACATCGCCTATGAGAAGGGCCTCAAGGAAGGCGATCTGCATCCGATCATGAAGGGCATGAACCTGCTGGGCTATGAATGCTCGACGCTCGGCAATCACGAGTTCAATTACGGCCTGTCGTTCCTCGACAAGGTGCTGGCCGGAGCCAATTTCCCCTTCGTCTGCGCCAATCTGATCCGCGGCACCGAGCTTGCCGCCAAACCGCGCGACGACAAGCTCTACCTCAAGCCCTATGTCATCCTCGACAAGAAGATCAAGGACGGGTCGGGCGCCGAGCAGCCGATCAAGATCGGCATCATCGGCTTTGTGCCGCCGCAGATCATGGTCTGGGACCTGAAGAACCTGGAAGGCAATGTCAGGACGCGCGACATCGTCGAGGCGGCCAGGGCATGGGTGCCGCAGATCAAGGAGGAGGGCGCCGACATCGTCATCGCGCTCTCGCATTCCGGCATCGATATCAAGCAGGGCGACGGCATGGAGAACGCCTCCTTCTTCGTCGCCGGCGTCGAAGGCATCGATGCGGTGTTCACCGGCCATCAGCATCTCGTCTTCCCCGGCAAGAAGGATTTTCAGGCGCTCGAAGGCGTCGACACCGAGAAAGGCACGCTGCAGGGCAAGCCCGCCGTGATGGGCGGTTTCTGGGGCTCGCATATGGGACTGATCGATCTGCTTCTGGAACGGGACGGATCGAAATGGCGCGTAGCCTCGGCCACATCGGAGGCAAGGCCGATCTACCAGCGCGTCGACAAGGCAAACAAGCCGACGGTGGCGGACGACCAGCGCGTCGTCGATGCGCTGAAGGCGGACCATGAGGCGACACTTGCCTATGTCCGCCGACCGGTCGGCAAGACCTCGGCGCCGCTCTATTCCTATTTCGCGCTGGTCGCCGACGATCCGTCGGTGCAGATCGTCAACCAGGCGCAGAGCTGGTACCTCAAGGACATATTAAAAAGCACGCAGTGGAAGGACGTGCCGCTGCTGTCGGCGGCGGCGCCCTTCAAGGCCGGCGGGCGCAACGGCGCCGACTACTATACCGACGTGCCGGTGGGCGACATCGCCATCAAGAACGTCGCCGACCTCTATCTCTATCCGAACACGGTTCGTGCCGTCGAAATCACCGGCGCGCAAGTGAAGGAATGGCTGGAAATGTCGGCCGGCATTTTCAGGAAGATCGAGCCGGGCAAAGCCGACCAGGCGCTCATCGACACCGAATTCCCGTCCTACAATTTCGATGTGATCGATGGCGTCAGCTACGGAATAGACCTGTCGCAGCTGCCGAAATACGATGCCAAGGGTGGCGTCGCCAATGCCGGCTCGAACCGCATCGTCGGCCTCAGCTTCGACGGCAAGCCGATTGATCCGGCAGCGAAATTCGTCGTCGCCACCAACAATTACCGCGCCGGCGGTGGCGGCAATTTCCCCGACATCAATGCCTCGAAGATCATCTACGAGGCGCCGGACACCAACCGCGACGTGATCGTGCGCTACGTCGTCAGCGAAGGCACGATCAACCCCTCGGCCGACGACAATTGGTCGTTCACGCCGCTGCCCGGCACCAGCGTCGTGTTCGAGACCGGCCCCAAAGCGAAGGATTTCATATTTGGGGTGAAATCGCTCAAGATCGAGCCGGCCGGCGAGGGCGAATCCGGGTTTGCGAAGTATCGCATCCTGCTTTGAGGCAAACGCGCAGGTAACAGGGAAACGAGCGGGCATACGCCCGCTCAATCACGCTTCGGATCAGGCCTTGTAGACCACCTGGCGCACGTCGATGTAGCTGGCCCTGAAGCCGGCTTCGCAATAGTGGAGATAAAATTCCCAAAGCTTCTTGAAGCGGTCGTCGAAGCCGAGCGGGACGATCTTTTCCCACGACGCCCAGAAGCGGTTGCGCCATTCGGCAAGCGTGCGGGCATAGTCGTCCGGAAAGACGCGCTCGCGCAGATGGGCAAGGCCATGGTCGCTGCCCAGCGTCTTCAGGATCGACGGCGTCGGCAGCATGCCGCCTGGGAAGACATAGCGCTGGATGAAATCCGGCCGCGCCCGATAGGTGTCGTAAGCGGCCTCGTTGATGGTGATGATCTGCAGGCCGGCGGTGCCGCCGGGCCTCAGGCATGCCTTCATCTTGCCGAAAAATACCGGCCAATATTTTTCGCCGACCGCCTCGAACATCTCGATCGAGGCGATGCGGTCGTAAGTGCCCGTTTCGTCTCGGTAATCCTGCAGCTTGATGTCGACCTTGTCAGACAGTCCCGCCTTCTGGATGCGCGCCTTGGCGAAATCGTGCTGTTCGCGGCTGATGGTCAGGCCGGTGACGCGGCAGCCGATCTCGCGCGCGGCAAATTCGGCAAAACCGCCCCAGCCGCAGCCGATCTCGAGCACATGGTCCTTCTTGCCGATGCCCGTATCCTTGGCCAGCGCGCGGTATTTGGCGGCCTGAGCGCTTTCCAGGTCGTTGGCGCCGGTCGCATAGAGCGCCGACGAATAGGTCATGCTGGGATCGAGCCATTGCTTGTAGAAGGCGTTGCCGAGATCGTAATGCGCCGAGATGTTGCGCTTCGAGCCTGTGCGGGTGTTTTCGTTGAACCAGTGGCGGATGCGCTGGACCGTGTTGATGAGCCAGCTGGCGCCGCCGGCAATGCGTTCGCCAACGGCCGAGTTGACGACGAACAGTTCCAGGAAGCTGGTTACATCAGGGCTTTCCCAGTCGCCGTCCATGTAGGATTCGGCAACGCCGATGGTGCCGCCGGAAAAGGCACGGCCGGGCAGGCGCCAGTTCTTCAACACCAGTTCGGCATCCGGGCCGGGTCCGTTGCCGCCGACAAGAACCGCCCGGCCATCCGGCATCCTCACCTTCAGCGAACCGCGCGGCAATTTCATCGCCGCCGACAGCACCATGCGCGCCTTGGCCGGCAGGCCCTTGACCATCTCGGCGAAATTGAGTTCGTCCAGCCTGATGGCGTCGCCGATGCCTTTGTATTCCCTGACAGCCATCTCACACCCCCCTGGACTTCCGCGGGGGCGGCGCAAGATCTGCCGGCCTCCACATCCTCCACTTTCATTCGTCAGGCGCGAACGCCGTAGCCTGCGTGAATTTTGGCCACAATCTTCCACCGCATCGACGGGAACTTCAAGAGGCAAGCCGTGCCCGGCACTGGCCCAGGTGGCGTGCCTGGGGCCAGAATCCGTGAGGGCGAGCGACCGCCGGTGAAATCGCTGTGGTTACGAACAGCCACATACGTTAGTTTCAGCCATGCGTTACGTCATCGTCATCACCGCCATCGCCTTTTTCCTGATCTGGGACGGCCTCTACAATCAGGGCCGCTATCTCGACACGACGGTCAGGGAGATGTCGCGCGTCGTGCGCTACGTCACCGGCAAATCCTAGCTTTTTGCGCCTCTGCAAAGTCGCCTGCCGGCATTGCCGGGCGCGACATCGTGGCGGTTGACGCGACGGTCCCGCTCACACAAAACATGCCGCAAATCGAACGTGGAGGCAGGCGTGATCCGGCATATCGTTTTCTTCAGCGCGCGGCGCAAGGACGATGTCGAGGCCGTGCGCACGGGCTTGCTCACACTGGGCAAGATCCCGCATTCAAGCCTCTTCGAGGTGACGCTCAACACCAAGGTCGATCCGCTGTCGGATGCGATCGACGTGGTCGTCTATGCCGAGTTCGAGGACGATGCCGCGCTTGCCGCATACAAGGCGCACCCGCTCTATGCCGAGACGACCAGCCGGGTCAAACCCTTGCGCGAATTGCGCTATTCGGCCGATATCGTGGCGACGGCCTGATCGGGCCGGCAAGAGGCCTTGAACCAATTTCGGGAATGATGCACACCGCGCCGGCATGACCAGCACGACCCATCCGCTTGACCATCTGGTGCTGCCGACGGCGAGCCTCGCCGTGGCGCGGGCGCGGCTGACATCGCTTGGCTTCATCGTCGCACCAACCGGCATCCACCCTTTCGGCACCGAAAATTGCTGCGTCTTCTTCGCCGACGGCACCTACCTCGAACCGCTGGCGGTCGGGAATGAACAGGCTGCAGACGAGGCATTTGCCGGTGGCAATGTCTTTGTCGCGCGCGACCGGCTCAATCGCGCCAGGCTGGGCGATGAGGGCTTTTCCGCCGTGGTGCTGGCCACCGACGATGCCGATGCGGACCATGCGCGCTTTATCAAAGCCGGCCTGTCGGCGGGAGACGTACTGAGCTTTTCCCGCGCCTTCACCGACACGGCCGGAAAGAGCGACATGGCCTCGTTCAAACTGGCTTTCGCCGCCGGCGCCGAGACGATGGACGCCTTTCTGTTCGCTTGCGAGCGGATCAACGCCCCTCAAATCGACCGTACAGCACTGCAGGCCCATGCCAACGGCGTGACCGGCATTGCCGAAATCGTCGCGATCAGCGACGTGCCATCCGAAAAGCGCCACCTGATCGAGACAGCGACGGGTTCGAGGCAGAGGAGCAGCACGGCGTTCGACCTGGCGAACGCGCGTTTGAGCGTTCTCAAGCCCGCGGCTTTCGCTGAGCGCTTCGGCATGTCGGCTGGCGCGCCGACGGACCTTCGCTTCGCCGCGATCGTCTTTTCGGCCCGCAGTGTCGGCGCTGTCGCGAGGCTGCTTGCAGACAACGCCGTCGGGCACGATATAGCGGGCAACGAAATCGTCGTGCAGCCGGCATCCGGACAGGGCGCGGCTTTCATCTTCCGGGAGACCCCATGAGCAAGCCGCAAGGGCCCAATTCGCTGGCGCCGAATTCGTCGGTAACCGTCGGCAACGTCGTCTTCGACAACAGCGGGCCCTTGGCGTTGATCGCCGGCCCGTGCCAGTTCGAATCGCGCCAGCACGCTTTCGACATGGCCGGCGCGCTGAAGGAACTGACCGGCAAGCTCGGCATCGGCCTCGTCTACAAGACCAGCTACGACAAGGCCAACCGCACCTCGCTGTCGGCAACGCGCGGCGCCGGCATGGACGCGGCGCTTCCGGTGTTCGACGAGTTGCGCAAGGAATTTTCGGTTCCCATTCTGACCGATGTCCACACCGAGGAGCAGTGCGCGATCGTCGCACACCATGTCGATGTGCTGCAGATTCCGGCCTTCCTGTCGCGCCAGACCGACATGCTGGTCGCCGCCGCCAAGACCGGCAAGGTGATCAACGTCAAGAAGGGGCAATTCCTGGCGCCCTGGGATATGAAGAACGTGGTGGCCAAGATCACCGGTTCGGGCAACCTCAATGTGCTGACCACCGAGCGCGGCGCGTCTTTCGGCTACAACACGCTGGTGTCGGACATGCGGGCTTTGCCTCTGATGGCCGAGATCGGCGCGCCGGTGATTTTCGACGCCACCCATTCGGTGCAGCAGCCGGGCGGGCAGGGCGGTTCCTCCGGTGGTGAGCGCCGCTTTGTCGAGACGCTGGCGCGGGCTGCCGTTGCCGTCGGCGTCGCCGGCGTGTTCATAGAGACCCACCAGGATCCCGACAATTCGACCTCCTCCGACGGGCCCAACATGCTGCCGCTGAAGGACATGCCGGCGCTGCTCGAAAGACTGATGGCATTCGACCGCATCGCCAAGAATGCTGCTGACCTGAACCGAGGCTGATGGATTCGGCGATGGCGCGCGCGCTGCCCTGCTTGTGGAAGGCATAAGCCGGCTGTAGGCTCGCTGCTGCAAATGAGCGTCTTGGCAGGAGGAAGCCATGTCCGTCGCCCGCGTCACCGAAATCACGTCGTCGTCGAAAAAGAGCTTTCAGGACGCCATCGAGAAGGGGATTGAGCGCGCCTCAAAGACCCTGAAGAACGTGGAAGGCGCCTGGATCCAGGACCAGAAGATCGTCGTCGAGGACGGCAGGATCGCGGCCTATCGCGTCAACATGAAGGTGACGTTCATCCTCGCGGAGTAACCGCCCGCCGCTCGAAAAAACGGGAACTTTCGCCCGCGCCCCTCATTGTCAAAGTATCGATCAACGACATGAGGAGCAGCAGCCATGACCACCCAGACAGGCCACACCGAAGCCATCGCCGCTTCGCGCGTCATCGGCACGTCGGTCTACAACACCGAAGGCACGAGCATCGGCAGCATCGAGGACATCATGCTCGACAAGACGTCGAACGGCATCATGTTCGCGGTTATCGGGTTCGGTGGATTTCTCGGCATTGGCGAGAAGTATCACGCCATTCCGTGGGCGAGCCTCGACTATGACGAGGACAAGGGCGGCTATGTCGTGCCGTTCTCGAAGGAGCAGCTGAAGGCAGCACCCGCCTATTCGATCAATGAACTGGCCGGCGCCGATGGCGAGGCCGCGCGTGATGCTTCCTATGATTACTACAAGGTCACGCCGTATTGGCATTGATCAGCTGCGCTGACGCCTGACGTGAAAAGGCCCCCGAATTCCGAAACGGGGGCCTTTTCAGTGCAACCCGACAGTTTCTAAATTATTCTGCCGCATGAAACGTGGACAGCTGCGTCGCCGCCCTTGGCGGCTGCTGCGTATCGCAGGACGTCAGGAACGCCGCCGCGATCAGGAACAAACTCACGATACCGCTCAACTCGGACATGGCGAAACTCCTCCTGTTTCGCCCCGCGCATCACCATCCTAGTCGACACAGAGATTGTTATCTCTGAATTATGATGACGTGGTGTTGCCGAACGTGATCCGAGGCATGCTCAGCCGAGGAGTCCGGCATTCTTCACCGCCTTGAAAATCTTTTCGTGCCAGGCGATCCGATCCGCTTCGCCATTGGCCTGCGTGGCGGAATTGGCGTTGCCGACGTTGATCGCGCGCGAGATCTTTTTGATCAGGCCGGCATCGGCAAAGGCATTGCAGCCTGACCCTTTCCATTCGGCGCAAGCTGCGAGCAGCGAAGTCTGCGGATCCTCGATCAGTTCAGGATGATTGGCGAGGTCAACCTTGGCGAGCTTGCCCTTGGCCGTGTACGCGTCGCGCCCGGTGGTCTGGAACGTGCCGCCGCCGCGGAAATTGAAGCCGTCCAACGTTCCTTTCACATTGCCCATGCGGCCGCCATAGGCCCAGTCGCCCAGGGCTTGCGGCTTGCGCAGCAGGTTGTCCCCGATCCACTGATCGGTCTTGCCCGCGGCTCGCGACCTCCATGCGTTCCGGATTGCCGCCACGGTCGTGTAGGTCAGGGATTCGCGAATGAGGGTGAAGCCACCGGTTTCCATCGCCGCTTGAGCGAAGAAATGCATCAGCCGATCATAGTTGTTGCACACCCCATGATCGCCCAAGTGTCTTGAGGCCTTTTTCGGAGGTAAAGGCGCCGATGTAACCGTCATAGATTGTTCGCTTGGAACCGCTTGCCGGTCTGGGCGAGAATTTCTGGAAGACCGCTGCTGGCAAACCCTTGCTCGGATCGCCCGCAACGGCTTCGAGCACGCTCTCGACACTCTCGGTCGACAGCACCGGTTCGCCTTCGACGACCACCGAAGCATTGGGAATTCGCTTGCCGTTGCTTTTCGGGAAGCCACCGCCGGCAAAGGTTTTCAGATCGTCGATGAGGGCGATTACGCGTGTCCGGCTCTCCGTGAAATCCATGTCGGAAAGAGGACCGCTCACCTTCTTCGTCGGGTTGATGCATCCGACGCTGGACAGGAAATTGACGCCCGGATGGATCAGGATTTCGGTGCGCTTGTTGGTCTTCAGCAGTTCGAGTCCAGGTTTGGGTGGCGTCTTGCCGCCAGTGTAGCCGATGGTCACATATTTGCCTCCGGCCTGCGTCGCCAGTGGATAGGTGCCGGGCTCGATGCGCCTGCCATTGTCTTCTTTGGAATTGTCGCCTGGGCCGCGAGATTCACACACGAACCCCGATAGACCCGTTACTGCCGTGCCGTTGTGAAAGACTTTATAGGTACCAACTGTCCTGCGTCTGGTGCCCCTCGTATGCTCGACTTGGCGACTAATAAGAAGTTCCCAGCCAGTACCTGAAATCGCTGCCATTGCCGCCTCCCCAAAGAGTTCAAGTTTGTTGATTTCACTGTGGACGCCAAATAGTTCGCGTTGTAGATGTGACCCTAACATCTTCGAATTCTCTGCATTGTGAAGTTTGTCACGTTGGCGGTAGCCTCTTTTGAAGCATCGGGTGGAGTTTGTGTGCCGCCTGGTTTCGTGACAAAGGCATTGCCGCAGGGGCGGGGCACCCACCCCATGCCGCGCCAGACATATGACGTCAGGGCGGGCTGTTTGCGTTCAGATGGCGTCGCCCATGCCCCACGGCCTGAGCGCATGGGGCGACTGTCACCATTATTTCATGCCATTCCTGATTGCCTTTTGCGGCACTTTGGCTAAGAGGGGCGCGACGCTTTCAATCGATCAATCGGGGACATCGCAATGACCGCCATCATCGACATTGTCGGGCGTGAAATCCTGGACAGCCGTGGAAATCCGACCGTCGAGGTCGACGTCGTCCTCGAAGACGGCTCGATGGGCCGCGCCGCGGTGCCGTCGGGCGCGTCGACCGGCGCGCATGAGGCCGTCGAACTGCGCGACGGTGGCGCCCGCTATCTCGGCAAGGGCGTGCTCAAGGCGGTCGAGGCCGTCAATGGCGAGCTGTTCGAGGCGATCGGCGGCTTGGAAGCCGAAAACCAGATCCACATCGACCAGACCATGATCGAGCTCGACGGCACGCCCAACAAGAGCCGGCTCGGCGCCAACGCCATCCTCGGCGTCTCGCTGGCGGTCGCCAAGGCCGCGGCGGAAGCCGCCGGCCTGCCGCTCTACCGCTATGTCGGCGGCACCAAGGCGCATTTGCTGCCGGTGCCCATGATGAACATCATCAATGGCGGCGCGCATGCCGACAATCCGATCGATTTCCAGGAATTCATGATCCTGCCGGTCGGCGCGCCGACGCTGCGCGAAGGCGTGCGCTGGGGCTCGGAAATCTTCCACACGCTGCGCAAGAAGCTCAAGGATGCCGGCCACAACACCAATGTCGGCGACGAAGGCGGCTTCGCGCCCAATCTGAAGAGTGCGCCGGTGGCGCTCGATTTCATCATGGAATCGATCGAGAAGGCCGGCTTCAAGCCGGGCGAGGAGATCGCGCTTGGTCTCGACTGTGCGGCGACCGAATTCTTCAAGGACGGCAATTACGTCTATGAGGGCGAGAAGAGGACCCGCGATCCCAAGGCGCAGGCCAAGTACCTGGCCAAGCTTGCCGCCGACTATCCGATCATCTCGATCGAGGACGGCCTGGCCGAGGACGACTGGGAGGGCTGGAAGTACCTGACCGACCTGATCGGCAACAAGACGCAGCTGGTTGGCGACGACCTCTTCGTCACCAACACGGCGCGGCTGCGCGACGGCATCCGCATGGGTGTCGCCAATTCGATCCTGGTCAAGGTCAACCAGATCGGCTCGCTCACCGAAACGCTCGACGCTGTCGAGACCGCGCACAAGGCAGGCTACACAGCCGTCATGTCGCACCGTTCGGGCGAAACCGAGGATTCGACCATCGCCGACCTCGCCGTCGCCACCAATTGCGGGCAGATCAAGACCGGTTCGCTGTCGCGCTCGGATCGCATGGCCAAGTACAACCAGCTGATCCGCATCGAGGAAGAGCTCGGCAAGCAGGCGCGCTACGCCGGCAAGTCGGTGGTCAAAGCTTAAATTCTGCCGAACTGGCGAAAACGACGATGGGCGGGATTTTCCCGCCCTTTTTCGTTGCGGCCGCTGGCTAATGCACCTGTCCGTAACCGTCCATTAAGCACAATCGAGCGACAAATGGCGGTCAAAGGATTGCGACCATGTGGACACGCCAGCACAAGCAGAGAAACACCGGCCGGCTGATCATCCCGTCGCTTTGCGTGGCGTTCCTGGCCTATTTCGGCTTCCATGCCTATCATGGCGAATTCGGCATCAATTCCAAATATCAGCTCGAAGCGCAGACCATCGAATTGCAGGCCAAGTACGATGCCATCAAGGCGCGCCGGGTCGATCTGGAGCGGCGCGTCCAGCTGATGCATGAGGGCACGCTTGAAAAGGATATGCTCGACGAGCAGGCACGCCGGGCGCTCAATCTGTCCCAGCCCGATGAAATCACCATCATGCTGCCGGCCAATTCGAAATAACCTAATTTAGGTTAATCGCTGTTATCTCTAATGATTCTAGGCGTTTAGGCGCATGCCAGCCATGCATTTTTCTGCATAGCGAAACGCGGTCTCGCATGTTAGCTTCCTTCCAATCGGTGGGGAGGAGCTGATCCTCCCCGGAGCAGACATGGTCTGCTTTAGTGTCCGCAAAGAGACGCCAACAGGGAGTGATGCATGGCCACCGCCGCCAAAAAAGCGCCTGCCAAATCCGTTAAATCGACATCCGCCAAATCAACCGGGCTTTCCGCCCCCAAGCCGGCCGACTTCACCAAGGACGAGGAGCTTGCCGCCTACCGGCACATGCTGCTTATCCGCCGCTTCGAGGAAAAGGCCGGCCAGCTCTACGGCATGGGCTTTATCGGCGGCTTCTGCCACCTCTATATCGGCCAGGAAGCGGTCGTCACCGGCATGAAGATGTCGCTGATTAACGGCGACCAGATGATCACCGCCTATCGCGACCATGGCCACATGCTGGCGATGGAACTGTCACCGCGGGGCGTCATGGCAGAGCTGACCGGACGCCGTGGTGGCCTGTCGAGGGGCAAGGGCGGCTCCATGCACATGTTCTCCAAGGAGAAGCATTTTTACGGCGGCCACGGCATTGTCGGCGCGCAGGTCTCGCTCGGCACCGGTCTCGCCTTCGCCAACCGCTACCGCGACAACAACAATGTGTCGCTGACCTATTTCGGCGATGGCGCTGCCAACCAGGGTCAGGTCTATGAAAGCTTCAACATGGCCTCGCTGTGGAAGCTGCCGGTGATCTACATCATCGAGAACAACCGCTACGCCATGGGCACTTCGGTGTCGCGCTCGTCGGCCGAAACCAATTTTTCGCATCGCGGCGCCTCGTTCAAGATTCCCGGCATTCAGGTCGACGGCATGGATGTGCGTGCGGTCAAATCCGCCGGCGATCAGGCGACCGAATGGTGCCGTGCCGGCAACGGTCCGATCATCCTCGAGATGCAGACCTATCGCTATCGCGGTCACTCGATGTCGGATCCCGCAAAATACCGCTCCAAGGAAGAAGTGCAGAAGATGCGCTCGGATCATGATCCGATCGAGCAGGTCAAGGCGCGGCTGACGGCCAAGAAGTGGGCGACCGAGGACGAACTCAAGAACATCGACAAGGAAGTCCGCGACATCGTCGCCGACGCCGCCGAATTTGCCCAGCACGACGCAGAGCCGGATCCGTCCGAGCTCTGGACCGACATCGTATTGTAACGGGAGGGCAAGGACATGCCGATCGAAATTCTCATGCCCGCTCTCTCGCCGACCATGGAAGAGGGCAATCTTTCCAAGTGGTTGAAGAACGAGGGCGACAAGGTCGTCGCCGGTGATGTCATCGCCGAGATCGAAACCGACAAGGCGACGATGGAAGTCGAGGCCGTCGATGAAGGCACGATCGGCAAGATCGTGGTTCCCGCCGGCACCGAAGGCGTCAAGGTCAACGCGGTGATCGCCGTGTTGCTGCAGGACGGTGAAAGTGCAGGCGATGTCGAAAAGAGCGGCAAGCCTGCCTCCACCCAGGATGCCGTTTCCGCTGGCGGTCAGCGGACCGATGCAGCCGAGGAAGGTACAAAAGCGGCTCCCCAGGATGCCGGCGAGGCTCCGAAGGCAGTTCCCGCCGCTCCGGCGGCCAAACCTGCCGCCGATCCGGATATTCCCGCCGGCACCGAGATGGTCTCGACCACGGTGCGCGAAGCGCTCCGCGATGCCATGGCTGAAGAAATGCGCCGCGACGGCGATGTCTTCGTCATGGGCGAGGAGGTCGCGGAATACCAGGGCGCCTACAAGATCACGCAAGGGCTGCTGCAGGAATTCGGGCCGCGCCGCGTCGTCGACACGCCGATCACCGAGCACGGCTTTGCCGGCGTCGGCGTCGGTGCGGCGATGGCCGGCCTGAAGCCGATCGTCGAGTTCATGACCTTCAACTTCGCCATGCAGGCGATCGACCAGATCATCAACTCCGCGGCCAAGACGCTCTATATGTCGGGCGGCCAGATGGGCGCACCGATCGTGTTCCGCGGACCGAACGGTGCGGCCGCCCGCGTCGGCGCCCAGCATTCGCAGTGCTATGCCGCCTGGTACAGCCATATTCCCGGCCTGAAGGTGGTGATGCCGTACACGGCTGCCGACGCCAAGGGCCTGCTCAAGGCGGCGATCCGCGATCCGAACCCGGTCATCTTCCTTGAAAACGAAATCCTCTACGGCCAGTCCTTCGACGTGCCGAAGCTCGATGATTTCGTGCTGCCGATCGGCAAGGCGCGCATTCACAAGCAGGGCAAGGACGTCACCATCGTCTCGTTCGGCATCGGCATGACCTATGCCATCAAGGCGGAAGCCGAACTGCGCGGCATGGGCATCGATGCCGAGATCATCGATCTCCGGACCATCCGCCCGCTCGACCTCGACACCGTCATTGCCTCCGTGAAAAAGACCAACCGCCTGATCGTGGTGGAAGAAGGTTTCCCGCAGAACTCGGTCGGCGACCACATCGCCAACCAGGTTTCGCAGCGCGCCTTCGATTTCCTCGACGCGCCGGTCATCACCATCGCCGGCAAGGACGTGCCGATGCCTTATGCGGCGAACCTCGAAAAGCTGGCTTTGCCCAATGTCGGCGAGGTCATAGAGGCGGTCAAAGCCGTCACGTATCGCTGACGGTCTTTCTTGCGGGGGAGGCAGAAATGGCGACGATGGCAGATGTGAGGAGAATAGCTTGGTCTCTATTTTGGCGGAGCTTCCTGTCTAGTATCGCTTGTGGATTTGTTGCTGGCGCGATTGTTGGGTTCGTCATTGGGTTCATTGGCGGTTTTTTTGGACTTCGCCATGAGGCAATTCAGGTACTGAGCTCTGTTGGGGGAGCATGCCTTGGGCTTGTAGCATCATTCCTTTGTTTGAATTTCTTCTTGGCCCGATCGATTGGCAAGGAATTCAAAGGCAAACGTCTAGAACTTGCCGTGGTTAGCCCGGCTGGCTTGCAGGGAGAGTAACTATGCCAATCAACATCACCATGCCGGCACTCTCGCCCACGATGGAAGAGGGCAATCTTTCCAAGTGGCTGGTCAAGGAGGGCGACAAGGTTTCGCCGGGCGACGTGATCGCCGAGATCGAGACCGACAAGGCGACGATGGAAGTCGAGGCCGTCGATGAGGGCACGGTCGCCAAGCTGGTCGTTCCGGCCGGCACCGAAGGCGTCAAGGTCAATGCGCTGATCGCCATTCTCGCCGGCGAAGGCGAGGATGCAGGGGCGGCGGCAAAGGGTGGTGGCGATGCCGCGCCCGCGAAAGCCGATGCCAACCAGGATAAGGCGTCAATCTCCCTACCCGTGGGGGAGATGTCGACGAAGTCGACAGAGGGGGGCGCTGTCCCGCCGACCTCTCAGTCTGTCGCGCCCCCCTCTGGCCTGCCGGCCATCTCCCCCACAAGGGGGGAGATCAGCCAATCGTCAGGCGAGCGCACTTTCGCCTCGCCGCTGGCGCGGCGCATAGCCAAGGACGCCGGCGTCGATGTGTCCGCTGTGAGTGGCACCGGCCCGCATGGCCGTGTCGTCAAGGCCGATGTCGAGGCGGCGATTGCCGGCGGTGGCGCCAAGGCTGCACCGGCCGCGAAAGCCGCACCTGCCGGCGCTCCGGCACCTGCGGCTCCGGCTGCGGCACCCAAGGCGATGTCGGACGAACAGGTGCTGAAGCTGTTTGCCGAAGGGTCCTATGAGCTCGTCCCGCACGACAATATGCGCAAGACCATTGCGCGCCGCCTGGTCGAGGCCAAGACAACCATCCCGCATTTCTACCTGACGCTCGACTGCGAGCTCGATGCGCTGCTGGCGCTGCGCACACAGATCAATGCGGCGGCTCCGATGAAGAAGACCGACAAGGGCGAAGTGCCCGTCTACAAGCTGTCGGTCAACGACATGGTGATCAAGGCGATGGCGATGGCGCTGATGGCGGTGCCGGATGCCAATGCGTCCTGGACCGAAAGCGCCATGGTCAAGCACAAGCACGCCGATGTCGGCGTTGCCGTGTCGATCCCCGGCGGCCTGATCACGCCGATCATCCGCCACGCCGACGAAAAGACACTGTCCACTATCTCCAACGAGATGAAGGATCTGGCGAGCCGTGCCCGCAGCCGCAAGCTGAAGCCTGAGGAATATCAGGGCGGCACGACGGCTGTCTCCAATCTCGGCATGTTCGGCATCAAGGACTTTGCCGCCGTCATCAACCCGCCGCATGCGACGATCCTGGCGGTGGGTGCCGGCGAGCAGCGGCCGGTGGTCAAGAATGGCGAGATCAGAATCGCCAATATCATGTCGGTGACGCTGTCGACCGATCACCGCGCCGTCGACGGTGCGCTCGGCGCCGAACTTCTGGTCGCCTTCAAGCGCATGATCGAAAATCCGATGGGCATGCTGGTCTAGGAAGGAAAAAGGCTGTGCGGAAATTCGTCACCAGCCTTTTCGCCCTGATCCTTTCCGGCCTGGCCGGCGGGCTGGTGGCGCTGTGGCTGGCAATCGTCACCAATGCGAATTCCGAATACATCCTGGTCTTCATGGTTTCGGCGCTGGTCACCATCGTTGCGACCGTGGCGTTTTTCATCGCGCAGTTCGTGCCAAACCCGCAAAGGGCGATAAACCTGACGGGGCTTGTTGGGGTTTCGTTGTTCGTGCTGGCCGGAATCGGGCTGATTGCCTGGACCTTCTCGCAGCCGCCTGGCAAAGCCCAGTGGTCGGGCGATCTCCCCGTTGTCGCCGGTCTGTTTTTGCCAAGCATCGCCACGGTTATCGTGCAGTGGCTGTTCGTGGGATGGCGCGTGCGGCGCGGGCTTAGGGCGGAGGCGGGTGCGGGTGCATGAAGACGATCCTCTGCTACGGCGATTCCCTGACCTGGGGCTATGACGCGGCGAGCCTCGGGCGTCATGCGCTGGAAGATCGCTGGCCGAGCGTGCTCAAGGCGGCGTTGGGCGACGATGATATCGAAGTCATTGCCGAAGGTCTGAACGGCCGCACCACGGCTTTCGACGATCACCTGGCTGGTGCCGACCGCAATGGCGCCAAGGTGCTGCCGACGATCCTGACCAGCCATGCGCCGCTCGACCTGATCATCATCATGCTCGGCGCCAACGACATGAAGCCCTGGATCCACGGCAATCCGGTCGCGGCCAAGCAGGGGGTGCAACGGCTGATCGACATCGTGCGCGGCCACGATTATCCGTTCGACTGGGCCGCGCCGCAAATCCTGATCGTCGCGCCACCAGCGGTCAGCCGCACCGACAATGCCGAATTCAAGGAAATGTTTGCCGGCGGCGACGAGGCCTCGAAGCGGCTGGCGCCGCAATATTCCGCGCTCGCCGACGAGGCCGGCTGCGGCTTTTTCGATGCCGGCACGGTGGCCGAGACCACACCGATCGACGGGGTCCATCTCGATGCCGAAAATACGCGCAATATAGGTGACGCATTGGCGCCATTGGTGCGTGTGATGCTGGAACTCTAGAGAAAATCAGGGAGAAACCCCGTGGCTGAATCCTACGACGTCATAATCATCGGCTCAGGCCCCGGCGGCTATGTCACGGCGGTGCGCTCCGCCCAGCTCGGCTTCAAGACGGCGATCGTCGAGCGCGAGCACCTCGGCGGCATCTGCCTCAACTGGGGCTGCATCCCGACCAAGGCGCTGCTGCGCTCGGCCGAGATCATGCACTATTCCGATCATCTGAAGGACTACGGCCTGAAGCTCGAAGGCGGCAAGGTCAGCGCCGACACGGCCGCTGTCGTCGACCGCTCGCGCAAAGTGTCGTTGAGGCTCAATGGCGGCGTCGCCTTCCTGATGAAGAAGAACAAGGTCGACGTTATCTGGGGCGAGGCCAAGCTCTCCAAGCCCGGTGAGATCGTCGTCTCCAAGACGGCGAAGAAGCCGATGGAGCCGCAGCCGCCGGTGCCAAAGGGCGTCAAGGGCGAGGGCACCTATACCGCCAAGCACATCATTCTCGCCACCGGCGCCCGGCCGCGCGCGCTGCCCGGCATCGAGCCGGACGGCAAACTGATCTGGACCTATTTCGAGGCGATGGTGCCGAAGGAGATGCCGAAATCGCTGCTGGTCATGGGTTCGGGCGCCATCGGAATCGAGTTCGCCTCCTTCTACCGCACCATGGGCGCCGAGGTGACGGTGGTCGAGCTTTTGCCGGCGGTGATGCCGGTCGAGGATGCCGAGGTCTCGAAATTCGCGCAGAAGCAGTTCGAGAAGCAGGGCATGAAAATCATCCTCGAGGCCAAGGTGACCAAGGTCGAGAAGGGTGCCAACTCGGTTACCGCACATGTCGAGATGAAGGACGGCAAGGTCGAGAAGATCACCGCCGACCGCATGATCTCGGCCGTCGGCGTGCAAGGCAATATCGAGAATCTCGGCCTCGAGACGCTCGGCGTGAAGACGGATCGCGGCTGTGTCGTCATTGACGGTTACGGCAAGACCAATGTGCCCGGCATCTACGCCATCGGCGATGTCGCCGGGCCGCCTATGCTGGCTCACAAGGCTGAGCATGAAGGCGTGGTATGTATCGAAAAGATCGCCAATTTCCCCGGCGTGCATGCGACAGACAAGCTGAAGATCCCGGGCTGCACCTATTGCAACCCCCAGGTCGCATCGGTCGGGCTCACCGAAGCCAAGGCCAAGGCCGAAGGCAAGGACATTCGTGTCGGCCGCTTCCAGTTCGGCGCCAACGGCAAGGCGATCGCGCTTGGCGAGGACCAGGGCTTCATCAAGACCATTTTCGACAAGAAGACCGGCCAGCTGCTCGGCGCGCATATGGTCGGCGCCGAGGTGACGGAGCTGATCCAGGGCTTTGTCGTGGCGATGAACCTGGAGACCACCGAGGAAGAACTGATGCACACCATCTTCCCGCATCCGACGCTGTCGGAGATGATGAAGGAAAGCGTGCTTGATGCCTATGGCCGTGCGCTCAACGCGTGATAAATTGGTGCCGCGAGACTCAGACACATGCGCCGGAGGAACCTTACGGCAAGACAGTTCGTTTCCGGATGCATTTTCACCTGACACTGGAGGAGTTGGCATATGGACGTGAATGGCGTGGGCTGGATTGCGGCCATCATCATCGGCGGTTTGGCCGGGTGGCTGGCCGAGATGGTCATGAAGAGCAATACCGGCGTCTTGATGAACATCATTATGGGCATTGTCGGCGCGGTGGTGCTGAACGCAATTCTCAGGGCGCTCAACATCGAACCCTTCGGAGTCGGCTGGCTCGCCTACCTGATCACCGGCTTCATCGGCGCCTGCCTGCTGATCTTTGCCGGGCGGCTCATTCGCCGATAAAACGGCTCGCCGTTTTATCTCGTTCTTCTGACGCAATTCCGGACGGAAAACCGTGTCACACTTTTCCTGGAATTGCTCCGGATCCCCGCTATGCGAAAAAGGCTGTGGCGGCATGCGCCGCCGCAGCCTTTTTCTTTGCACCGAAAAGTCCTAGATGACGCCAGAAGGGCGAATGCCGACGGGCAGACGCCAACAAGTCAGGTTTGAGATGGTCACTGTTCTCGACACGATCGCCAACGCGCCGCGCCTGCGGCACCCCGAGAAGGCGCACAAGCCTGATCAGGACGTGCTGCGCAAACCCGACTGGATCCGCGTCAAGGCGCCGATGTCGAAGGGCTATGCCGAAACGCGCGAGATCGTGAAGTCGCACAAGCTGGTAACCGTGTGCGAAGAGGCCGGCTGCCCCAATATCGGCGAGTGCTGGGAAAAGAAGCACGCCACCTTCATGATCATGGGCGAGATCTGCACGCGCGCTTGCGCCTTCTGCAATGTCGCCACCGGCATTCCCACCGCGCTCGATGCCGATGAGCCGGCGCGTGTCGCGCATGCCGTCAAGCAGATGGGGCTGACCCATGTCGTCATCACCTCGGTCGACCGCGACGATCTCGCCGATGGCGGCGCGCAGCATTTCGCCGAGGTTATCCGGGCGATCCGAGCAGCGACGCCCTTGACCACGATCGAAATCCTGACGCCCGATTTCCTGCGCAAGGAGGGCGCGCTGGAGATCGTCGTGGCGGCCAAGCCCGATGTCTTCAACCACAATCTCGAAACCGTGCCGTCGAACTACCTGACGGTGCGGCCAGGTGCTCGCTATTTCCACTCGATCCGGCTGTTGCAGCGGGTCAAGGAGCTCGACCCGTCGATCTTCACGAAATCCGGCATCATGGTCGGCCTCGGCGAAGAGCGCAACGAGATCCTGCAACTGATGGACGACCTGCGCTCGGCCAATGTCGACTTCATGACCATTGGCCAGTATCTGCAGCCGTCGAAGAAACACCACCCGGTGATCCGCTTCGTCACGCCGGAGGAGTTCAACTCCTTCGCGAAGATCGGCAAGACCAAGGGTTTCCTGCTGGTGGCGTCGAGCCCGCTGACGCGCTCCTCGCATCATGCCGGTGACGATTTCGCCAGGCTGCGGGCGGCGCGTGAGGCGCAGCTCAAAAAAGCCAGTTAAATCCTGCTTCAATGCCGAAATTCGAAGCCACACGCCGCGTTGCCCACACGCCGGAGCAGATGTTTGCGCTGGTCGCCGATATCGAGACCTATCCTGAATTTCTGCCGCTGTGCGAGGCGCTGACGGTGCGCTCTAGCAAGGAGCGTGATCGCCGCACCATTCTCGTTGCCGATATGAGCATCGGCTACAAGGCGATCCGCGAGACCTTTACGACGCAAGTGCTGCTGAAGCCGGACGAAAACACAATAGATGTCAAATACATCGATGGACCGTTCAAATATCTCAGCAATATCTGGCGCTTCGAGCCGGCCGACGGCGGCGGCTGCAACGTCCGCTTCTTCATCGACTACGAGTTCAAGAGCCGTATCCTCGGCGTGGTGATGGGCACCATGTTCGATCGTGCCTTCCGCATGTTTTCCGAAGCCTTCGAAAAACGTGCGGACGTCATCTACGGAACGACGCCCATCTCATGAGTGTCGCCGAGCGCGCGCAGCGCGATCTCCAGCGCATGCTTGACCGTCTCGCGGCGGATGAAGTCGCGGCCATTGTCGGCAAACATATTGAGCTCGGCAGCCACCGGCCCACCTCTTAGGGCAACTCCGAACCAGACGAGGCCGACCGGTTTTTCCGGCGAACCGCCGCCTGGGCCGGCAATGCCTGTGACGGCAAGCGCCAGCCCGGCGCGCGAGCGCGCCAGAGCGCCCTCCGCCATCTCCAGAACCGTTTCGCGCGAGACGGCGCCATGCGCCTCGAGTGTGGCGGGCGAGACGCCGAGCATCTCCATCTTTGCTTCATCGGAATAGGTGATGAGGCCGCGATCGACGACAGCGGACGAGCCGGCAATGTCGGTCAGTGCCGAGATGATCATGCCGCCGGTGCAGCTCTCGGCCGTCGCCAGCATGATGCCGCGCTGCTGGCAGACCTGGAGCAGGGCGTTGGCAAGATCGCTGTTGTTCATGCGGGAACCTCCCCGGGGAAGACGACACTGGCTGTGGCGATGGCGGCGATGCCTTCCTCGCGGCCGACAAAGCCGAGTTTTTCGTTGGTAGTCGCCTTGATGGAGATGCGATCGCTGGAAATGCCCAGCATCGCCGACAACGCGTTGGTCATGGCCTCGCGATGCGGGCCGACGCGCGGAGCCTCGCAGATCAGCGTGATGTCGGCATTGGCGATGCGGCCGCCGCGTTCGCGCACCAACCTGGCCGCATGCTCGACGAAGATCTTCGACGCCGCGCCCTTCCATTGCGGATCGGAAGGCGGGAAATGCGTGCCGATGTCGCCGGCGCCGCAAGTGGCGAGCAGCGCATCGGTCAGCGCGTGCAGGCCGACATCGGCATCCGAATGTCCCGAAAGCTTCTTGCCGTGCGGAATGGCGACGCCGCACAGAGTGACATGGTCGCCTGCCTCGAAGGCGTGCACGTCATAGCCATTGCCGGTGCGAATGTCTGGAAAACGCTCGCCAGTAAGCCGCTGATCCGCCATCGCAATATCCCTTGCCCAGGTCAGTTTGACGTTGTCCGGCGACCCCTGAACGATTTTCACCGGAATATGCGCCCATTCGGCGATCGCGGCATCGTCGGTGAAATCCGTCTTGCCGAGATGATGGGCTTTTTCGTGCGCGGCGAGCAACGGCCAGAACGGAAAGCCTTGCGGCGTCTGCGCGGCATGAAGGCCGGCCCTTGGCACCGTCTCCTCGATCATGCCGGTGGCCGACTCGCGCTTCAGCGTATCGGCGACGGGCAAAGCGGGCAGCGCGCCCTGGCGCTCGCCAATGGCCGCAATGGTGCGGTCGATCAGGGCCGCGTCGACAAACGGCCGCACCGCGTCATGGACAAGGACACGGCCGGGCGTACGGTCCCTCAGCGCCAGCAGGCCGAGCCGGACCGAGGCCTGGCGCGACTCGCCACCGACCACGGCGGTAACCCGCTCGGCATACACGCCGGCTGCCTTGTCGAAAAGCGCGCGGTCATCGGCATGGATGGCGACGACGACGGGGCCAATTTCGGGATGCGCCAGGAACGTCTCCAGCGTGCGCGCGATGACGGCACGGCCACCGATGCGTTGATATTGCTTCGGCCCGTCGGCCTTTCCGGCACGCGCGCCGCGACCGGCGGCAACGATGACCACGCCGACCTTGTCGGTCGTCGCCTCGGCCGGTTTTTCGCTTGCGTCTGTCATGCCGAGAGGCTTAGTCGCGGCTTATGGCGAAGGCCAGCATTTTCCCAAATGCGCCGCAATGTGACGTCATTGCGCGTTGCACAATGCCTTTCTTATGGCTAGAGAATGTGCAGCAATCCGATATGCTTGGTTTTTGTGCATGCCTGAAGTGACAAAATTGGCTTCGCCGCTCGACATTGGCGGCGTGACAATCCGCAACCGCGTCTTCCTCGCGCCCATGTCGGGAATAACGGACGAGCCGTTCCGGCAACGCGCCTACGCGCATGGCGCGGGCCTGGTCGTGTCGGAAATGGTGGCGAGCGGCGAGCTTGCCAAGGGCAGGGCCGGCTGCGACCTGCGCATCCGTCATTCCGGGCTGCCCGTCCATATGGTCCAGCTTGCCGGCCGCGAGGCCGAGCACATGGCCGAGGGCGCGCGCATCGCTGCCGGCGAGGGCGCTGACATCATCGACATCAATATGGGCTGCCCGGCCAAGAAGGTGACCGGCGGCTATGCCGGCTCGGCGCTGATGCGCGATCTCGACCACGCGTTGTCGCTGATCGAAGCGGTGATCGGCGCGGTCCAGGTGCCGGTCACGGTCAAGATGCGGCTCGGCTGGGACGACAATGCGCTCAATGCACCCGTCTTGGCGCGCCGCGCCGAAGAGGCCGGTGTTAAAATGGTGACCGTGCATGGGCGCACGCGCTGCCAGTTTTATCAAGGCAAGGCCGATTGGCGCGCCATCGCCCGCATCAAGGACGTCGTCTCGATCCCGGTCGTCGCCAATGGCGATGTGGGCTCGCCCGCGGAGGCCGCCGAAATCCTTGAACAGTCGGGCGCCGACGCGGTGATGATCGGCCGCGCGCATTATGGCGCGCCATGGACGGCGGGCCACATCGCGGCAACGGCTGCGGGCGACGCGCCCTCCGGCGTGCCGGAAAGCCCGCAAGCCATGGCGGACTACATCGTTTCCCACTACGAAGACATGCTGACGCTTTACGGCGTCGAAAGTGGCTTGCGCCAGGCGCGCAAGCATCTCGGCTGGTATCTCGACCGCCACTCTGCTGGCGTTTCCGATGAGCGGCGGAAAGCCATCCTCACCTCTTTCGAACCCGCCCGCGTCATTGCCTTGCTGCATGAGGTGTTTTCCGGCGAAGCCACGCCCTTGCGGAGCGCCGCATGAACGCCACCGTCACACCGAGCTCCGACATGGCGGATGCCGCCAGTATCGTGCTGAACACCATCCGCCGTCCGGTCATCATGGTCGATCCGGACGGGTTCATCACCTACGCCAATGCCGATGCGGAAGACTTCTTCCGTTCAAGTGCCAACATGCTTGCCCGCAACACACTGTCCAAGCTGATCCCGTTCGGCAGCCCGTTGCTGCAGCTGGTCGATCAGGTGCGCGAGCGCCGTGCGCCGGTCAACGAATACCGTGTCGACGTGTCGTCGCCGCGTCTCGGCATCGAGAAGGTCGTCGATCTCTATGTCGCGCCGGTGCCGGAATTCCCAGGCTCGATCGTGGTGATGTTCCAGGAACGCTCGATGGCCGACAAGATCGACCGGCAGATGACACACAGGGGTGCCGCGCGTTCGGTCACCGGCCTTGCCGCCATGCTGGCGCATGAGATCAAGAACCCGCTGTCCGGCATTCGTGGCGCCGCACAGCTGCTCGAACTCTCGGCGTCCGACGAGGATCGCGCGCTGACCCGCCTCATCACTGACGAGACTGATCGCATAGTCTCCCTGGTCGACCGCATGGAGGTGTTTTCCGACGAGCGGCCGATTGACCGCTATCCCGTCAACATCCATGTCGTGCTGGACCATGTGAAGGCAATCGCGAAGAACGGTTTTGCCAAGAGAATCAGGATAATGGAGGACTATGATCCATCATTGCCTCCGGTTTTCGCCAACCGCGACCAACTGATCCAGGTGTTCCTCAACCTGGTCAAGAACGCCGCCGAGGCCATCGGCGGCGACCCACAGGGGGAGATCGTGCTGTCGACCGCGTTCAGGCCGGGCATCCGCGTGTCCGTTCCCGGAACCCAGGACCGCGTGTCGCTGCCGCTTGAATTCTGCGTGCGCGACAATGGTTCGGGCGTTTCGGAAGACATTCTGCCGATCCTGTTCGATCCGTTCATCACCACCAAGCCGAACGGGTCGGGGCTCGGCCTGGCGCTGGTGGCGAAAATCGTCGGCGAGCATGGCGGCATCATCGAATGCGATTCGACGCCGCGCGGCACCACCTTCCGAATCCTGATGCCGGCTTGGAAAGAAACACCCATCGACACTGCCGATGATGAAGGCGAAGGAGACCGCAAATGACGGTTCGCGGCAATATTCTCGTCGCCGACGACGATGCGGCCATCCGCACCGTGCTCAATCAGGCGCTGTCGCGGGTCGGCCATGAGGTGCGCGTGACCTCCAACGCCTCGACGCTGTGGCGCTGGGTGGCGGCGGGCGAGGGCGATCTGGTGATCACCGACGTTGTCATGCCGGACGAGAACGCCTTCGACATGCTGCCGCGCATCAAGAAGGCGCGGCCCGAGCTGCCGGTCATCGTGATGAGCGCGCAAAACACGTTCATGACGGCGATTCGTGCTTCCGAAACAGGTGCTTACGAGTATCTGCCGAAGCCGTTCGACCTGACCGAACTGCTCAATATCGTCAACCGGGCGCTGTCAGAGCCGCGCCGACCTAAGATCGATACGCGACCGGAAGAACAGCCTGACGCGATGCCGCTGGTCGGCCGGTCGGCCGCCATGCAGGACATCTACCGCATGCTGGCGCGCATGATGCAGACCGACCTGACGGTGATGATCTCGGGCGAGTCCGGCACCGGCA
The DNA here is from genome assembly GCF_040324035.1 of Mesorhizobium sp. M0016. Taxonomy (NCBI): domain Bacteria; kingdom Pseudomonadati; phylum Pseudomonadota; class Alphaproteobacteria; order Hyphomicrobiales; family Phyllobacteriaceae; genus Mesorhizobium; species Mesorhizobium sp. M0016. The sequence goes on along the minus strand of NZ_JAMYVM010000007.1, from coordinate 237,185 downwards.
AGGAATTGGTGGCGCGCGCGTTGCACGAATATGGCCGTCGCCGCGGCGGTCCGTTCGTCGCCATCAACATGGCGGCGATCCCGCGCGATTTGATCGAATCGGAGCTGTTCGGCCACGAGAAGGGCGCCTTCACCGGCGCACAGAACCGCTCGACCGGCCGCTTCGAGCAGGCCGAGGGCGGCACGCTGTTCCTCGACGAGATCGGCGACATGCCGATGGAGGCGCAGACGCGGCTGCTGCGCGTGCTGCAGCAGGGCGAATACACAACGGTCGGCGGGCGCACCCCGATCAAGACCGATGTGCGCATCGTCGCCGCCACCAACAAGGATCTGCGCACGCTGATCAACCAGGGGCTTTTCCGCGAGGATCTGTTCTATCGCCTGAATGTCGTGCCGCTTCGGCTGCCGGGTTTGCGTGAGAGATCGGAAGACATTCCCGATCTGGTGCGGCATTTCTTCAAGATCGGCGCCAGCGAAGGCTTGCAGACCAAGCGCATTTCGACCGGCGGCATCGAATTGATGAAGCGCTATCCGTGGCCGGGAAACGTGCGCGAGTTGGAAAACCTGGTGCGCCGGCTTGCGGCGCTCTATTCGCAGGACGAAATATCAGCCGAGATCATTGAAGCCGAGCTGAAGACAGGCGAAAGACCGGTCGTTCCCGGCGGCGGCAATTTGATCCCGGACGATCTGTCCATCGGCCAGGCGGTGGAGCACTTCCTGCAGCGCTATTTCGCCTCTTTTGCCGGTGATTTGCCGCCGGCAGGTCTCTATCAACGCATCTTGTCGGAGGTCGAATATCCGCTGGTGCTCGCTTCCATGACGGCAACGCGCGGCAACCAGATCAAGGCCGCCGAACTGCTGGGCCTCAACCGCAACACGTTGCGCAAGAAGATTCGCGAGCTGGGTGTCAACGTGTACAAATCGTCGAGATCATGAGCGCCTGCTGCCCGAAGTGACGCGAGGTCATCCCCTTTTCAGGGGATCGGCGGCCGAAAGATTTCCGTCACGGCCACACTTGTTGCATAATCGCCACAATGCGTTGCATACATCCAACGCAATCACTGGCTCTTAGACGGCGACATGGCTTCGCAAGCTCTCACATCAAACGAACCGCTTTTCAGCAGACCCGGCCAGAGGGATGGACGGCGGCTGCTTGCGTTGCCTGGCGTTGTGGCAATTGCCGGCGCGCTGGTTACGGCGGCAATCTCGTTTGCGATTCTTGTCGGCGCCACGCCGATCACGCCAGACGCAAACACAACGCTGACGCTGATTGCGGCCAATGCCTTATTTGTGCTGGCGCTGATTGCTCTGGTCGGCCGCGAGGTGCATCGCATCACCATGGCGCGCCGGCACGGCAAGGCGGCGTCACGGCTGCATGTGCGCATCGTGACGATGTTTGCGCTGGTCGCGGCCATCCCCGCCATCATGGTGGCCATCATTGCCTCGATCACGCTCGATATCGGCCTCGACCGCTGGTTCGAAATCCGCACCAAGGCGATCGTCAACTCGTCGCTGTCGATCGCCGACGCCTATGTGCAGGAAAACGCTCGTAATCTTCAGGGCACGACGCTGTCGATGGCCTATGATCTCGACGCCTCGCGCACGCTTTACGGCCTCGATCGAACCGGCTTTCTCGACCTGATGAACAAGGAAGCCGTGGGCAGGAGCCTGGTGCATGCGGCGCTGGTCAGGGAAGACGGCTCCTTTGTCATGAGCGCGAAGACCGATGCGGATTTCTCTATGCCGCCACCGCCGGAGGGCGCGGTCAGCGCCGCGGCCGACGGCAAACCGGTGCTGATCGAGCCGAAGACGCGCAACATCATGGGCGCCATCATCAAGCTGCGGGAGATCGAAGGCCTCTACCTCTACACCAATCGCCTGGTCGACCCCGAAGTGATCAAGGCGAGGGCGATCGTCCAGTCCAACACCGCCGAATATCGCGGCCTGGAAGACAACAGGCGGACGTCGCAGGTGGCGTTCGCGCTGCCCTATCTGTCACTGACGCTGATCATCATCCTGTCGGCCATCTGGACCGGCATAGCGGTGGCCGACCGTCTGGTGCGGCCCATCCGTCAACTCATCGGCGCGGCTGACGAGGTTGCGACCGGCAATCTCGATGTCGCCGTTCCGGTACGGCCTTCCGACGGCGATGTCGCCTCGCTTGGCGATACGTTCAACAAGATGCTGCTGGAGCTTAAATCGCAGCGCAACGAGATCCTGTCGGCCAAGGATTTGATCGACGAACGGCGTCGTTTCTCGGAAGCGGTGCTGGCCGGCGTCACCGCCGGCGTCATCGGCGTCGATCCCTACGGCATCGTCTCCATCGTCAACAAATCGGCCGAAACGATGCTGGCCATATCGGCCACGGCGGCGCTGGGGCAGAACCTGTCCGCCGTGCTACCGCATGTCGGGCGTGTCTTCGAGATCGGCCGCAAATCCGGCAAGCCGGTCTATCGCGAGCAGGTCACCTTCTATCGCACCGGCGCCGAGCGTACCTTCAACGTGCAGATCACCATCGAGGCCGGCGACGACGGCGAGGAGGAGAAATCCTACGTCGTGACGGTCGACGACATCACCGATCTCGTCCAGGCACAGCGCTCGTCGGCCTGGGCGGATGTGGCGCGGCGTATCGCACATGAAATCAAGAACCCGCTGACGCCGATCCAGCTCTCGGCCGAGCGCATCAAGCGACGCTTCGGCAAGGTCATCACCGAGGACCGCGAGATTTTCGACCAGTGCACCGACACGATCATCCGGCAGGTCGAGGATATCGGCCGCATGGTCGACGAGTTCTCGGCTTTCGCCCGCATGCCCAAGCCCGAGATGAAAGCCATCGATCTGCGTGAATCGCTGCGCGAGGCGTCGTTCCTGGTCGAAGTCAGCCGCGCCGACATTGCTTTCGAACGCGTGTTCGGCAACGAACCGCTCAAGGGCACGTTCGATAGCCGATTGATGGCGCAGGCTTTCGGCAACGTCATCAAGAACGCGGCCGAGGCGATTGACGGGCTGGAACAAAAGGACGGTTCGCACGGCATAATCCGGATTCAAGCTGCCCGGCAGAATGGCGCGATCAGAATCGACGTCATCGACAATGGCAAAGGCTTGCCGCGCGAGAACCGCCAAAGGCTGCTCGAGCCCTACATGACGACGCGCGAGAAGGGCACCGGGCTCGGTCTCGCCATCGTCAAGAAGATCGTGGAGGACCATGGCGGGCGGCTCGAATTGCACGATGCGCCCGCGGATTTCCACGGTGGACGCGGCGCGATGATCTCGATCATCCTGCCGCCAGCTGCCGCAACCGCGCCGCCACGCGGTCAAGGCGAAACGGAACACGAACGAGAAACTGAAAAGGTCGGTAATGGCGTCTGATATTCTCATCGTCGATGACGAGGAAGACATCCGTGAACTCGTCGCGGGCATATTGAGCGACGAAGGGCATGAAACCCGCACGGCATTCGATGCCGACAGCGCGCTCGCGGCAATCGCCGACCGGGCGCCGCGGCTGATTTTCCTCGACATCTGGTTGCAGGGCTCGCGCCTCGACGGGCTGGCGCTGCTCGACGAGATCAAGACGATGCATCCGAGCCTGCCGGTGGTGATGATCTCCGGCCACGGCAATATCGAGACAGCGGTGTCGGCCATCCGCCGCGGCGCCTATGATTTCATCGAGAAGCCGTTCAAGGCCGACAGGCTGATCCTGATCGCCGAGCGGGCGCTCGAAACCTCGAAATTGCGGCGCGAGGTGTCCGACCTCAAGCAGCGCAGCGGCGAAACCTTCGACCTGATCGGCATGTCGTCGGCGATGAGCCAGCTGCGCCAGACCATCGAGCGCGTGGCGCCGACCAACAGCCGCGTCATGATCATCGGTCCGTCCGGCTCGGGCAAGGAGCTCGCCGCGCGCGCCATCCACACGCTGTCGACGCGCAAGGGCGCGCCCTTCGTGACGCTGAGCGCGGCCAACATCACGCCCGAGCGCATGGAGATCGAGCTGTTCGGTACCGAATCGAACGGCACCGAGCGCAAGGTCGGCGCGCTTGAAGAGGCGCACCGCGGCATTCTCTACATCGACGAAGTGGCCGACATGCCGCGCGAGACGCAGAACAAGATTTTGCGCGTGCTGGTCGAACAGCAGTTCGAGCGGGTCGGCGGCACCAAGCGGGTCAAGGTCGACGTCCGCATCATCTCCTCGACCTCGCAGAACCTGGAGGCGATGATCGCCGACGGCCGTTTTCGCGAAGACCTCTATCACCGCCTGGCGGTGGTTCCGGTCATGGTGCCGGGCCTGGCCGAGCGGCGAGAGGACATTCCCTATCTCGTCGACAATTTCATGAAGCAGATCGCTCGCCAGGCCGGCATCAAGCCGCGCCGCATCGGCGACGATGCGCTTGCCGTGCTGCAGGCGCACAACTGGCCGGGCAATGTCCGCCAGCTGCGCAACAATGTCGAACGGCTGATGATCCTGGCGCGTGGCGACGATATCGATGCGCCGATCACCGCCGACCTGTTGCCGTCGGAGATCGGCGATGTCATGCCGCGCACGCCGAACCAGTCCGACCAGCACATCATGGCGCTGCCGCTGCGCGAGGCGCGCGAACAGTTCGAGAAGGACTATCTGATCGCCCAGATCAACCGTTTCGGCGGCAACATCTCGAAGACGGCGGAATTCATTGGCATGGAGCGCTCGGCGCTGCACCGGAAACTGAAGTCGCTGGGGGTCTGATCCCCATTGTTGTTGGTCCAGCGGGCCGTGGCCCGTGCAATTGCCGGTTACGGCAGCGGCGGAATCGCCTAGAAATAGCGAGACTGTTCTGAGGGATCACCCATGCCGCGCATTACCTATGTGAACGGGCGCTATGTCGCCCATGCCGACGCTGCCGTGCATATCGAGGATCGCGGCTATCAATTCGCCGACGGCGTCTACGAGGTCTGCGAGGTGGCGCAGGGCTTTATCGTCGACATGCCGCGCCATCTTGCCCGGCTGAGCCGCTCCCTTAGCGAATTGTCGATCGACTGGCCGGTCACCAAGGGTGTGCTGCCGCTTCTTCTGCGCGAAATCGTCCGGCGCAACCACGTCGTCAACGGCCTGGTCTATGTCCAGGTTACGCGCGGTGTTGCCAGCCGCGACTTCGTTTTCCCCGCCGATACACCGTCATCGCTAGTGATTACGGCCAGAAAGGCCGACCCGGCGGCGGCCGCCAAGCGAGCCGAGGCGGGCATCAAGGTCATCACCGTGCCGGAAAACCGTTGGGACCGGGTCGACATCAAGAGCACCGGCCTGCTGCCCAACGTACTGGCCAAGCAGAAGGCCAAGGAGGCCGGCGCCCAGGAGGCCTGGTTCGTCGACACCGATGGCAACGTCAAGGAGGGCGGCTCGTCCAACGCCTGGATCGTTACAAGGGACGGCGTTCTGGTCACCCGGCCGGCGGAGCATGGCATCCTGCGCGGCATCACCCGCACGACCATGTTCGAAGTGGCGGCAAAGCTCGGGTTGACGATCGAGGAGCGCGGTTTTTCAGTCACTGAAGCCAAGGCTGCGCGAGAAGCTTTCATCAGTTCGGCAACGACAATCGCCATGCCGGTCGTGGCAATCGACGGTGCCGCGGTCGCCAATGGGCACCCCGGTTCGATAACACTTTCATTGCGGCAAGCCTTTTTTGACGTTGCGGAAAAAAGTCCAGCCTGATAACCGCACAGACGGACTGCACATCAATATATCTCGTTCTGCTTGTCGTTACTGACGGCAAGGGGGTGTTTGCAAGCTTGACATGTGCCCGCTAATTTGGCGCATTAGCCTGCAAACCGAAGGGGATCGGCGAAAGACAAGAACAATGGCGGAACGATCGCAAAACCTTCAGGACCTGTTCCTGAATTCTGTTCGCAAGAGCAAAAATCCACTCACCATCTTTCTCATCAACGGCGTCAAGCTGACCGGCGTGGTCACTTCCTTCGACAATTTTTGTGTTCTGCTGCGCCGTGACGGCCACTCCCAGCTCGTCTACAAGCATGCCATTTCCACGATCATGCCGAGCCAGCCGGTTCAGATGTTCGATGGCGAGGAAAGCCAGGGCGCCTGATTGGCACGTGAAAAAGACGCGGACCGCGGCGTCCGCGGGAAACCAGCACATAATTCCGGGACGGAAGCCACAGGTCCGACCCGGGCGGTTGTCATTGTGCCGGTGCTTACCCGGCATCAGCGCAACGATGACGAAACGAACCGTCCACGGCTGACGCGTTCGGCGGATGCGCGCCACGACGAAGCGGTCGGCCTTGCCCGCGCCATCAACCTGGATCTGATCCACACGGCGGTGGTCACCGTCAACGATCCACGCCCGGCAACCTTGCTCGGCAGCGGCAAGGTCGCGGAATTCGCCGAGATCGTCAAAGAGGGTCACGCGGAGGTGGTCATCGTCGACCATCCGCTGACGCCGGTGCAGCAGCGCAATCTCGAAAAAGAAATGAATGCCAAGGTGCTCGACCGCACCGGATTGATCCTGGAGATTTTTGGCGAGCGCGCGCGGACCAAGGAGGGCACGCTGCAGGTCGAACTTGCCCATCTCAACTACCAGAAGGGCCGTCTGGTGCGGAGCTGGACCCACCTTGAACGCCAGCGCGGCGGAGCCGGCTTCCTCGGCGGCCCCGGCGAAACCCAGATCGAGTCGGACCGGCGGCAGCTGCAGGAAAAAATCATCAAGCTCAAGCATGAGCTGGAAACGGTGCGCCGCACCCGCGACCTGCACCGCGCCAAGCGCAAGAAGGTGCCGTTCCCGGTGGTGGCGATTGTCGGCTACACCAATGCCGGAAAGTCGACGCTGTTCAACCGGCTGACCGGGGCCGACGTGCTGGCCGAAGACATGCTGTTTGCAACGCTCGACCCGACGCTGCGCCGCGTGCGCCTGCCGCACGGCACGCCGATCATCCTGTCGGACACAGTCGGCTTCATTTCGGACCTGCCGACGCATCTGGTCGCCGCCTTCCGCGCCACGCTGGAAGAGGTCGTCGAGGCCGATCTGGTCATCCATTTGCGTGATATCTCAGATCCGGATACGGCCGCCCAGGCCGAGGACGTCGAGCGCATCCTTGCCGATCTCGGTGTCGACGCTGGCGATGCGAACCGGGTCATCGAGGTGTGGAACAAGGTCGACCTTCTCGACGACGGCAACCGGGAGCGCCTGCTCGCCGACGGCACTGACGCCAACAAGGCGCCGCCGATCGCCATCTCGGCGGTCACCGGCGAAGGCATCGATGCGCTGAAGGCGCTGATCGAGACCAGGATGTCGGGCGAACTCGAGGAATTGACGGTGACGATCGAACCGCCGCAGTTCGGCCTTGTCGACTGGCTATACCGCAATGGCGACGTCGTTTCGCGGGTAGACAATGAGGATGGCAGCGCGACCATCGCACTCAAGGCCACGCACACCGCCCGGCAAGAGATCGAAAGCCGATTGCACCGCAAAAACAGGCAGTAAGCCTGATTATTTCACGCCCTTGGCCTGCTGCCAGAGCACTTCCATCTCGTCCAGCGTGGCTTTTTCGAGCGTGCTTCCCGATGCATCGATCGCGCGCTCGACATAGTGGAAGCGCGAGCGGAACTTTTCGTTGGTGCCGCTAAGCGCCGCTTCCGAATCGAGCTTGAGGTGACGCCCCAGATTGACGACGGCAAACAGCATGTCGCCGAATTCGTCCTTGATCTCAGCCGTTTCGCCCTTAGCCAGTGCCTCGCGCAGCTCGCCGATCTCTTCCTCGATCTTGTCGAGGATGGGTGCTGCCTCGCTCCAGTCGAAACCGACACGCGCTGCCTTTTCCTGCAGCTTCAGCGCACGAGTCAAAGCGGGCAGGGCGACGGGCACGCTGTCCAGGAAACCCTTGCCATGGTCTTCGGGGTCGAGGCCGCGGGCGAGGCGCGCACTTCGCTTTTCGGCTTTTTCCTCAGCCTTGATCTTTTCCCACATGCCCTTTGCCATGCCGGCGTTGCGCGCCTTCTCGTCGCCGAAGACATGCGGATGGCGCCGGATCATCTTGGTGGTGATGGCCTCGACCACATCACCGAAGGCAAAATCGCCGGCTTCCTCAGCCATCTGCGCGTGGTAGACGACCTGCAGCAGGAGATCGCCTAATTCGTCGCGCAGATCGTCGAGATCGCCGCGCGCAATGGCGTCGGCCACCTCATAGGCTTCCTCGATCGTATAGGGCGCGATGGTCGAGAAATCCTGCTCGATGTCCCAGGGACAACCGGTCTTCGGCGCCCTGAGCGCCGCCATGATCTCGATCAGCCGGGAAATGTCGCGCGAAGGTTTCATGCGGCGAATGCTATCCCGCTGCCTGTCGTGCGGCCAACGGCGTCAGCCGGAGAGGGGAGATTGTCCACAGCGAGCTTCAGCCGAGTACCGACACAACCGCCTTGGCGAGGTCATCCATGCCGTCCTCGGGCAGGCCGGCGACGTTGATGCGGCTGTCGCCGACCATGTAGACGCCATACTCGGCACGCAGCCGCTCGACTTGCGCCTCGGTCAGGCCAAGCCTGGAAAACATGCCGCGATGGCTGGCGATGAAGTCGAAGCGGTCGGAGTTGGACTGCCGGCGCAGCGCGTCGGCGAACTGGACGCGCAGCCTCAGCATGCGCAGCCGCATCTCCTCCAGCTCCGCCTCCCAGTCGGCGCGAAGGCCATCATCTTCCAGCACCATGCGCACGGCGGCGGCGCCATGGTCCGGCGGCATCGAATACATGGCGCGCGCCGCCGCCAGCATCTGGCTCATCGCCACATCGGCTTGCGCACCATCCTTCGCCAGGATCATCGCCGCGCCGACGCGGTCGCGGTAGACGGCAAAGTTCTTCGAGCAGCTCGAGGCAACGACCATTTCAGGCACCTTGCCCGCGAGAAGGCGCAAGCCGGCCGCATCGGCGTCCAGGCCTTCGCCAAAGCCCTGATAGGCAATGTCGACAAAGGGCAACAGCCCGCGCTCGACGACAAGATCGGTGACGCTGGCCCATTGCGCGATATCGAGATTGGCGCCGGTCGGGTTATGGCAGCAGCCATGCAGCAGCACGATATCGCCGGGCTCGGCTGCGCCAAGCGTTGCCAGCATCTCGTCGAAGCGCACCGCGCCGGAAACGGCATCGAAATAGGGATAATCGCGCACCTTGAGGCCGGCCCCGCGCATCACCGGCGGATGGTTCGGCCATGTCGGGTCCGACAGCCAGACGGTTGCGTCGGGGCGGGTCCGCTTCAACAGCTCCGCCACCAGCCGCAGCGCGCCGGAACCGCCAGGCGCTTGCGCGGCGCGGATGCGCGTCATGTCGGCAGCGGGGCCGAAGGCCAGCTTGACCATCGCCGTGTTGAAGCCGGTGTCGCCGGCAAGGCCGAGATAGGTCTTGGTGTCCTGGTCCTGCAGCAACCGCTTCTCGGCCTCGCGCAGGGCGCGCATGACCGGCGTCCTGCCGTCGCGGTCCTTGTAGACGCCGACGCCGAGATCGATCTTGCCGGGGCGCGGATCGGCGCGATAGAGGCCGATCAAGGCGATGATCTTGTCAGCCGGGGCAGGTTGCAGGGTCTCGAACATCAATACGGCTCCAATGGCGGCGGAGTAATACGCAAAGCGGCCGCGTTTCGCCAGTGCTTCCATCTGCGCCAGTCCGCTAGCGTACTGGACCGTTACGCCAAGCTTTGTCTGTACGGCAGGGGTCGGCGGCTATGGCGACGGGTTCATTCCAATCCGCCGGATAAGCACCCGTCCAATCACGGCGAGACCGATGCCGGTCAGCAGGGAGAAACCGCCGAGCATGCCGGCCAGCCCGGCAAGGAACCAGCGTCCGGCGAAGCTGTCGACGGAGGCATTTTGCGGATTGGTTGGGTCGTAAGCGACAGGGACGCTGTCGCCATCACCCCAGAACGAGCTGTGGACGGCATTGTTGAAGCGGATGACGGTGCCGTCGGCGGTCGAGAACTCGATGCGGGGATTGTATTCGGCTGCGACAATCCTGCCTGTCGCCGAAGCGGTACGAGGGCCGTACATCTCGACGATGGCCAGCACGCCGGAAGCGATCAGTCCGACAATGCCAAAGATGATGAACACCCTGCCGACGATCGGCAACGCTGCAAAACCCGTTACACGACTACCATTGGCCATCTTTTGCTCCTAGGACAGACGGATAAGGCTAGACTTCATCCATAAAGCAAACATCTGCCGCACGGGAGATGGGTAAGTGCGCAGCGAACTTCTGATTGCATGATGCCTATTGTGGCGACGCAAAAAAGTTTTGGTGGCGATGGATTAAGATCCCCGCCTGTTTCGTAAACGGGGCATGAAACGGTCGATGCCACGCTTCGATATTGTCGGACAGCTGGGTTCGCTCAGGCGCTACGCACGTTCGCTGACGCGCGACGGCACTGACGCCGAGGATCTGGTGCACGATGCGCTGGTGCGCGCCTACGAGCGGCGCGACACATTCCGCTCGGGCGGCAATCTGCGGGCATGGTTGCTGTCGATCGTCCACAACGCTTTTATCGACAAGATGCGCTCGCGCCGGTCGGAAGCAGCGCGTGTCGAGCAGGCCGGCTATCTCACCGATGCCAGCACGCCGGCGCCTCAGGAACATTCCGTGCGACTGGCGCAGGTGCGCGAGGCCTTTTTCAGTCTGCCGGAGGAGCAGCGTTCGGCGCTGCATCTGGTCGCCATCGAGGGCCTTTCCTACCAGCAGGCCGCCGACGCCAGCGGGGTGCCGCTGGGCACGCTGATGTCGCGCATCGGCAGGGCGCGCGCAGCACTGCGCGAGATGGAAAACGCTGCACCTTCGCCGGCCAAAAGCCATCTGAGGATCGTGGGAGACCCGTCATGACCGACCTGTTGCGGGACCCGGTGACCAATACCGATCTCGATTCTTATGTCGACGACCAGCTGGATGTCGCGCGCCGCATTGAGGTCGAGGCGTTCCTGTCGGCTCGTCCGGAGGCAGCGGCCCGGGTGATGTCCGATTTGAGGACGCGCGACGAGCTGCGTCTGGCGCTGGCCGCATCCACAGGAATGGCGCGGCCCGCGACGACTGAAGTCGCGCGCCGGCTGGGCAGGGGGCTGGCCAGTCGCCGCGTCTTCGCCGTGCTGCAGCGGGCGGCGGCGGTCGCCATCTTTGTCGCTGCCGGCTGGCTGGCGAACGGCCTCTTCGGGCCGCTGCTGGTGACCAAGGTTGTGGCTTCGCCGCCGCCGCCCGCCTATGTCGAAGAAGCGATCCGGGCGCACAAGACGACGCTCATGCGCGAGGCGATGCCCTCGCAGCTGGAGGCGCCCAACTACAATGGCGACGAAATCCGCGCCGCCACCGCAATCGTCATGCCATTGCTGCCCAAGGACTGGAAGGTCCGCGACGTGCAGATCTATCCGTCGCGCTTCGGGCCGAGCGTCGAGGTGGCGCTGGAGACGAAGGATATGGGGCTGGTCTCGCTGTTTGCGATCCGGCCCGGAACCTTCGACGTGGTCAAGCCTGCCATCGCGCCCTCCGGCGACATCTCCTCTGCCTATTTCCAGATCGGCGAGGTCGCGTACGCGGTCGTCGCGCGCAGCGATGTCCACGACCTCGACCGCGCCGCCGAGACGCTTGCCAAGACACTTTACTGATCAGGACACTTTACTGAGACCACATAAGGAGAACCCGCAATGAATACCCCTGACCTCGGATACCGCATGGGCACTGGCGCGCGCGCCGGCGCCGTCTATGACGAGGGCCTGCGCAGCCACATGCTGCGTGTCTATAACTACATGGGCATCGGCCTCGTCGTCACCGGCATCGTCGCCATGGTGGTCGCTTCGACGCCGGCCCTCTACGTGCCGATCTTTTCCAGCCCGCTGAAATGGGTGGTGATGCTGGCGCCGCTCGCCTTCGTGCTGCTGTTCTCGTTCAAGATGCAGACGATGTCGGCGGCGAGCGCCCAGGCGATGTTCTGGGCCTTCTGTGCGGTGATGGGGCTGTCGCTGGCTTCGGTGTTCCTGGTCTTCACAGGCACCAGCATCGCGCGCACCTTCTTCATCACCGCCACCATGTTCGGCGCCACCAGCCTCTACGGCTACACGACCAAGCGCGACCTGACCCAGTTCTCGTCCTTCCTGATCATGGGCCTGATCGGTGTGGTGATCGCCAGCGTCGTCAACATCTTCCTTGGCTCGACCGCGCTGCAGTTCGCCATCTCGGTGATCGGCATTGCCGTCTTTGTCGGCCTGACCGCCTGGGACACGCAGACGATCAAGGAACAGTATGCGGAGAATTTCGACGCGGAATCGCAGCAGAAGCTCGCCGTTTTCGGCGCGCTGTCGCTGTACCTGAACTTCGTCAACATCTTCCAGCTGTTGCTGAATTTCACCGGCGAGCGCGAATAGTCGAACCGTAGCAAGGCAACAATCTCGATCTCGCAGTGGCCGGAGGAGAATCTCCGGCCACTGTCGTTTTGCCGTGGAGACATCGCTCCGCTATCAGCGCGATGTCGCTGCGCCCTTGAGTCCATGCGGGCTTTTGCTAACCTGCCGCTCGCACGCAGCTTTCCGCGAGAACGCATGGAACAAGTGACGCTTCACGGCGACGGCATCTCGGCAACCATTGTCGGGCAGGGGGCCGAGCTCGTCTCCTTGCGCAATGCCGAGGGTCTGGAGTTTTTGTGGCAGGCCGGGCCGGAATGGCGGCGGCATTCGCCGGTGCTGTTTCCGATCGTCGGCCGGCTGAAGGGGGACCAGCTTCGCCATCGGGGCCGGGTCTATCCCCTGACGCAGCACGGATTTGCCCGCGACAAGCCATTTGTGTGGGCTGACGCGAGCCCCCGATCCTGCACGCTGGTGTTGACCGACGATGCCGATACACGCACGCGCTATCCGTTCGCCTTTCGCCTTGCCATCACCTACACCCTCGAGCGTCGCGAACTTGGTGTGAGCTTCGAGATTGCCAACACCGGCGACGAGACGCTGCCAGCCTCCATCGGTGCACATCCGGCTTTCAATTGGCCATTGCAGCCGGGGCTCGCCAAGACAGACTACCACCTGACCTTTGCCCAGGACGAGCCGGCGCCGATCCGCCGGCTGAAGGATGGCCTGGTGCTGGCTGCACCGCGGCCGACGCCTATCGAAGGCAAAACGCTGGCGCTTTCCGAACAGCTGTTCGAGGCAGACGCCGTGATCCTCGACCGGCCGGCCAGCACCAGCGTGCGCTATGCCGCCGCGAACGGTGCGGCGATCGAGATGTCGTGGCAGGGTTTTAAGGAATTGGGCATCTGGTCGAAGCCGGGCGGCGCTCCGTTCCTGTGCATCGAACCCTGGCACGGGCTTGCCAGCCCCGTGGATTTCGATGGCGAGTTCGCGGACAAGCCGGGCGTGATGCTGATCGCGCCCGGTGAAAAGCGCGTGCTGAGCTATCAGGTACGGCTCGAGCATGCGCCGCTGTGACCGATGAACCAGAGACAGGCGCGATGAAACTTGGCTTCATCGGCACGGGTGCCCTTACAGCGGCCATTGTCAGCGGGCTCAAATCCGTCGCGGATAACTCCGTCTCCGTGCTGCTGTCGCCGCGCAATGAAGAGATCGCCGCAGAGCTGGCAGCCCGTTATCCGGATGTGCGTATCGCTGATGACAATCAGGCGGTTCTCGATCAATGCGACCTGGTCATGCTGGCTGTCCGGCCGCAAATTGCGCATGACGTCCTGCCGGGTTTGCGGTTTCGGCGCGAGCATCACCTCATCAGCTTGATCGCCACGCTGCCGCGCGAGGAGATTGCCCGCTTGACCGCACCCGCGCACCAGGTGACGAAAGCGCTGCCCATGCCGATGATCGCCCACCGGCTGGGGGCAACGACCATCTGCCCGCCGGATGCCACTGTCGCTGCCTTGTTCGGCAATCTGGGGAAAGTGATCGAGGTCGAGAACCCAGCCGAATTCAACGCGTTGAGCGTGGCCACCGCAACCTATGCCAGCTACTTTAGATATCTCGATACGATTAACAGCTGGCTCAAGAGGAATGGCGTCGAGGAAGGAAAGGGGCGCGATTACATCGCCTCGCTTTTCAAAGCCTTGGGATGCGCTCCTGATATGTCGCCGGATGCCGACTTCATGCATCTGGCGCAGGACTATGCGACGCGCGGCGGCATCAACGAACAGGTTCTTCGCGAACTCACGGCGCGAAACATGTTCGAGGCGCTCACCGAGAGCCTGGACGGCGTACACCGGCGCATCGTCGGCGATACGCCTTGATGGGCGGTACCTTGAAATTCCCTGATGATCAGGAGTATGGCTCCAACGGATGTTCCGGACCGTTCGGGAGGGTCGGCGGGTGCCTGGATGCTTGAAATTGGGCTTTGTGGCAGCGGCGCTGGCTGTGCTGATTGTCTTTCCGGTCGCTGCCGCCGACATCGACCGCGCCAGCCTCTACCGCGCGCAATCGGTGACCAGCGGCACTGGCGAGGAGAACCGGGCCTGGGGCCTGGCGCCGTGCCTTGAAGAGGTGCTGGTCAAGGTTTCCGGCGACCCGCGGCTGATCGGCGACCCGCGTGTTGCGGACATGAGCCGGCACGCGGCCGACTATGTCACTGGTGTCGGCTACCGCGACCTGCTCAACAACCGCCCGCCGCATGACGAGCAGGGCACCCACGACCGGCCGCATTACATCACCGCCGATTTCGACCCGGACAAGATCGATGCCTTGCTGGCGTCGCTCGGGCGCAAACCGTGGGCGGTGCCGCGGCCAAAAATGGTCGCACTGCTGGATGTAAGGCCGATGAAAGGCGACGGCTTCACGCTGGTGCGCGATGGCGGCGGCGAGCTTGCGGCGGATATGCGCGTTGCGCTGGCGGACGCGGCGCACCGGACCGGTTTGCCGCTGGAGTTGCCTCGGCCGTCCGACGTCGCGCTCGCCGACGTGGCCAACACGCTGGATGGGGACGCCCTGCTTGCCGGCACTTTGGTATGGCGCCAGGAAGCGCTGGGCTGGGTCGGCGACTGGCGGCTCAGCTTCAAGGATAAGGAGTATCGCTGGCAGGTACGTGGCGTCAGTTTCGACGATGCGTTCCGCAACGCCACGCGCGGAACGCTGCAGATCCTGTCGGGCAATGGAGAGCCGGAAGCCGTCACGCCCTGACTTCAAGGGAACCTTCTTGCCCGAGCGCCGTAAACAAAGTGGCGGGCAAGCTTTGAGCAAGGAGGTATAATTGCAACATCGCCGGATCGACATTGACGGAAACAGCATCTTCTATCGCGAAGACGGCCCGCCTGATGCTCCCGTCCTTCTCCTGCCGCACGGCTATCCGTGCTCGTCCTATCAATTCCGACGGTTGATGCCGGCACTTGCCGATCGCTGGCATACATTCGCGCCGGACTTTCCCGGCTTTGGCTACAGCGGCACGCCCGAAATGTCGGACTTTGGCTATGATTTCGATGCCTATGCCGGGTTTCTGACAGCTTTCGCCGATGCGCTCGGCACGTCGCGCTATGCGCTCTGGCTGCACGATTATGGCTCTCAGATCGGACTGCGCCACGCCATCGCACATCCCGAGCGCATCGCGGCACTCATCATCCAGAACGGCGATATATACCAGGATGTTCTCGGGCCGAAATACGCTGGGATAAAAGCCTATTGGAAGGAAAAGACGCCCGAAAAGCACCGGCCGTTGGAAGAGGCGGTAAGCGAGAAGGACTTCCGGCACGAGTTTGTCGGAGAGGTGGATTACGCTGTAGCCGAGCGCGTGCCTCCCGATCTTTGGAAACTCCACTGGCCTTTGATGGACACGCCGATCCGCCGGCGGCTCGCGGTCGGCCTGATGGAGAAGCTGGAGGCGAACCTCGGCTGGTTCCCGCGCTATCAGAGCTATCTGCGCGAGCACCAACCGCAAACGCTCATCGTCTGGGGCCCCGAGGATGGTTACATGCCGGCACAATCGGCGCATGCCTACCAGCGCGATTTGCGGGAAGCGGAGCTTCATCTGATCGATGGCGCCGGCCACTGGTTGCTCGAAACGCATTTCGATGAGGCACTTCCGCTGGTGCGCGATTTCCTGGCGCGCGTCCACAGTCAGGAAGCGAAAGGGACGGGCAGGGCGGCCGGCCGGGCGTAGACCCCTCCGTTGCGGTCATCGGATCGATCTGCAACCATGGCGTCATGATAGAAAAGTCTGCCGCGCCCTGGCCTCTGCTGCAAATCGCGATCGAGCCGAAGTCGCGGGCGGATCAGGAGAAGCTGCTTGTCACTTCGTCCAAGCTCGCGCCTGACGACCGCGACCCGTCCGCTGCCATGGCCATGGCCAGATGACGTCGCCAAAATTCTCCTCGCGGGCAGGGTTCCTTGTCGGCCTCGGCATCACGCCCGTCGCCTTTTTCCTGGCGCTCTATTCGGCCGGAGCCGGGCATGGCGACTATGGGCTGGCGCGACTTCTCTATCCGGTCCCCATGCTGGCAACGCTGTTGACCAACACAACGATCACCGGCCTTTCCATCGGATTGGCTGCGCTGCAGTTTCCTGCCTATGGGGCATTTGTTGCGGGCGCCGGCGGCTCCAGATGGCTGGCCCTTGGCGTCTTCCATCTTGTTGCAATCGCAGCAGCCTTCAGCGGCCTCCTGGAAAGCTTCTCGGGATGACGCTCCTGTTCGTTATCCTGGTGCCAGCCCGTCGAGCAGGAAGTCGAGGCCTTTGCGAAAGGCGCCATCCCAATCGCTAAGGGGAGAGGGGGGAATCGACCTGAAGCAGCCGCTCGTTAATGAGGCGATCATCCCATACCTGCACCTCGATGAACTTGTCATACTTCATCGTTGGATCGGTCTTCCAGCGCTCACCGGGCATCCCAAATTCGGCCACGACGGCTTCGATCTCACCAAGAGTAAACACTTGCCCGTGGTATCGCTTTCGTTGGGGGCGAAGATCGTCACGCGTCGCGATCGGAAGACTTGCCATGCTGTCTGGATAGGTGAAAGTGAGCGTCTCCGGTGGGAACTCTCGCAGTCGCATAACGAGTGAGCTTGGCCGTGACGGGTCTTTGCCGTCGGCAAAGTCGCCAAGCTAAGAAATAGACCGGACGCTCTAGCTTCGTGGGCCCAAGCAGTCGGCGCCGTTCTCGAATGAGCCATTCCTCCGTTAATCGTCGCCTCTCCAAGTAGTTTGCTTTGATAGCGCGCAGCCCAGACGCTCTGATCTCGTCAAGAACCCGTTCTGCCTGCTCTTCGGACAGCTCGCAAATATTTCTGCACGGTCCTCGACGGGGATCGTAGTTGTGAGTGATGACCTCGGGGAACGATTCCATTCGGGGAAGCTATACGAACCGCGCGTCAGCAGGCCAGATCGCTGGCAGATGGATGCCCCTGAGGGTACCCGTTGGGACGTTGTCGGCAAATCATGCGTTGTATCGCAACCATGGGATGGTGGGATGGTGACCGCCCAGTGAGCGCCGGCCTGCATCTCAGTCAGCAGGGCGTATATTGGCACGCCGCTAATGGAAGCAGCAGCCACATATGAAAGTCGCATAAGATAGATTATGGAACTTATGCATCAGGCCGCAGCTGGGAAAGGACGCGGACTTTCATAGAGCGTTTCAGATTTTGACAGAAGCGTGAGAGTGGTTTTGTGATTCAAGATGTTCGTGCACGGCTTCAGCACCGACAAGAGCCGCACCTTTCCATACGAAGCCAGCCACGCGACTGCCGTGGCGAAGAATGGATCGTCCATGACGTCGCCGCCGAGGAAGCCGATGCCATCGTGCGGCAGCATGCGCGGCCGGGCTTTGCCGTTTCGGTCGTGATCGCGAATGACGGCCCGGACGAACCAACGCGAACGGCCTACAAGGCGCTCGGCTACCGGCTGCTGCGGACGGAAGGCTTTTTCATCCAGTCGCTGCGCCAAATTCCAGACCCGCCAGCAATCGTCTCTATCGAACGCGTGAGGACGGCTGAACGCGCTGCACAACTGGGAAAGGTCATACGCAGGCGGCCACTTCCAGACGATCAACTCGGCGACGATGCGCCGTTTCGCCAGTATGTGGCGCTCGATGGCGACGCCATCGTCGGGCGTGTGCGCAGCATAGACGCCGTCGGCGCCACATGGTGCTCGGCAATGTTTGTCGAGCCTTCGCACCGGCGTCGAGGCATCGGCCAGGCGCTGATGGCCAAAATGCTGCATGACGACAAAGCGCATGGGTCGCGGTGCTCGATGCTGTTGGCGACGCGTGCCGGAGCGCTGCTTTATCCCCGCATGGGCTATGAGCGGATTGGAACGCTGTTGATCTTCGCGCCGAAGAACCGAACGTCCTTATAAAGATCTGCTCGTATCATGCTGTCTCATAAAGGAATTTCGATCACCATGCCGTCATAGGCCGGAGTGACGTTGGCCGGCACCTCGGCCTTCACCGTGGCATAGTCGAGCGGCACATGCATATGCGTCAGCACGGCCTGTTTCGGCGCCAGTTTTTCAATCCAGCCAAGCGCCTGAACGAGCGACAGATGACTGGGATGGGTATGGTACTGCAAGGCATCGATGACCAGCATTTCCAGGCCGCGCAGCCGCTCGGCGGTGGCATCCGGGAAGTCGCTTATATCGGGGCAGTAGGCCAGCCCGCCGATGCGGAAGCCGAGCGAAATGATGTCGCCATGGATCTGCGGCAGCGGCTCGAGGGTGAGGGCACCGCCCTCGCCTTCGATCGTCACCGCCCTTGCGTGATCGATGATGTGCGGCCTGACGATCGGCGGATAGGAACTGCCAAACGGCGTCTCGAAGCAATAGCCGAACGCTTCGCGCAGCCTGAGCATGGTCGGCTGGTCGGCATGGACATCGATCAAATGGCGCTGCTCCAGCACGTAGCCGCGCAGATCGTCGATGCCGTGGATGTGGTCGGCGTGCGGATGCGTATAGACGACGGCGTCGATGCGCCGGACGGCCGCCATCAGCATCTGCTCACGGAAATCAGGCCCGGTGTCGATGACGACCGTGGTTCTGGCGCCGTTGGCTGCTATCCGCTCGACGAGCGCGGCTGAGCGTGTACGCCGGTTTTTCGGATTGGCCGGGTCGCAATTGCCCCAATCGCCGGTGATGCGCGGCGTGCCAGGTGACGAGCCGCAGCCGAGGATGGTGAGGCGCAGCCGGTCGCTCATGCGTCAGAGCCCGGCGGGCCGCGGCATCTTGCCGAACAGCCGGAAGAAGTTCGCCGTCGTCAGCGTCGCGATCTCGGCTTCGCCAACGCCGACCGTCTCCGCCAGCACCTTGGCTGTATGCGCGACATAGGCCGGCTCGTTGCGTTTGCCGCGGAACGGCACCGGCGCCAGATACGGTGCGTCGGTCTCGACCAACAGCCGGTCATGCGGCACATCGGCTGCGATGGCGCGTAAATCGGCTGAGTTCTTGAAGGTCAGTATGCCCGAGAAGGACACATAGCCACCAAGCTTGACGCCCACGTCGGCCAGCCGTCGCCCCGACGAAAAACAATGCAGGATGAAGGGGAAGGCGCCCTTCCCTGTTTCGTCTTCGAGGATGGCAGCCATGTCGTCATCGGCATCGCGCGAATGGATCACCAGCGGCAAGCCGGTCTCGCGCGCGGCCGCTATGTGAGTACGAAAGCCCTGCGCCTGCGCATCGCGTGGCGCCTTGTCGTAAAAATAGTCGAGCCCGGCCTCGCCGATCGCCACCACCTTCGGGTGCGCGGACAGGCGCACAAGGTCCTCAGCCGTCACATCCAGCTCTTCGCCGGCATTGTGAGGATGAGTGCCGACCGAGCAATAGATTTCGTCGAAACTCTCGGCAATCTCAAGCACTTGCGCAAACCGCTTCACGCGTGTCGAGATGGTCACCATGTGACCTATACCGGCAGCCTTGGCGCGGGCGACGATGGCCGCCCGCTCGTCGGTGAAATCCGGAAACTCGAGATGGCAATGGCTGTCGACCAGCATCAGGCGCTCGCCTCAGGGTTTTCGACATAACGCGGAAACACGCCCTCCGGCGCGGGCAGCGCCGTGCCGGGCACCAGCGCATAGTCGGCATGGACATGCGCGAAGTCGCGCGTGTCCGCCGGCACCGCCAGCAGATCGAGCAGCTTGCCGGCCGACCCCGGAATGTAGGGCTGGCACAGCAATGCCACGCGCCGCACCAGTTCGGCGGTCGTCCACAGCACCGTTTCCATGCGCGCCGGATCGGTCTTCTTCAGCGCCCAGGGTGCCTGCGAGGCGAAGTAGCGATCCGCTTCCGCCACAACGCCGAAGATCGCCGCCAACGCGAGATGGATGCCCTGTTCCGCCATCGCCTGGCGCGCGGTACCCAGCGCTTCCACCGCCTGGTCGAGGATCGCGCTGTCGGCTTCGGTCAGCTCGCCGCGATGCGGCACCACGCCGCCGCAGTTCTTGGCGATCATCGACAGCGAGCGCTGCGCCAGATTGCCGAGACCGTTGGCGAGATCGGCATTTGTGCGGTTGACGATCGCGTCATGGCTGTAGCTGCCGTCCTGGCCGAATGGCACCTCACGCAAGAAGAAATAGCGCACCTGGTCGAGGCCGTAATGCTCGACCATGGTGAAGGGGTCTACGACATTGCCGACCGACTTCGACATTTTCTCGCCGCGGTTGAACAGGAAGCCATGCGCGAAGACGCGCTTCGGCAGTTCGATGCCGGCCGACATCAGGAAAGCCGGCCAGTAGACGGCATGGAAGCGGACGATGTCCTTGCCGATAATGTGCGTGGCCGGCCAGTAGCGCCATTGCTCGGCCTTGGTGTCGGGATAGCCGGCAGCGGTGATGTAGTTGGTCAGGGCATCGACCCAGACATACATCACATGCTTGTCGTCGCCCGGCACCGGCACGCCCCAATTGAAGGTCGTGCGCGAGACCGAGATGTCCTTGAGGCCGGACCTGACGAAGCTCATCACCTCATTTCGGCGCTCGGCCGGACCGACGAAATCGGGCTGGCTTTCGTACAGCGCAAGCAATTTGTCCTGATAGGCGGAAAGCCTGAAGAAGTAGCTTTCCTCCTCATTCCATTCGACCGGCGAGCCAAGCGGCTCGCGGCGCACGCCGTCGTCGCCGAGCGTGGTTTCGCTCTCTTCGAAATAGGCTTCCTGGCGGACCGAATACCAGCCACTGTAGCGGTCGAGATAGATGTCGCCATTGGCCGCCATCGCCTTCCAGATCGCCTGGCACGACTCGTAGTGGCGTGGTTCCGTCGTGCGGATGTAATCATCATTCGAGCCGCCCAGGACCTCTGTCATCGAACGGAAGATCGCCGAGTTGCGGTCGGCAAGCGCGAGTGGCGTTATGCCTTCCTTCTCGGCCGTCTGCTGCATCTTGAGGCCGTGTTCGTCAGTGCCGGTGAGGAAGAGCACGTCCTTGCCGTCCAGGCGCTGGAAGCGGGCCAGCGCGTCGGTCGCGATGACCGTATAGGCGTGGCCGATATGCGGCTTGCCGTTCGGATAGAAAATTGGTGTCGTGATGTAGAATGTGTCGCGTGACATGAATTAACCGTCATGAATGGCCGAATGAATGTGAGCGGTGGATATCGCATCGAGACGGCGATTGCCATCCCGCCCCAATGCCGAAACCGGTCACATTCGCATTGCGGAATTCAGGCGGTCGATCATGGTCAAGGCGTGCTGCTTCTTGTCAAGATTGTAGGTATCGGTCTCAGATATGGCGTTCAGCGCCTCGTGCCAAGTGTCGGACAGCGTTTTCGCCCGCGCGAGATCCCCAGCCAGCGCGGCTTCACTGGCGCCGGTGGAGAGCAGATCGAGCGCGCGGCGGTTGAAGATGTCGAACTGGATCGCCTGGTCGCGGCCGGCGACGGCCTCGGCAAGGCGATAGGCGCCGGCGATGTCGCTCTTGCCCGACGTGACCAGGGCGTCGAGCGTGCCGGCAATCTCCAGCCCGCCATATTGGGTCAGAAGGATCGCATTGCGGGCGCTGCCCCCTGCCCGTTCCGCCAATGCCGCGCGCGCGGCAGGATCGGAAGGTGGCGGCGGCTCGACGGTTTCCAGAACGCTCATCAGGCTGCCGGCATCGAGCGGCGTCAGCCGCACCATCTGGCAGCGCGAGCGGATGGTCGGCAAAAGGCTGCCCGGCGCATGCACGATGAGGATGAACAGCGTGCGGCTCGGCGGCTCCTCAAGGTTCTTCAGCAAGGCATTGGCGGCGTTGGTGTTCATGTCGTCGGCCGGATCGACGATCACCACCCGGTAGCTGCCGTCATGCGAGGTCAGCGACAGGAAGCGGTTGACCTTGCGGATCTCGTCGACGGTGACGACCGTCTTGAAGCTCTTGGTCTTGTCGTTCAGCGGCCTGGTCAGATGCAGCACGCCGGGATGCGCCCCTGTGGCGATCTGGCGAAACAGCGGTGAGGCCGGATCGGGAACGGCAAACACATCCGGCGCCTGGTCGAAGGCCGGATGCTTCAACAGATGGTGCGCCAGGTGAAAGGCAAGCGTCGCCTTGCCGATGCCGACCGGCCCGGCAAAGATCAACGCATGCGGCAGTTTTCCCGAGCGATAGGCGGCAGCGAGCATCGCGGCCGCCTGCTCATGGCCGACCAGGCGCAGCGTCTCGGACGGCTCCGGTACACCGTCCAGTGTGTCGTGCTGCTCGGGAGCGATGCGTTCGAAGATCATGCGGGCGCCGCCTGTCGGTTGCGCGCGGGCGCCCTCGCCTCAAGTGCGGCGAACACCACCGCGGTGATGACATCCTCCACCGCAGCGGGAGGCGCCGACGCGTCGATCACGATGCAGCGGTCCGGCTCGGCGGCTGCGATCGCCAGGAAGGCGTCACGGCGGCGCTGGTGGATGTCCAGCGTCTCCTTTTCGAAGCGGTCCGGACCGTCCTCGGCGCCACGCCGCGCGGCGGCGCGCCGCAAGCCCTCGGCGGGGTCAATGTCAAGGATCAGCGTCATGTCCGGCATCATGCCGTTGATGGCGACCTCCTCCAGAGCTTCCATGAAAGCCGGATCGAGGCCGCCGGTGACGCCCTGATAGACGCGCGACGAATCCAGGAAACGGTCGCAAAGCACGATGGAGCCGCGCTCCACCGCCGGCCGGATGACCTGCTCGACATGGTCGGAGCGTGCGGCGGCAAACAGCAGCGCCTCCATCTTCGGCCCGAAAGGCTCGGCGGCGCCGGACAGGAGCACGTGCCTGACCGCCTCGGCGCCGGGTGACCCCCCGGGTTCGCGGGTGAGGAGGACATCGTATTTCTTGGCGCGCATCTTCTGGGCCAGCCGTTCGATCTGCGTCGACTTGCCGGCGCCCTCGCCGCCTTCGAAGGTGATGAAAAATCCGCTTGCCAATCGAAAGGCCTTTGTCCTGCTTTGCGCTGGTGTCTTAGTCCGCGCCCGAGAAAAGGTCCACGCCGCAGGAACTCAACGCAGCCAGCCTACGGCCAGTTCCCTGGCGGCATCAAACGCGCGTTGCGGCAGGGTGCCGACGCCGACCGATTCGGCGGCGAAAAGCGGCGTTTCCTGGCTCAGCGTGTCGCCGATCCAGACGCGCAGCGCGCCGACGGGTTGCCCCTCCTCCACCGGCGCCGATACCGGCCCCTGATAGACGATCCTGGCGGTCAGCTTGTCGCGGTTGGCGATCGGCAGCAGGACGTCGATCGGCGCCTTTGCCTTCAGCGCTACGCTGGATTTGGCGCCGCCGAACACCTGGGCCTCGCCGACCACTTCGTTGCTGGCGAAAATCTCGGTCTTCTCGAAGGAGCGGACGCCCCATTCAAGCAGCTTGCGCGCTTCCTCGGCGCGCTCGCGGTCGTTGGCCAATCCGCTCATCGCCGCGATCACCCGCGTCCCGTCATGGCTGACCGAGCCGACGATGCCGAAACCGCCCGCCTCACTCGACCCGACCGCCAGCCCATCGGCACCGATGCCCATGGCCAGCAACGGGTTGCGGTTCTTTTGCGAGATCTTGTTCCAGGTGAAATCGGCCCGGCCGTAATAGAGATAGAGATCCGGATATTCGCGCCATATATGCAGGCCAAGCTGCGCCAGTTCGCGCACCGTCGTCTGCTGGCCGTCGGCCGGCAGGCCGGTCGAATTGACGAATGTCGATTTCGGCAGCCCGATCTGGCGGGCGCGATCGTTCATCTGCGCCGCGAAATTCTCTTCCGAACCGGCCATGCCTTCGGCCAGCACCATGCAGCCGTCATTGGCGGCCTGTATGGTGACCCCCTGGATCAGATCCTCGACCCGGATCGCCGATTTGAGCTTGGCAAACATGGTCGACGTTCCCGAAGGCGCACCGCCCTTGCGCCAGGCATTTTCCGAAACCACGAAGGTGTCGTCGAGGCTCATGCGCTTCGACTTGATGGCGTTGAAGACCATCTCCATCGTCATCAGCTTGGCCATCGAGGCCGGAGGGATCGGTTGGTCGGCATCCTTGGAAAACAGCACCGTGCCGGTTTCGGCATCGATCATGAAAGCCTGCGTGGCCTTGGTCTCAAAAAGCTGCGCGTTGGCCGGAACCAACGCGGCAAGCAAGAAGCCAAGGCCAAAAAGCCCGGCAAAAGGGTGGAAAAGGCGAAATCGCATGAAGAGGCTCGACTGTTAGCCGGCAGAAACTTGCCGCAACGCTATCAGGCTTCTTCCCGGCGGATCAACCGCGCAATGACAAAACCGGCGTGCCTTTGTTGGTCAGTTGCGCACAGCCAGCGCGTCCGGCGCGCCATGCGACCATGCCGCGCGCAAGAGGTCGTCGACATTGCCATTGCCATCCGGATAGAGATTGACCGCGTACCAGTCATTGCCGTCGAGTTCGGTGCTCTGGATTTCGGTCCTGCCGAACGGTTCGAGAGCCGCAGCCACCCGCTTTGCCTCGGCAGCATCGTCGAAGGATCCGGCGGCGACATAGTCGGAAACGGCAGGCGATGCCTGCGGGTTGGATTTCTTCCACGATTGCAGGATGTCGGCTGGCGACATGCCCTGGTCGTCAAGCGCTGCAAAGACGTCGGCGCGCTGTACGCGCTCATCCGCATAGGAGAGCGAAGCCACGGCAAAGGACGATTCCGGGCGCTGAGGCACGATCGGCCCGAATTCAGGCAGCGTCACATCGCTTGAGGCCGGTGCCTGCATCGACATCACTGGCTGTGTGTCGGAATTCGTCAACTGACCAGGAAACGGCACTACGGCAGGGGGTGCGCCAACAGATAGGCTCGGCGAAGGTCCGTTCATCGCCACCATGACGCCGGTCGGCAAGCCATCGGACGGGTCCGGGCGGTTGTTGCCCGGGCGATAGGAGGCGACCAGATATTGGTCGTCGTCGCCGTCGAGCGGCGCGCGGCCGATATATTCCACTTTGACCCTGGCCGTGCCGACCTTGGCATAGTCGAGCATTTGCGCGGCGCGTTCCGAGACATCGATGATGCGTCCCTCATGATAGGGGCCGCGGTCGTTGACGCGCACGATGACCGAGCTTCCGGTCTCGGTGTTGGTGACACGGGCATAGCTCGGCAGCGGCATGGTCGGATGCGCCGCGGTCAGATGGGTCATGTCGTAGACTTCGCCATTGGCTGTGAGACGACCGTGGAAGGCATCGCCATACCAGGAGGCGAGACCGACCTTGGCGTAGCGCTTGTCTTCCTTGGGGTAATACCACTTGCCGCGCACCTGATAGGGCTTGCCCAACTGGTCGCGGCCGCCGCCGCGCCGCATGTACTGAACGCGCGGGCTGGCCTTCACGCCGTACTCGGTCTCGGCAAAATATTCCTTCGAGCGAGGCTTCTTGTAGACCATGGCTTTCGGCTCGGACTGCGGCGACGCGCACGCGGCCAGCAACGCAGCCGAAAGAGCGCACAACACCAAAGCAGGAGCGCGACGAAGACGCCGATGCGTCGTGGTCTGCATGTTTTCCGATGTCCCCTACCGTCTCGACACAGGCGCCGCTTCTAGAATTTCGGCGGATCCAGATGAGCAATGCCTGCGACGCGCCAATCCCCATCCCTTGTGCGCAGGAATTGTTTATCAGCGTATTAATCGATTGTGTCCGGAACCGGGCAGGAATGTGGCGGCCAGGTCCCGGGCTGGCCGGGCGCCTGTGAGGAGGCATCCGAGACCTCTGTCCTTTGGAGTCTGGAAGTGAACCTGTGGCATGAAGCGCGGCTGCCTGGAACCGACCGACCCGAGATACGTTCTGCGCCTCATGGATGAATTCATTGAACGTTTCGGGCAACAGACGTGGCTGCCCTTTTCCGTAATTTCAGCCAGGCTTTTGCTCGCGGCCGTCCTTGGCTCCATCGTTGGGATCGAACGCGAATGGCGTAACCGACCGGCCGGATTGAGGACACACATCCTGGTCTGTGTTGCGACGGCTCTAATTGCCATCCTCACGATCGAGATTACTCATCTTCACGTCTTCGATGGTCAGGAAATCGCCATTGATCCTATCCGCTTGATCGAAGCCACGACTGCCGGCGTGGCATTTCTGGCCGCGGGCTTGATCTTCTTCTCCAAGGGCGAGGTTCAAGGGCTTACCACTGGGGCGGGCATGTGGCTGGCAGGCGCCATAGGCCTGGCGGTTGGGCTCGGGTTCTGGCAGATCGCGGCTTTGGCTACCTTGCTCGCACTTGTCGTGCTGGGTCTTCTGCAACTTGTGCAGGTCGGCAGCAAGGATCGCAATTAGATCCCGGCTCCTTCGAAAACGGGTTCGCAGCTCCGTTCGGGTAACGAACGCCACCCCCTATTATCCATGGCAGCGCCGATGGTTGACTTGGCGATGGGCAACGCTCTAGAGAAATGAACCGCAAGCTGGTCCGGAAGGATAGGTATCATTCGATACCAACTGTCGTTCACTGGGTCGGTTGATGTTCCTAGATGATTGAAAAGTCACGTTGGAGGGATGGCCGAGCGGTTTAAGGCACCGGTCTTGAAAACCGGCGTGGGTGCAAGCCCACCGTGGGTTCGAATCCCACTCCCTCCGCCAGATATTTGGCTACCGTGCTGAGTTGCCTCTGTATTTTCAAAGAGGGCCAAATCTTTCCTAAGTTATTCCTAACTTCCTAAAACGAAGAAGCCTGCCACCGCGAGGCAGCGGGCCAGCGTGAGCGCAAACGTTGCGCCAGCCTCAGGATCAACGTTCGTCCTGGCGATAGAGCCGTTTGGTCGCGCGGTCGCTTTCCATGCGTTCTGCAGGACCACGGTGGCGTCGGGTCATAAGAACGTATGCCATCAGTAGGGCCAGCAACAGTGGCCCACCAGCAACGACGATCAACCACATGACACTTTCAAACATGAGACATCTCCTTCACGTCACAACCGTCAAGGAGAAGAACCGTTCCGTTCAAAGTTACAGCAACACCAGCACCTCCTGCGACTGAGGGTCGTTTTCCCATGTGACCGTTTCGGAAATCCGGGCTCCGCTGCAACAAAAGGCTGCGGCTGCACGTTGCGGTTGATCATTCAACCAGGAGCAAAGCAAATGGCCGACGACAAAACGAAGACGGACTTCCGCGATCGGGACCGCGTCTCTGCCGATGAGGATTATGAAGTCGAGTATTTCGCCACCAAGGCCGGCATCACCCCGCAGCAGGTCAAGGAATTGATCGCGAAGCACGGCAACCGACGCGAGACGCTGGAGCGGGAAGCGAAGGCTCTGGGGAGCGGTAGGTAGGCCGGCATGCCAGAGTACCAGGTGGAAGAGTGGCATGGAGAGGAGTGTGTCTCAACTCAGGCCACGAGCGCCGATGATCCGTTATCTGCGGTAGAGAAGGTCACGGGCCAAAGGGTGTCGCCTAGAGCGCTTCAGGAGCATTGGTTTCGTGTGGTCGATGAAGATGCGCGAAGCACGCATGAATTCAGCCTTGAGGACGGCGGCCCGGCTGGAGATTTCGCAAAATAGCCATGACCAGAATCTCGGACCTGCATTGGGACCAACGCTGCAGATAGGCGAGAAAGGTGCAGCCGCCGGGCGGACCCGACGGCTTATCGTCGATTGGATCGCTGCCGCCGCATGGGGCCTTAAGGCGCGGCCGGCGCCAGCTTGGCGGCTACTTGGTCGATCTTGTCGGCAAGTACGCTATTGGCCCAATCTGTCACCTCAGGGTCAACGGGCTTGTTGGCCATTTGGGCAAGGGCTGCATCGATCGATGGGACGTTGGCAGCGGCAGCTGTGGCGGCGGTCTGAGCAGCGGCCGCATCCTGGGTGGCGTCATCGAGCGCTGCCTGTGCTGCATCGAGGTCGGCCTGCGTCGGGACATCTTCGGGCGGGGTATTCGGGTCAGCCGCTTTCGCATTCAGCGCGTCGAGCGCCGCTTTGGCGTCGGCAACCGCCTGATTAGCGGCATCGAGCGCCGATTGAGCGTTCTTGGCTATTGCCGACTGTGTCACAAAAGCCTGCACGCCAGCGAAGTTCTTGCTCTTGGAGTGCATAAAGGCGTTGGCGTTGCGCTGCAGTGAGTTCAATCGGCCCAGCTTGGCATGGATATTCTTTTCCTTGGACACTGAACCGGTAGCGGCCTTGGCGACCTGGCCCTTGGCGGATGCCGACTTGCCGAGCGAACCGCCGCCTCCGCCATTGCCGCCAGCATTACCGTTTCCTCCGCTATTGCCATTGCCATTGCCGTTACCGTTACCATTGCCATGGCCGTTACCATGGCCGTTGCCACCAGCAGCAGCCAGGGCCGGCGACACCAGAAGCGAGAACACCGCAAATGCAGCAAAAAGGGTCTTTCGGGATGTCATAACTACCTCCGAGATTGCCACCGCCACTAACCGCTATAGCGGGCAACATGAGGAATCGCTAACACAAAGGGTAAACTTGGATATAGCTGTGCTTTCATTGCGAGAACGAAGCGGCCGGCCGGCGAAACGCCAACCAGCATAACTCTTTGAAATTGCTGAAGTAGATCACCCTCGTTGGGACCGGCCGGCCTTCCGAACTCAAAGGTCCTAGACCGCTCGGACCAAGGTCTTAAGCCGTGGTTTCGGCCGCGACTCAGAAGTCGTGACGGCGCGGCGACCTTCGGTAGTCGGCACCGTATCGGCCTGAGGCCGAGCTCGACATCGATCCGCTGCTGTGTCCCAAAACACCTCCTAAGTGCTTGTATTCTCTGTCTTTTGATATAAGCGCTAGTCTGAGGTAAATTTCGACCGGCATATGGCGGGCTTACGTTATGCAGCATCGAACGTTCTTTGGCGGCAAGGTCACCGAGATCCCCACTTCGTTACATTGCGATCCCAGGGGAATGCTGACCGCTATCGAGTTCAGCGGTTACAATTTCCAAGCCGTGCGGGCGTTCGTCGTCACCGCGCCGCGCGGCACGTCGCGGGGCGGACATGCACACGGCTCGGGCCGGCAATTGATGATGCAGCTGTCGGGCGAGATCGGCATCGAATTTCGCTATCAGGAACAGATCGAACGGCTGACGCTCACCGCATCGAACCGCGCGGTGCTGGTCGATGCCCCGGTGTGGGCGCTGCAGACCTATGAAGGCGAGAACCCGTCTTTGCTGGTTTTCTGCGATACCGAATACGACCCTGAAAACTACGTATCGAACCCCTGATGACACTCATCGGGAAAGGAGAGGCCGCGATGCGCGCCAGGACATGACAGCGCCTCGCGGCAGAATGGCTATTCTCGGCGCCGGCATCATGGGCGCCAGCCTCGCTCTCATGATGGCCCGCAGAGGCTACGCGGTGTCCCTCTTCGACAAGGAGAGCGAGCCGATGGCCTGCGCCAGCCGTTGGAACGAGGGCAAGATTCATCTCGGCTATCTCTACGGGAACGATCCCTCGCTGCTGACCGCCCGGCATCTGCTTTCGGGAGGACTGTGTTTCGGCAGGCTTGTTTCCGAGCTGATCGGAAGCAATCTGGAAGCGCACACGACCTTTTCGGAAGACCTTTATCTGGTCCATCGCAACTCGATCGTCGCTGCCGAGGCGCTGGGGGCGATCTTTGAACGTGTGGATGTATTGGTGCGCAGCCACGCTGACGCCACCAGCTACCTTGCCGACGTATCGGCGGCGCGATCGAATCGGCTTTCCAAAACTGAATTGGCCGATGTCACCAACTCGGACCAGATCGTCGGGGGCTTCCAGGTGCCGGAGCGATCCGTCAACACGCGATGGGTTGCCGACCGGCTTTGCGCGGCGCTTCGGGGTGAACCCAATATCAGCTTGCGGATGGCGTCCACAGTCCTGTCGGCACAGCCGGTGGACGGAATTGACGGGAAATGGCGCGTGGCGGTCGCAAGCGAAAAAGGTGAGGCGTTCGACATCGTCGTCAATTGCCTTTGGGAGGGGCGGCTGGCTGTCGACCGCACGGCCGGCATCGAGCCGGTTCCCGGATGGTCGCACCGCTACAGGCTTTGCCTGTTCGGCCGCACCAGCCAGCCTGTCGATGTGCCGTGCGCGGTCGTCGCCCTTGGCCCGTTCGGCGACATAAAAAACTATGACGGGCGCAACTTCTATCTCTCCTGGTACCCGAGCGGGTTGCTTGCGGAGAGTGGCGAATTCTCGATCGAAACGCCACAAGCGCTCGATGCCGACGCACGACAGCGGTTCATCGGCGACGTTCGCGCCACGCTCGCCCGGTTGGTGCCCAGTGTTTCCAGCATGTTCGACGATGCCGAGGAGCTTGAGGTACGCGGCGGCTTCGTGTTTGCGCAAGGGCGTGGTTCGCTCAGCGACCCGAAAGCCACAATCCATCGCCGCGACCAATTCGGGGTCAACCGCCTGGGCAACTACATCTCGGTCGACACAGGTAAATATTCGACGGCGCCGTGGCTTGCCGACAGGCTGGCGCGGCAAATCTGCGGGATCGAGTGAATGGGTGAGACAGAACAGGGCGGCGCGAAGCAGGTAGCGCAGAAACAAGTCCAGCTTCGATCCGGCTGGCGGCCGAAGGTCACGGCGCTGGTGCCGTGCTACAATTCGGCGGCATTCATTTCGCGTATGCTGGACAGCCTCGCCGCGCAGACCTGGGACAATGTCGAGATCCTGGTCGGCGAGGACAATTCGACCGACGCGACATTCGAGATCGTTTCAGCCTTCGCCAGCGGCCGCGACGATGTCCGTATCCTGCGCCGGGACAAAAACCTGGGATGGCTGAAGAACTCCAACGATCTGATGGCCAATGCCAGCGGCGAATTGATGTTCTTTGCCTTCCATGACGACGTCATCGATCCAACCTATATCGAGGCGCTGGTGCGGGCGCTCGATGCCAATCCCGAGGCCGTACTGTCGTTCAGCGACGTCGAAGTGATCGAAGTCAGCGGCGAAAGTGCCACGTGGAAGTTCGACCTGCTGGAGGGCTTGCAGGACGGTTTTGCGCGTGGCCGGGTGATGGCGCGCCAGCCGCATGGATGGTGGGTTCCCAACCGTGGGGTATTCAGGGCCTGGGCGTTCCACCGTAGCGGCGGGATCAAGCCCAACAGCCAAGGCGAATTCAGCGCCGACTGGACCTGGCTTCTGCATCTGTCGCTGCTCGGCGGCTTTGTCCGCGTGCCGCAAGTGCTCTGCCACAAATACTACCGGGCGGGCAGCATCAGCCGGCGCTGGGACCGCAACAGCACCCAACGAAGGGCCTTGCGGGCGGCGGGGATAAGGGAGGTCTGGCACAGCGAGGCCGGCCTTGCACAAAGAGCCTTCCTCGCTGTCTATATCGCCTTGCGGCCGTGGCGGTGGGTGCCGCGATCGCGAGAAGCGCAAAGACGGCGAAACAGGCAATCGGTGCATGGCAGCCCGGACAAATAAGAATGGCGCCGGCGACGTATCAAAGCGGCTGCGTCAAAACACCCTGCCCGGCCAACGGCGATTTCCGCGCATATCCGGCTGCCCCAAAATGGCACTCCGGTTGATTTTTCACGCGAGTTATGGTCGTTCTCCCGCCCATGAAAAAACTATTCCTTGCGGCGCTGGCCTCGGTGACGCTGGCCTGGCCCGCCCACGCGATGGACGCCGCCCTGCGCGCCGGCCTGCTGAAACTCGACCCGGAGACCCGGCTGGAGCAGAGATGCGACGCCGAAGTGCTCGACCGCATCAGCCATGACGACCACAAGTACAAGGCAGACCGCGTCGTCGCCTACGCCTTCGCGACGCCGGAAATGAAGGCCGATGCCATCCGCAGCCCGGGCGCTGCCTTCCGCAGCAAGGGGCAGTGGTACCGGCTGAAGTTCAAATGCGAGACGGCGCCTGACCATATGGAGGTCCTGCAGTTCCGTTACCGCATCGGCGACGAGATTCCGGAAGCCGACTGGGCGAAGTACAATCTCTACGACTGAATTCGCTGCGACCAGAATTCTCTCTGGCAGAACGACCTTCCCTATTCCCGTGGCTTTCAGCGTCGGCCGTTAGAGCGGTTCAGCTTTTTACAGAGCAGCTGACCCACTCTAACTCTTTGTTTTTGCATGATTCCGGGGCGGAAAACCGCTACGCACTTTTCCTGGAATTGCGCCGGCAGTCTCTTGACGCGCGGGAACCATACACGTTAGGGCGTCGGCATATCCGACGACGAACACGCCGATACAGCAAGGGGCTCCGGTCGATGGACATTTTCAGCGCTGCAAGCATGACGGCCCTCCTCCAGGTCATCGCCATCGATCTGGTGCTTGCCGGCGACAATGCCATCGTCATCGGCCTTGCCGCCGCCGGCCTGCCGGTCGAGCAGCGCAAGAAAGCCATCCTGATCGGCGTGTTGGCGGCGACTGTGCTGCGCATCCTGTTTGCCGCCGTCACCGTCAAGCTTCTTGCCATTGTCGGCCTGCTGCTGGCCGGCGGCATCCTTTTGTTGTGGGTGTGCTGGAAGATGTGGCGCGAGCTGCGGACGTCGCATGCCGACGAGTTCGAGGCGACCGAGGCGCTCTCCGATTCCGACCTCAACAGCGACAGAACGGTAGGTGGCAAGGCGCCGCGCAAGACGCTCGGCCAGGCGGCCCTGCAGATCGTCGTCGCCGATGTTTCGATGTCGCTGGACAATGTGCTGGCGGTCGCCGGTGCGGCGCGCGATCATTTTCCGGTGCTTGTCATAGGCCTGGTGCTGTCGATCGCCTTGATGGGCTTGGCCGCGAGCTTCATTGCCAAGCTGCTGCACCGCCACCGCTGGATCGCTTATGTCGGCCTGCTGATCATTCTCTACGTCGCGATCGATATGGTCTATCGCGGCGTTGTCGAGGTCTGGCCGCATGTCAGTCCTGTGGTGAGCTGACTCTGCCGGTCCTACAGCTTCTGTATACTACGGGTATCTGCCGGAGGCAGTGGTCGCGTTCGCCGCAGCCGCTGCCCATACCAATGCCGCAATAAGTGTGGTACTGGCCGCCGATCCCGAAAAACCCGGAATGTTTCTCATGTCTGCGCCTCGCGTCAGTTTCGTCAGCCTTGGATGCCCGAAGGCGCTTGTGGATTCCGAGCGCATCATCACGCGCCTGCGCGCCGAAGGCTATGAGATCGCGCGCAAGCATGACGGCGCGGACCTTGTCGTCGTCAACACCTGCGGCTTTCTCGATTCGGCCCGCGACGAATCGCTCAACGCCATTGGTTCGGCGCTTTCGGAAAACGGCCGGGTGATCGTCACCGGCTGCCTCGGCGCCGAGCCGGACGTCATACGAGAGAAGCACCCCAACGTCCTCGCCATCACCGGCCCGCAGGCCTATGAGAGCGTGATGGCCGCGGTGCATGAGGCGGCGCCGCCCAGCCACGATCCCTATATCGACCTTCTGCCGCCGCAAGGCGTCAAGCTGACGCCGCGCCACTACGCCTATCTCAAGATTTCCGAAGGCTGCAACAACCGCTGCACCTTCTGCATCATTCCGGCACTGCGCGGCGACCTCGTCTCGCGCCCGGCGGCCGATGTGCTGCGCGAGGCCGAGAAGCTGGCCAAGGCCGGCGTCAAGGAACTGCTGGTCATCTCGCAGGACACCAGCGCCTACGGCATCGACATCAAGTACCAGACGTCGATGTTCGGCGACCGCGAAGTGCGGGCGAAATTCCTCGACCTTTCGGAGGAGCTGGGCAAGCTCGGCATCTGGGTACGCATGCACTATGTCTACCCCTACCCGCATGTCGCCGATGTCATCCCGCTAATGGCGGATGGAAAAATCCTTCCCTATCTGGACATCCCCTTCCAGCACGCCTCGCCGCAGGTGCTGAAGAACATGCGCCGTCCAGCCCATGGCGAAAAGACGCTGGAGCGCATTCGCGGCTGGCGCGAGGTGTGCCCGGATCTGGCGATACGCTCGACCTTCATCGTCGGTTTCCCCGGCGAGACCGACGAGGATTTCGAGATGCTGCTCGACTGGCTGGACGAGGCCAGGATCGATCGCGCCGGCTGCTTTAAATACGAGCCGGTCCGCGGCGCCCGCTCCAACGATCTCGGCCTCGAACAGGTGCCGCAGGAGATCAAGGAAGCGCGCTGGCATCGCTTCATGCAGCGCCAGCAGAAGATCTCGGCGACGCAGCTGGCCAAGAAGGTCGGCAAGCGCCTGCCGGTGCTGATCGACGAGGCGCATGGCACGTCTGCCAAGGGCCGGACAAAATACGACGCGCCCGAGATCGACGGTTCGGTGCATATCCAGTCGCGCCGCCCGCTGCGCCAAGGCGACATCGTCACGGTCAAGATCGACCGCGCCGACGCCTACGACCTTTACGGCTCGGCGGTTTAGAAAATTACCAAAAAGGGCGCCTCCCGGCGCCCTCGGATTTTTGGCACAGCCCTCGGCGCGGTTTCGCAGTCGAAGCGTGCAGCCCGCGAAATGAAAAAGGGCGCCGCGCGGCGCCCCTTCTCCTTTGCGTTTCCGATATTTACTGCGGCAACTTGTCGTCGACGCCCTTCACATAGAAGTTCATGCCGAGCAGCGTGCCGTCGTCGGCGACTTCGCCGTCCTTGAGCCACGGCGTGCCGTCCTGCTTGGCGACCGGTCCGGTGAAGGGGTTCCAGCCATCTGCGATTTTCTTGGCGGTTGCCTCGGCCATCGCCTTCACATCGTCCGGCATGTTGGTGAAGGGCGCCAGCTTGACGGCGCCGTCCTTGATGCCGAGCCAGACATTGTCCGGCTTCCAGGTGCCGTCGAGCGCTGCCTGAACGCGGCTGATGTAGTACGGCCCCCATTCGTCCGTCAGCGAGGTCAGCTGCGCGTTCGGCGCGAACTTGATCATGTCGGAGGACTGGCCGAAGCCGTGCAGCTTGCGCTCTTCCGCCACCTGCAAGGCAGCGGTGGAATCGGTGTGCTGAACGATGATGTCGGCGCCCTGATCGAACAGTGCCTTGGCCGCGTCAGCTTCCTTGCCCGGATCGAACCAGGAGTTCACCCAGACGATCTTGGCCTTGAAGTTCGGGTTGACCGACTGCGCGCCGAGCATGAAGGAGTTGATACCCATCACCACTTCGGGGATCGGGAAGGAAACGATATAGCCGGCGACCCCTGCCTTCGATTCCTTGGCGGCGATCTGGCCGAGCACATAGCGGCCTTCATAGAAGCGCGCATTGTAGATGCCGAGATTGTCAGCGGTCTTGTAGCCGGTGGCGTGCTCGAACATCACTTTGGGGAACTTCTTGGCGACCTTCACTTCCGGGTCCATGAAGCCGAAAGAGGTGCCGAAGATGATCTTGCAGCCTTCGCGCGCCAGACGCTCGAAAGCGCGGTCGGCATCGGGACCTTCCGAGACGTTCTCGAGATAGGCGGTTTCGACCTTGTCGCCGAGCGCCTTTTCCACCTCGAGGCGGCCCTGGTCGTGCTGGTAGGAATAGCCGAAGTCGCCGATCGGGCCGGTGTAGACCCAGCATGCCTTCAACTTGTCGGCGGCCTGCGCGGACGCCGCCAGTGACATGGCGGCGGTCGTGGTCATCAACGCAATAAGCAGTTTTTTCATTGTGTTACCTCTCTGAGTTTAGCCTTGGAGCTTCCCGTTTGTTTTTGTTGTCAACGATCCGGAACGAATGGCTGCCCCAAGGAAGCCGGCGTATTCATCATCGTCAGACGCTTGTTGCGCGAGATTAGAACGAGAACCACGACGGTTGCCAGATAGGGCAGAGAAGAAAGCAGCTGCGAAGGCACCGGAATGCCAAATGCCTGTGCATGAAGCTGGCCGATCCACACCGCGCCGAAGATGTAGGCGCCGGCGAGCACGCGCCACGGCCGCCAGGAGGCGAAGACGACCAGCGCCAGCGCGATCCAGCCGCGGCCCGCGCTCATGTTCTCCACCCATTGCGGCGTGTAGACCAGCGACAGATGGCCGCCGGCAAGGCCGGCGCAGGCGCCGCCGAAGATGACCGCGAGATAGCGGTAGCGGATGACCTTGATGCCGAGCGCATGCGCCGATGTGTGGCTGTCGCCGATCGAGCGCAGAGTGAGGCCGGTGCGGGTCTTGAACAGGAACCACATGACGGCCGCCGTCAGCGCGATCGAGATGTAGAAGATCGGGTCCTGGCCGAACAACAGCCTGCCGACCACGGGAATGTCGGTGAGCACCGGAACGTAGAGGTTTGGCAGCCGCTCGCCGGGCTGGCCGACGAAGCTGGTCCCCATCATGCCGGAAAGGCCGAGGCCGAGCAGCGTCAACGACAGGCCGGTCGCCACCTGATTGGTGGCGAGCGACAGCGTCATCACCGCAAACAGCAGCGAGAACACCGCGCCCATGGCAATTGCCGCCAACAGGCCCATCCAGGGCGATCCCGTGAGATAGCCGGCTCCGAAGCCGCCGACGGCGCCCATGATCATCATGCCTTCGACGCCGAGGTTGAGCACGCCGGAGCGCTCGACCACCAGTTCGCCGATGGCCGCTATTAAAAGCGGCGTCGCCGCCGTGGCGATGGTCAAAAGGATGTTGACGGCGATGTCCATCAGCGGGCTTCCTTCAACTTCGGCGCGGCTTCAAGCTTCGCCGCGCTTTTCGTCAGCGCCATGCCGACCAGACGGATGCGATAGTGGATGAGCGTGTCGCAGCCGAGCACGAAGAACAAAAGCATGCCCTGGAACACGCGTGCCACTTTGTCGGAAATGCCGAGCGCGCTCTGCACCGCCTCGCCGCCGAGATAGGTCAACGCCAGCACCAGGCCGGCGGCGACAATGCCGAGCGGATTGAGCCGGCCGAGGAACGCGACAATAATGGCGGTGAAGCCGTAGCCGGGCGAGATCACCGGCTGGAGCTGGCCGATGGCGCCGGAGACTTCCGAAATGCCGGCAAGCCCAGCCAGCGCGCCTGACAGCAGGAAGGCGAAGAACACCATGCGGTTGAGGCCGAAACCGGCGAAGCGCCCTGCCCTCGGGCTGGAGCCGAGCACGCGGACCTCAAAACCCTTGAGCAGGCGGCTCATCAGCACCCAGATCAGCACGGCTGCAACAAGCGCGAAGACAAAACCCCAATTGGCGCGGCCGGCATCCGGCATCAGTTCCGGCAGGACCGCCGAGTCATTGAACTGGATCGTCTGCGGGAAACCGTGGCCCTGTGGATCGCGCCAGGGGCCGCGCACCAGCCAGTCGAGGAAAAGCTGGGCGACATAGACCAGCATCAGGCTGGTCAGGATTTCGTTGGTGCCGAAGCGCGTCTTCAAGAGAGCCGGGATTGCTGCATAGGCGGCACCGCCGACCATGCCGAACAACAGCATCAGCGGCAGCACCAGCGGGCCTTCGAACCCGGGAAACAGCACCGGAATGGCCGAGCCGAAAATGCCGCCGAGGATGAACTGTCCCTCAGCGCCGATGTTCCAGATGTTGGCCTTGTAACAGACCGACAGGCCGACCGCGATCAGGATCAACGGCGCGGCCTTGATCGCCAGCTCATGCAGCTGCCAGACCTGGCTGATCGGCTCGATGAAATAGATCTCAAATGCGCTCAGCGGGTTGACGCCGAGCAGCGCGAACAGAACCGCGCCGGCGATGATCGTTAGGGCGAAGGCGATGAAGGGCGACAGCGCCGAAAAGAGCATAGAGCGCTGCGGGCGTTTGACGAGTTCGAGGCGCATCATGCCGTCTCCAGACCATGTTCGGCGTGGCCAGGCTCGGCGCCGCCCATCAACAGACCGACCTTTTCGAAAGTTGCCTCGGCGATCGGCAGCGGTTTGGACAATTCGCCATTGTGCATGACCGCGATCGCGTCCGAAATCTCGAACAGCTCATCGAGGTCCTGGCTGATGACCAGAACTGCCGAGCCGCTGCGCGCCAGTTCGATCAGCGCCTGGCGGATGTGGGCGGCGGCACCGGCGTCGACGCCCCAGGTCGGCTGGTTGACGACCATGACGGCAGGGCTGCGGTCGAGTTCGCGACCGACGATGAATTTCTGCAAATTGCCGCCCGAAAGGGCCGCAGCTTCCGGATCGGGCGCGCTCTTGCGCACATCCATCGCCACGATGATGCGCTGGGCGGCGGCATAGACCGCACCGCTTTTGACGGCGCCGCCGGCGCCGACAAAAACCTTGCCGTCGGTGGCGTGCCGCGACAGAAGCAGGTTTTCCGAAAGCTTCATGCGTGGCGCCGCGCCATGGCCGAGGCGTTCTTCCGGCACGAAGGCAGCGCCCATCAGCCGCCGGCCTGTGATCGAGAGCGAGCCGGCATCCTTGCCGCGGATGCGCACGGATGCGGCGTCCTGCTGCAGCACCTCGCCGGAGACGGATTCGAAGAACTCGCCCTGGCCGTTGCCGGCGACACCGGCAATGCCGATCACCTCGCCGGCGCGCACAGTGAGGTTGATATTCTTCAGCGGAATCGAAAACGGCGTTGCCGGCTTGCGGCTGAGGGCGCGGATTTCGAGCAGCGGCTGCGCGGTCTCGATGCCTTCGGCCGGCGCACGCACCACGGCCTTCACCTCGTTGCCGACCATCATGCGGGCCAGCGACGAAGCCGTTTCCTCGCGCGGATTGCAATGGCCGACGACCTTGCCGTGACGCAGCACGGTCGCGCGGTCGCAAATGCGTTTGACCTCTTCCAGCCGGTGCGAAATGTAGAGGATGGATTTGCCCTCCGAGCGCAGGCGCTCAAGCGTTTCGAACAGCTTGTCGGCTTCCTGCGGCGTCAGCACCGAGGTCGGCTCGTCGAGGATGATGAGTTGCGGCGTCTGCAATAGGCAGCGGATGATCTCGATGCGCTGGCGTTCGCCGACCGAGAGATCGCCGACCAGCGAGTCCGGATCGAGCGGCAGGCCATAGCTGAAGGAAAGCGCCCTCGCCTTGGCCGCGATCGAGTTGATCGGTGAGCCGTCATCCAGAGACAGAGCGATATTCTCGGCCGCGGTCAGCGCCTCGAACAGCGAAAAGTGCTGAAACACCATGCCGATGCCGAGCTTCTTCGCCATGCCCGGACTGGTGATCCGCACCGCTTCGCCGTTCCAGAATATCTCGCCGGAATTGGGCTCCAGCGAGCCGAACAGCATCTTGACCAGCGTCGACTTGCCGGCGCCGTTTTCGCCAAGCAGCGCGTGGATCTCGCCCTTGGCGATGTTGAGGTCGATATGATCGCACGCCGTCAGCGTGCCGAATATCTTGGTCAGGCCACGAACCTCAAGCAGGTTCGCTCCATCATGATCTGCACTCACAGTGCCTCCCATCCGGTTCCCGGACATGTTCTGTGTTCCCGCCAGCATGGTATGCGCTGGCCGCTCTCGTGCGAAAGCAGCACCCGCCTTGAAAGAGCTTCAAGAATTTCAGCGGAAACTCAAGGGGTAAAGATTGGCCTGCTTCGCACAACAAACCGATCGCCCGGTTTTTCGGGTAAACAGTGCCTGGCGTCGCGGCAAAACGCTGAAAAGCAAGGCAGATCAGGGGATCAGTATGGTCGTGCCAGTGGTCTTGCGCCCTTCGAGATCGGCTTGCGCCTTCCCCGCGTCCTTCAGCGCATAACGCTGGTTGATCTTGATCTCGACCGCACCGCTCAACACCACTTCGAACAATGCCGCGGCGGAGACTTCGAGGTCTTCACGCTTGGCGTTGTAGACGAACAAAGTCGGCCTGGTAGCGAACAGCGAGCCCTTCTGCGCCAGCAGCGACATCGAAAATGGCGGGATCGGTCCAGAGGACTGACCGAAAGAGACGAACATGCCGAGCGGCTTCAGACAGTCGAGCGAGGCCGGGAATGTGTCATTGCCGACCGAATCGTAGACGACGTCGCATTTCTTGCCGCCGGTGATGGCGGCGACGCCAGCGACGAAATCCTGCTCCTTGTAGTTGATGACATGGCCGAAGCCATGCGCCTTGGCGAGCTCGATCTTGTCGGTTGAGCTTGCCGTGCCGATCACGGTGGCGCCGAGATGCTTTGCCCATTGTCCCAGGATCAGCCCGACGCCACCGGCGGCGGCATGAAACAGGATGGTGTCGCCTGCCTTCACCTTGAAGGTCCGGCGCAACAGATACTCCGCCGTCATGCCTTTTAGCATCATGCCGGCGGCCTGTTCGTCGCTGATGCCGTCCGGCACCTTGACGACGCGGTCGGCGGCGACGACGCGCTGTTCGGCATAGGCACCGACATTGACGGCATAGGCGATGCGGTCGCCCGGCTTCAGCCAGTCGATGCCTGCACCGACCTCGAGAACCACACCTGCCGCCTCGCCGCCCGGGATCAGCGGGAAGCCGCCGGGCGGCGGATAGAGGCCGATGCGGTGATAGACATCGATGAAATTGAGGCCGATCGCGGTGTGCCTGACCAGGATCTGCCCGGCGCCGGGTTGTCCCGGATCGGCGTCTTCATAGGTCAGGACTTCCGGACCGCCATGGGCGTGGATACGGATTGCTTTGGACATTTGTGGGCTTTCCTGCGGTCAGGCTTTCTTAGTCCGGCTTGGCGCCGAGTTTGGGGAAGAACTGCATGATACCGCCGATGCAGGCGAGGTAAAGTCCGGTGATGGTGATGCCGACCTTGGTAAAGACGCCGACCTGTTCGCCCAAAACGCCGATCTGGTCGTAGAAGGCGGCAAGGGCCGCCTGCGCCAGCGCCAGCGCACCGAAAGCGCACCAGAGCAGCGTCATGCCAAGATTGATTGGCCGCAGCCGCACCACCCGCACGGGATGGATGAAGTTGATCGGCACGAAGGTCAGGATGCCGGCCGCCACGACGACGCCGAAGGACACCCACTGTCCGGGCTCGATGACGAACAGCGTGAACACGACCATGTTCCAGACCACCGGAAAGCCTTTG
The DNA here is from genome assembly GCF_040324035.1 of Mesorhizobium sp. M0016. NCBI lineage: Bacteria > Pseudomonadati > Pseudomonadota > Alphaproteobacteria > Hyphomicrobiales > Phyllobacteriaceae > Mesorhizobium > Mesorhizobium sp. M0016. Next base: position 196,180 of record NZ_JAMYVM010000007.1, on the reverse strand, counting down.
AAGAAGTTCTCCTTCGTCTTCATTCCGGTGTCGGCATAATAGATGGCGCTGGACACCACGATGATGGCCGCCGACAGGAACGACAGCCCTTCGCCCATGAAGCCGCGCTGGTAGAGTGCGAAGGCCGGGATCAGCACGTAAGTGACATAGTCGATGATGTTGTCGAGGAGCTCGCCCGACCAGGTCGGCAAAATCTCCTTGACCTCGAGCTTGCGCGCGATCGGCCCGTCTATGCCGTCGACGAACAGCGCCAACCCCAGCCACCAGAACATCGCCGTCCAGCGTTGCTCGCTTGCCGCCACCAGCGACAGGAAAGCCAGGAACGAGCCAGACGCGGTCAACAGATGCACCGAGAATGCCCGCGCCTGCGGCCAGGTGACCTTTTTCTTCGGCCTGGGTATCCGGTCGGTGATCTTTTTGGCGGCATTCCTGGCGGTTGTGTTCTTGCTCACGGGCCCCGCCAATCCAGTTTGCAGATTTCGGCCGAGCGGCCGGCAAAGTTCCAGTTGCGGCCGAAAGCCCGCATCTTGCTCTTGTCGGACCTGGCCACGATGATCTCCGGCGCGATCCAGTATTCCGAGTTGCCGATCACGGTATCCTTCTCGCGATCCTTGCCGGGAATCGGTGTGACCGCCCCGTCGATGATCTTCGGTATCTGGAAAATACGGGTCTTGTCACGCGTCTCGTAGGTGATCGGCACCTGCTCGACGCCGAGGAACTCGCCGACAAGGATCGACAACAGCGCGGTGGTTCCGCCGGCCTTCCCGGTGAAGATCCTGGTCAGCGCTTTCACCGCATAGACGGAGGCTTGCTTGTCGATGAACAGGCCTGCGGTCCAGTTGCCGCGGCTCATATAGCCGGGGATTTCCATGACCAGACCGAGATTGAGGCCGGACAGGTCGACCTCGCCGAAATGGCCTGCGTCGATGCGGAAGCCCGCCCAGGTCTGGCAATAACCCTCCGTCGGCGGATGGCTGCCAAGCGACAGTACGCAAGGACAAAAAACCGTGCAATTGCAGGAGAGTACGAGCTCTCCTTTCATTGCCCAGCCTTGCTCTGCCATGGAATTATCCCCCGTCATGCCGAGACTACTAGCAGGGCGACTGCCCAGACAAGCAGTATCGCACCGGCCACTCGGGTTGGAAGGCTGCCGGTGGTCTGTTTTTCGATCAAGGTGAACAGGCCGATCAGCGCCATCCAGAACACGTTCATCGCGCCGACGGCAAACATCACCAGCATCAGCGCCCAGCAGCAGCCGAGGCACCACAGGCCCTGCTTCAGCCCTAGCCGGAAGATGCCACTCGGCTCCGCGCTCCAGTTGGAAAACAGTGTCGAGAACGGGTTCCGGCATTTTGTCAGGCAGGCCTGCTTGAGGCTGCTGAACTGGTAGAGGCCGGCAACCAGCAGCGCGGCCGCCGCGGCAAGGCCGCTCACCGGATCGAGCAATCGAGCGGAGGACGCAAATGCGTGGACGAGCAACGTCAGCACCGCGAAGCCGATAGAGGCGACAAGCCATGTCGAGAGGTAGCCGGCAGCCAGGACCAGCGGGTGGACCACCGGTTCGCCCTTGATGCGGGCGGTGTCGGCGATTTCACAATAGGTACGGATCATCGGCGCCGCCGACGGCAGCATCGTCGCCACAGCCATCGAAAACCACATCACGATCAACGCCAGAAGCTGTGCGCCGCCGGCATCAAGTGGTGCGGGCGGCGTCAGGCACATGCCGAAGAAGCGGTCGAGGACATCCGGCAGCGGCAGTTGCGGCAGATATCGCAGGACCACATCGCCTGGTACGCCGGGGAGCCGGCCTTCGGCGTCGCGGATCGCCATGGCGCCGAGAATGAACCAGGCGAGCAGAATGCCGCCGGCGATGGCGATGTTGACCGTCAGGCGGGGGCTGCGGGCCAGGCTTGCCGTGGCGCGGCCGGCGCGGTCGAGATGGCTGAAATCGTCCTGCTGGCCGGTCATGACAACCGAATGAGCCTAATCGCCGCGTTGATCAAGCCGCATGGTCTGACCTATATCCATGGGTAGACACCTGCATCGCAAACTGGAAGTCCAATTTGGATCATCTCGAGACAGCACGGATACTGGTAGCCGGCAGCGGCCCTGCCGGACTGATCGCGGCGCTCGGTTTCGCCGAGGCGGGCTTTCCGGTAACCCTGGTCGGACCCGAAGCAGGCGGGCCCGATGGCCGGACCACGGCGCTGATGAACCCTGCTCTCAAGGTTCTCGATCGGCTGGGCGTGCTGGCCGAACTTGCGCCGAAGGCCGCGCCGCTGAAGGTCATGCGCATTGTTGATGCGACCAGCCGGCTGATCCGCAGCCCGGTGGTGACTTTTCGCGCCATAGAGATCGGCGAGGAGCAGTTCGGGCTCAACCTGCCCAACAGTGCGCTGAACCCGACGCTGGCCAAGTCCGTCGCGGCGCATCCCGGCATCGAATGGCTGACGTCGATGGTCGAGAGTTGGCGTCTGGACGCCGATCAGGCGCATGCCGTCTTGACTGATGGTCGCGAAGTCTCGGCCGCGCTTGCGGTCGCTGCCGATGGGCGCCTGTCGCCGGCGCGCGAGGCGGCAGGCATAGTGGCCTCGGTGCGATCCTACCGCCAAGCGGCGCTGGTGCTGAATTTCGGCCATCGCAGCGAACACGGCTTCACCTCGACCGAGTTCCACACAGAGACCGGGCCGTTCACCCAGGTGCCGCTGCCCGGCAACCGCTCCAGCCTCGTCTGGGTGGTGAAACCGGAGACGGCCAAGGACCTCGCCGCACTCGATGACGCGACGCTTTCCGAGCGTGTCGAGCAGCAGATGCAGTCGATGCTGGGCCGGGTGTCGGTCGAGCCCGGCCGACAAATTTACCCGCTTTCAGCGGCATCACCGGGGCGCTTCGCGCAAAACCGTGTGGCGCTGGTCGGCGAGGCTGCACATGTGTTCCCGCCGATCGGGGCCCAAGGTCTCAACCTCGGCATCAGGGACGTCGAGGATCTGATTGGAATCGCCGGTAAAAATCGCAGCGACCCCGGCGCCGCGAAGGCCCTGGCCGCCTATGATTCCAGGCGCCGTCCTGACATTCTGGCGCGTTCCGGCGCGGTCAATCTGCTCAACATGTCGCTGCTTTCGGACATGCTGCCGGCGCAGATGGCACGCAGCGCCGGCCTCAATGTGCTCGGCAGTTTCGCGCCGCTGCGCGCCTTTTTCATGCGCGAAGGCTTAAGGCCGGGCAGCGGCTTTGCGGCGCTTACCGGCGGTTCACGGAAACAGGTCCGGCGGTAAGATGCCGTGGCGGATCATGTAGAGTAGCCCGGTCACCGTCAGCACCGAGAGGCAGGTAGTAATCAGCACGCTGGCCGAGGCGCGTTGCACCCAGACGCCATATTGCTGGGCGATGACGAAGACGTTGGTTGCGGTCGGTAATGCCGCCAAAAGCACGGCTGAAAAAACCCAGATTTCGGAAAAGTTCCCGATCCAGCTCAGCACGACGTAGCAGAGCAATGGATGCAGGATCAGCTTCAGCGCCGCGATCGACACCAGCTCATGCGGCACGCGGTTGAGCGGCCGGAGCGCAAGCGTCACGCCCATGGCAAACAGGGCGCAAGGGGCGGCTGCCCGCGAAAGATATTCAAGCAGGCGATCGACCGGCTGCGGTGGGTGAAAGCCGAGATAGGCGGCGCCGACGCCAAGCGCGGTCGCGATGATGAACGGGTGCAGGACGATTTTCCTGACGACGCCGAGGATGAGCCGCCACGGCGATGTCTTGTCGTCGCCCGACAGCGCCATCATCATCGGCGCGATGGCGAAATGCATGATATTTTCGAAGCAGAAGATCAGCGCGACGGGAACCGCCGCTTGTTCGCCGAAGGCGAGCAGCGCCAGCCCCGGCCCCATATAGCCGATATTGCCGTAGGCTGCGGCCAGCGCCTTGATCGTCGACTGGGCGATCTCGCCGCGCGACGCCGTCACCGACCATACGAACATGATCGAGAAGATCGTGTAGGTGGAAAATACCGAGCCGAAGATGAAGCGCCATTCGGTCAACTGTTCGAACGGCGTGCGGGCCAGCAATTGGAAGAACAGGGCAGGAAGTGCGACATAGACGATGAAGGTGTTCATCCAGCCAAGCGCTTCCAGCGGCTGCCTGGTCATGCGCGCGACCAGAAAGCCGATGAAAATCAGCCCGAAGAACGGAAGAACAAGACCGACAATGTCAGACATTTTTGCCCTGGCCCGAAACCCCGGGACCGGGCTAGCCCGTAGCTTCATCGGGCGTCAAGCGCTTCGGCATTGAACTGACACGCTATCTGCGCCAAATAAAGCCTGATCCCAGACCTAAGTCGGGCTCGATTTTTGGCCACGGTGTGTGTAAATTCAAAGTCTTAGAGCGCTCTTCGCACATTCGAGGGGACGCCGGGCGCTCTAGAGGCTTAGTGGTGAGTATGATGAAAACGGCCAAATTTTCGATCGGACAGGTGGTTCGTCATCGGCTGTTTCCGTTCCGCGGCATCATTTTCGATGTCGATCCGCAATTCGCCAACACCGACGAATGGTACGAAGCCATCCCGGCCGACGTGCGGCCGCGCAAGGACCAGCCGTTCTACCATCTGCTCGCCGAGAATTCGGAAACCGAATACATCGCCTATGTCTCCGAGCAGAACCTGCTCGAGGATCAATCGGGCGAACCGGTCCGGCATCCACAGATCGGCGAGATGTTCGACAAGCGGCCCGACGGACGCTATGAGCCAAAACGCCAGTCGAGACACTGACATCACCTTGCATCGACGTGACGACAACAAAAAAGCGGGGCATGACCCCGCTTTTTGTCGCTCCGGTATCTGTCCCGGCGATTAGTTGGCGGCTTTGGCCTTGGCCTGCTCGTCCTTGAGCTTCTTGGCGAAGTCCTGGTTGTTCTTGACGACGAAATCCTGAAGTTTTTTCTGCCGATCCTCGATGTCCGACTGCTGCAGCGGCGCGCCGTCAAAGGCGCCGCTGAAGCCGGTCAAGGCAACCTTGATTGGATTTGGCTGACTCTGGAAGTTGATCGAGGTCAGCGTGATCGCCTGTCCCTTCTTGAAGGACGCGACGAGCGCGTCGGTCAGCGGCACTTCGGCAACGCAACGGTCGGCGAAGCAAATGACATAATCCAGCTTCGTCGCCTTGCCGGCGTCTATCTGCAGGGCGATGCCGGGGGGCACCAGGCGACCTGGGGGAACCGTGACCTGGAAGACCTTGCGGTTTACCTTGCCCTTCAACTCGATCAGGCTGACCCCGGTGACGAACTGGCCGTTGCCGGCAGTAATGATGTTCTGGACATTGCAGATGTCGACATCTTCCTGCTTGGTGCAGGCCTTGAACCAACCCTGCGGAATCTGTTGCTGTGCCGAAGCGGTGGGAAGTCCGGCGCCCAGAAAGCCGACCACGCCCGCGGCCAGGACCGAAAGGCGGTATGCGTTGCTGTTCAGGCTCGTCATGTCGTGCATTTCCTCTCAAATGATCCCGGGACCGGCTTCTTCGCGCCGTGTGGTCCTGCTACCTGTTGCCGAATTGAGGCAACAGAATGACTTCGGAGCGCGTGTTACACTGCATGAGCAGCCGAATCCAGCCCGCCGCCTGCAATTCTTGGCCTCGCAATTTGGGTCGTGCGATTTGGGTTGATGTATCTGGCCGGAGCGCCGCGGCGCCATGTTAGGGTGCACTCCGAATCATCAAGCCGCCCAGTAAGGAGACGGTCATGGGCCGCATTCTTGTTTGGCTGATCGCCGCAATTTCGTTCTTCGCCTTTGCACCCGGCGTGGCGATGTCGGAACCGAAACATGCCATCGCCATGCAGGGCGAGCCGGCGCTGCCAGCCGACTACCAGCATTTCGACTACGTCAATCCCGATGCGCCCAAGGGCGGCAACATCACTTACTGCGTCGTCGGCAGCTTCGACAATCTGAACCCGTTCATCCTGAAGAGCCTGCGCACCACGGCGCGCGGCATGCAGGACCTCATTTTCGGCAATCTCGTCTTCGAGCCGTTGATGATGCGCAACTACGACGAGGCCTTCAGCCTCTATGGCCTGCTCGCAGACACAGCCGATATGGATCCCGAGCGCAAGTCGATCGAGTTCCATCTCAACCCAAATGCAAAGTGGTCCGATGGCGAGCCGGTGACGCCGGATGACGTGCTGTTCACCTACGATGTCTTCACCGACAAGGGCCGCCCGCCCTACAGGGACCGCATGAGCCTGATCGCCAAGCTCGAAAAGACCGGCGATCACAGCGTGCGCTTCACCTTCAACGACAAGGCCAATCGCGAGACCCCCTTGATCATCGCACTGACGCCGATCATCCCAAAGCACGCCTTCAACAAGGATACCTTCGACAAGACGACGCTGAAGCCGGTGATCGGCAGCGGTCCCTACACCATCGACAAGGTGCAGCCGGGACAGCGCATCGTCTTCAAGCGCAATCCGAATTACTGGGGCAAGGACATCCCTTCCAAGCGCGGCTTCGACAATTACGACCAGATCACCATCGAGTACTTCCTCAACGCCAATGCCAAGACGGAAGCGTTCAAGAAAGGCATCTGCGCCATTTACGATGAGGGCGATCCGGTCAAGCGCGAGCGCGACATCGATTTTCCCGCCTTTCATCGCGGCGAGGTGATCGCCGAGACCTTCGACACCGGCATACCGCCCGTGGTGACCGGGTTCCTGTTCAACACGCGACTGGAGAAGTTTTCCAATCCGGAGGTGCGGCGCGCGCTCGGCATGCTCTACGACTTCGAATGGGCCAACAAGAACCTGTTCGGCGGCAAGTACACGCGCACGATGAGCTACTGGCAGAATTCCGAACTTTCCGCGCTCGGCCATCCCGCCAGCGACAGGGAAAAGGCGCTGCTGGCGCCCTACCCCGGCCGCGTGCCGGCCGATGTCATGGACGGCAGCTGGCGCCCTCCGGTGAATGACGGCACCGGCCAGGACCGCAAGGTGCTGAAGCTGGCGTTCGACCTGCTGAAGAGCCAGGGCTACGCCGTTAGGGATGGCGTCCTGCTGGATCCCAAGGGAAACCCGTTCGGTTTCGAGATCCTGACGGCGTCGCAGGACGATGAACGCTTTGCCGCCATCTATCAGCGCTCGCTGGAAAAGATCGGCATCGCGGTGACCATCCGCAGCCTCGAGGCCGACCAGATCCAGTCGCGCAAGCAGCGTTTCGACTTTGAGGTTCTTGTCGGGTCGAGCGGGTTCAGCAACTCGCTGTCTCCCGGTATGGAGCAGAACCTTCGCTGGGGTTCTTCAGAGGCCAAAAGAGAAGGTTCATTCAATCTGGCCGGCGTCGCCGATCCGGCGGTCGACGCGGCGATCGACGCGATGCTGAGAGCACGGACCAAGGAAGACTATGTCGCCGCCGTGCGCGTGCTCGACCGATTGCTGATCTCCGGCAATTACATGGTGCCGATGCAGTACAACGCGCAGCAATGGCTCGCTTACTGGAATTACCTGGACCATCCCAAAAAGACGCCCATATTCGGTTATCAATGGCCGACCTGGTGGCGCAAGCCGAACTGAGCGTGGCCGAGATCGGTCTCGCTGAAACGTTCGGCTGCAGGAGATCAAGATGAGCGATGACAATTCCATTTCCGTCGACGTGGTTTCCGACGTCGTCTGCCCCTGGTGCTTCGTCGGCCAGAAGCGGCTGGATAAAGCGATTGCCGCTGCCGGCGACGTTGAGGTTCATGTGCGCTGGCGGCCGTTCCAGCTCGACCCGACCATCCCGCCCGAGGGCAAGGACCGGCGCGAATACATGCTGGCCAAATTCGGCAGCGACGAGCGCATCCGCCAGATGCATGCCCGCATAGAGCCGCTCGGCGAAGCCGAAGGCATCGATTTCGCTTTCGACGCCATCAAGGTCGCCGCCAACACGCTGGACGCGCATCGTGTCATCCGCTGGGCCGGTGCCGCCGGTGAAGCCGTGCAGAACCGGCTCGTGCGCCGGCTGTTCCAACTGTATTTCGAGAAAGGCGGCAATATTGGCGACCACGCCGTGCTGATCGATGCCGCCCGCGAGGCCGGCATGGACGCTGCCGTGGTCGAAACGCTGTTGCCGACCGATGCCGACGTCGAGGAGGTGCGCACAGAAATCGCCACGGCATCGCGGATGGGGATCAACGGCGTGCCGTGTTTCCTGCTCGAAGGCAAATACGCCGTCATGGGCGCGCAGGACGCCGACACGCTGACTGATGCCATCCGCCAAGTCGCGGCCGCAAAGGCCAAGGGCGAACTGGAAAAGGCCGGCTAGAGCCTGTTCCATCCCGATGGAAATCGGGATGGGCTCTATCTCCTTGTTTGAGCATGATCTCTGGACAAAACGGTTTCCCGTTTGTCCGAGAAAACCGGCAACCACTTTTCGGGATCATGCTCGGGTTATTTCACCGTCACCTTGGCTTTGCTGAGGAAGAATCCGTGGCCGTTGCTGCCCGTGCAGGTCAGTCCCTTGGTTGACGACTGGCAGGTAAACGGCCCTTTGCTCCAGCTGCTTCCGTAAGCCAGCTTCGCCACATCGCTGCAGCAGCCCTGCTCGCCCGGATTCTTGATCAATGTCGCCGGGCCGTTCGGCCCAAGGATCACGGTGACGTAGCTGGGCTCGACGCGCGAACAGCTCAGTTCCGGACCGCCATCCTGTGGCTCGTAGGTGCTGGTGCCGCCCTTCGGCGTGTAGATGCAGCCGATGTTGCCGGACGGCGCATTGAACTCGATTTGCCCTTCGGCGCTTGCCGGAATGGTCTGGCTGCCGGCATGCGCAAGAGGCAGCCAGGCAAAGAGCGTCACGATTGCGGGAACGGCTGCGCTTGCAAGCATTGGGGAGCTTCCTTGTTGGGGACCGGACATGCATTGGTGCCGACAGTGCCCGGCAAGGTTCATTCCAGTGCGCTTGATTGTCAAACGGTGTTGAGCTGCAGCTAAAAAGCGCGTGCCACCTCATGAACAGTCGCTTTACAGGAGCGACGATCTTGCGTGCCCAACCATGATGGCCGGTGAAATGATTCGGGCGGCCTGGGGCGATCACGGACGGCAATTTTTCGGGCGATCCGGTTAGCGCGCGGTGGGAAAACCGGCCGACGGGCAGGCCTTTTGGTCACAAAGCCGTGTATGAGCCTTCCCCCCGGGAATATTTTCGCACATCTAAGCGTTCTCACAACACATTGAAACAAAGGACAAATTCGGCCCAAAGACGGCGGTCTCGCAGCACCAACTGTTGCCTCATAGCAACGGGGGGTGGGCTGCCTCACATTCGGCGGGATAAAATTCATAGAAAATGATCAATTGGTGTTACTATCCGTAACAAAACTAAAAAGGTTTGGGCGGGATTGTGATTCGGGTCGACAGACCGCGACGTTCAATATCGGCACTTTGGAACCGCGACGCCCCCGCCGGGCCGCCGCCCCTGACGCCAGTATCGTCGATGCGGACCTTCTGGGGACTGATGCGGGCCTACTGGTTCTCGGACCGGTGGAGAGAGGCCTGGGCTCTCACCGTCGTCCTCGCACTCATCATAGCCCTGTCGAGCAAGGCGGACGTCTGGTTTACCGTGTTGGCGGGCGAACTGGCAGCCTCAATCGCTTTTTTTCACGACGCCGCGAATATCACGCCCCTTGAATCGGTGCTTACCAATGCCGGCCTGCTTGTCCTGCTGGTCGTGTTCAAGGACATGGGAATCATAGGCGCCTGCAAATTTGTATCGGCGACATTGCATCGCAAATGGCGCGCCTGGCTGAACGCGCGTTTCAATGCGGCGCTGCTCGATACCAACCATACGCACTACCACGCCCAGAATGGCTCGCCAGATGCGCCAGCGCCCGACAACATTGATCAGCGCGTGCAGGAATCCATCAAAGACATGGCGGGCGGCGCCATCGGGCTTGCCCAAGGTGTGTTCGGCGTCTTCACCTCACTTTATTTTGTCGGCGGCGCTTTGCTGGCGAATTCCGTGGAGGTAAAAGGCCTGGATGCCCTCGGCAGCTATGGCAGCGCCGTCCTCGCTCTGCTGGCGGTTGCCATCTACGTGCCCGTCAATACCTGGATCGCGATCAAACTCGGCGGAATGCTGGAGTGGCTCAACGTCAGGATGCAGAAGGCCGAAGGCACCTATCGCAGCGAGCTGATCACTTTGTTGCGCCGCAGTTTCCATGTGTCGGCGTCGCAAGGCGAAGACGTGCAAAAGACGATACATGGACGGCTCTATCTCGATATCGATACGACCTGGTCGAAGCTCAACATCGTCAACACCCTCTATGCGGGATTCGAATCGGTCTATAATTTCGTCGGGGCCAAAGTTGTCGCCTACGGACCTGGTCTGGTGCCGTTCATCCACAACGGCGTCGACCTCAAGGGCTACATAACCGGTTCCGAGCAGGTCAACGCGCTGATCAGCAAATGTTCCTGGTTCATCCATGTCATGCCGAGTCTCGCCACCTTGCGGGCGAACAGCCAGCGCGTCATTGAATTGGCGCACGCCATTGAAAACGTCCAACAGCCGCAGGAATTCTACAGCCAGACCGGCCGTTCCGACTTCCACTATGCCAGCCAGAACCCGGTCTTCGGCCTGACAATCCAAAAGCTTGAACTGGCGCATCAGGGCGAGGACGCCACGCCGTTCCTGAGCGCAGCCAATCTGCGCTTTCGGCGCGGCGAGTGGGCATTCCTCAAGGGCGAATCCGGCTGCGGCAAGACTTCGCTGATCAAGGCGATCAACGGCTTGTGGCCTTATGGCCGCGGCACCATCGTCTTCCCTGACGGTGTGAGGAGCTTCTATGCCGCCCAGGAGGTCAAGCTGCAGCAGGTGTCGCTGAAGCAGCTGGTGTCCCTGCCCGGCTCCGAGGACGACTATGGCGATGCGCAGGTCGCGGCAGCCCTGCACAAGGCCGGCCTTGGCGATTTCATCGAACACATGGCCGATGAAAGCCGCGAGGGAAAGATCTGGGACCAGCTGCTGTCCGGCGGCCAGAAGCAGAAGCTGGTTGTGGCCCGCATCGTGGTGCAGCGACCGGGACTGTTGTTCCTCGACGAAGCGACCGGCGCGCTCGATCCGGATGGCAAGATCGCCTTCCACCAGGCCATCAAGGACAATTGTCCCGATGTCACGGTGATCAGCATCATGCATGAGGCGGTGCCGCCACGTTCGGCCTCGGGCGAGGAATTCTACCATAGCGTGGTCGCGATCGCCGACGGCGTCGCCACCAAGAGGCCGCTTGTTCCGAACCTTCCGCGCGAGCTCACCACCATCCTTACGCAGCCGCGGCCGGTCGAGGACAAATGGATGCGTTTTTCACGCCGGCTGAAGCAGAAATAGCAGCCACGCCGAAGCGCGTTCCGCCACTGGCGGCGGGGCACTCGCTCCCTCCCCCTTCAATAATCATCACAGTCTCGCGATTGGGCCGGCTCCCGGCTGTTTTCCGCCACCCCCGCGATTGACTCGCCAAGATGCGCTCCTATGTTGCGCCCGCTCGCTGAATTCCAACTCGAACCCGCGAGCAGAAAGGTCACCGCGTCATGCCTGGCGACAGTAGTCGAACGCAACCGCCGTCCGCCTCGATGTGACCTCTAACGGCTCACGTTCCGCCGGACGGCAAGGAGTGAGCCATGAACGAATTTACCCCCGTCGTAGCGGGCGACGATGCCGTCGCTATCGCGCGTATCCTTGCCAATGATCACGTCGCCGATGTCGTCGAGGCCCTGAACCGGGAATCTCGCGATACCGCGATAGAACTGCTTTGCGAAATGCCGTTCGAGCGGCTGGTCGAGATCTTCGACCAGCCTGAACTCGACGGCGCCTCCGATCTGGCCGAGGCGCTGCCGCGCGCCAAGGCGTGCAAGCTCCTGACCGCCATGTCGGTCGACCGCGCCGCCGATATCCTGCGCGAACTGGACGAACCGGCGCGCTCCGAGCTGCTCGGCGGGTTGGTCCCGCCGCTGCGGGCAACGCTGCTTTCCATTCTCGGCTATCCAGAAGGCAGCGCCGCCTCGATCATGACGACCGAATTCGTCAGCGTGCCGTCGGACTGGACCGTCGGGCGCACGCTCGACTACATCCGCAAGGTGGAGCGGACGCGGGAGACTGTCTACGCCATCTACATCGTCGATCCAGACACGCATGTGCTGGTGCGCTCGACCGGCCTGCGCCGGCTGATCACCGGCGAGCCGGACGATCCGATCCTGTCGGTGGCGCCGGATCGCGCCCCGGTGACGGTGACGCCGCTGACCGATCGCGAGACACTGGCGCAGACGATCTCCAAATATGACCTGCTCGCGGTTCCCGTCGTCGACCACGGCAAGATCCTCGGCATCGTCACCATCGACGACATCATCGACACCATGATCGAGGAGACGACCGAGGACGCGCATCGTTTCGGCGGCATGGAGGCGCTCGACGAGCCCTACATGAAGATGAGCTTTCTCGCGATGATCAAGAAGCGCGGCGGCTGGCTGTGCGCGCTGTTCATCTCGGAGATGCTGACCGCCAACGCCATGCAAAGCTATGAAGGCGAACTGGAGAAGGCGATCGTGCTCACTCTGTTCATCCCGCTGATCATGAGCTCGGGCGGCAATTCCGGTTCGCAGGCGACCTCGCTCGTGATTCGCGCGCTGGCGCTGCGCGAGATCGGCCTTCGCGACTGGTGGCGGGTGGCGTTACGCGAATTGCCCACCGGCTTCGTGCTCGGCGCCATGCTTGGCGTGGTCGGCATCTGCCGCATCGCGCTCTGGCAATATATGGGCTTCTACGATTATGGGCCGCATTGGCCGCTGATCGCGGCGACCGTGGGGGCAGCACTCGTCGGCGTCGTCACCTTCGGCTCGCTGTCGGGGTCGATGCTGCCGTTCGCGCTGAAACGGATCGGCTTCGATCCGGCGAGCGCCTCGGCGCCGTTCGTCGCCACGCTGGTCGATGTCACCGGCCTGGTGATCTATTTCTCGGTGGCGCTGGTCATCCTGCGCGGCACTTTGTTGTAATAAGCTTCAGGCCTCCCATCGCGGTGGCAACAGCGGCTGCCATGGGGGCTTCAAGATCGAGCGCGCGGGCGTCAATCGACCCGCACGCCGTTCTTCACGCGGTAGGTGGGCTTGTACATGGTGACCAGTTCCTCCGCTGCCGTCGGGTGGACGGCCATGGTGCGGTCGAAATCATCCTTGGTGACGCCGGCCTTCAGCGGAATGCCGAGCAACTGCGCCATCTCGCCGGCGTCCGGCCCGAGGATGTGCGCGCCGAGCACTTTTCGCGTGGCGCCATCGACCACCAGCTTCGTCAGCATCTTTTCGTCGCGGCCCGACAGCGTGTGCCGCATCGGCCGGAATGTGGCGCGGTAGATTTCGATATCGGAGTAGCGCTTGACGGCATCGTCCTCGGACAGCCCGACGGTGCCGATCTCCGGCTGTGAGAAGACGGCGGTCGGAATGGTGTCGTGGTCGGGCGCGGTCGGATTGCCCTTGAATGCGGTCTCGATGAAGCACATGGCTTCGTGGATCGCCACAGGCGTCAACTGCACGCGGTTGGTGACGTCGCCGATCGCCCAGATGTTGTCGATGTTGGTGCGGGAATATTCGTCGACAACGATGGCGCCGGTTTTGCCGAGTTCGATGCCGACGCCTTCCAGGCCCATATTCTCAGTGTTGGGGAGGCGGCCGATGGCGAGCATGACCTGGTCGACTGTCAGCACCTTGCCGCCGGTGACCAACGCATCCAGCCTGCCGTCCGGCCGCTTGCGGACCCATTCCGACACGGCGTGGCAGAGGATCTTGATCCCCTTCTTTTCCATGGTTTCGTGCAGCATGCGCCGCAGGTCCATGTCGAAGCGCGACAGTATCTCCTTGCCGCGATAGACCAGCGTGGTGTCGACGCCCAAGCCATGGAAGATATTGGCGAATTCGACGGCGATGTAGCCGCCGCCCTCGATCATGATCGCCTTCGGCAGTTGCTTGAGGTCGAAAACCTCATTGGAAAAGATGCAATGCTCGTGACCGGGCAGCGCCGGGTGCGGCGCCGGCCGGCCGCCGGTGGCGATCAGGATCTGGTCGGCGGTGACGGTGCGGTCATCGCCCAGGAGATGCACGACATGCGGGTCGACCAGCATGGCGCGCGAGTGGAACGTCTCGCCGCCGGCGCCTTTTACGTTCTTTTCGTAGATCGCTTCCAGACGGGCGATCTCGCGGTCCTTGTTGGCGACCAGCGTCGGCCAGTCGAAGCTCGCCTCCGGCACCGTCCAGCCATAGCCGGCGGCGTCGGCAAAATGCTCGGGAAATTGCGAGGCATAGACATAGAGTTTTTTCGGCACGCAGCCACGGATGACGCAGGTGCCGCCATAGCGGTATTCCTCGGCGATGCCGACACGCTTGCCGAGCGCTGCCGCCACGCGCGCCGCCCTCACCCCGCCGGAGCCGCCGCCGATGACGAAGAGATCGTAGTCGTAACCGGCCATGCTGCTGTTCCTTGCCTCAAGAAATGTTTGAGACAGGTAGGCCGCATGAAGCCAAAAGAAAAGCCCGGTTTCCACCGGGCTTTCTGGTCCAGCGGCAAGGATGCCGGTGGCGAAATCAGACGTCTTAGTTCTTCGGCGCTTCCGGCTGGTCACCGTCTGCGGGCGCATCGCCGTCGGCAGGTGCAGCGCCATCGGCGGGGGCAGTTGCGTTATCCGGCGCAGGCGCGGCCGGAGCAGCGGCCTTCGCGGCGGCTGCCAGCGTTTCGCCGACCTGCTGGGCGAGATCGCGCGCCAGGCCGTTCTGCCAGATGTCGGCGGCCTTGACCAGTTCGCGCGTCACGTTGGGGCCGTTGTCGAGCAGCTTCTTGCCGGCATCGGAATTGTAGAAGGCGGCGATGTCGGTGAGATCCTTCTCGGAGAACACCTTGGCATAGGCGAGCGCTGCTTCCTTCTCCAGATCGGCACGGCGCGAGGCCAGCGCCAGTGCCTTTTCGCTGACGGTCTTGCCGATCAGCTCCTGCATATCAGGGTTCTTCTGGATAAGCTGCTGCTCGAGCGAGGCCGCCGCTTGCGGCAGGATGTTGTCGAACGAGTCGGTCGCGTGGATTGCCGTGACCGCCGCCCGTGCCGCCTTCAGATGCGATTCCGTGATCTCCTGCGAGAACGCCGGGGAGGAGAAGGCGAAAACGGCCGAAGCCGCCAGAACGGCGCAAAGATTGCGAACCCGGTTATGCAACATCATGATCGGTAGAACTCCCTGGTTTTCGGGCGGCATGGACGGTTTGGATGCCGTCGCCGCCGGCGATGATGGCCGCTGACGCCAGCCCGATGAAAAGACCATGCTCGACCACACCAGGAATGGCATGGAGAGCATTCGAAAGCGCTCTTGTATCCGGAATGCGGCCAAAAGATGCATCGAGGATAAAATGGCCGCCGTCTGTAACAAAAGGCTGGCCCCCCGTCATCCTCAATGTAACCGGGCCGGAAAGGCCGAGACTTTTGGCCGCTGCCGCGACCGCGATTTCGGTCGCGCGCAGGCCGAACCGGTTGACTTCGATCGGCAAGGGAAACCGGCCAAGGGTGTCGACCATCTTCGAGCGATCGGCAATGACGATCATGCGCTGAGATGCCGCCGCGACGATCTTCTCGCGCAGCAGCGCGCCGCCGCCACCCTTGATCAGCGTCAGCGCCGCGTCGATCTCGTCGGCGCCGTCGACGGTGAGGTCGAGCTCGGGCGTTTCCTCAAGCGTCGACAGCGGCACGCCAAGTTCGCGGCAAAGGGCTGCGGTGCGCTCCGACGTCGGCACGCCGATGATGGACAAGCCGGTGGCGATCTTTTCGGCCAGCAGCCGCACGAATTCGTCGGCCGTCGTCCCGGTGCCGATGCCGATGCGCATGCCGTCGCTGACATGGGCAAGGGCAGCCCGCGCGGCCTCGACTTTCAACTGCCTCGGATTCATGCTCGCCCCGGGGGTTTGGCTTGGTTCTGATTTTTCTGGATGCGCGCTCCTAGCACTTTTGCCCGCAGGGTCAAAGACTTTGGCTCCCACCGGCTTGCCTGAAAGAAGCGCAGCCGCTATCGCCTGCCTGCAATGCATCAGCCACAGGATAGGCCATGACCCAACCGATCATCGTGTTCGACCTCGACGGGACGCTGATCGACACGGCGTCGGATCTGCTCGACAGCCTCAATCACAGCCTTGCCGCCAGCGAGCTTGCCGCTGTCGATGAGGCCGGCTTCCGGCGTTTTGTCGGCCAGGGCGGACGGGTGATGATCGAGCGCGCGCATACCGCGCAGCAGAAGTCACTGGCGGTGGAGGAGCACGACCGGCTGCTCAAGCTGTTCCTCGACCACTACACGCTCAACATCCCCGGCAAGTCGCGCCCCTACCCCGGCGTGGTCGAGGCGATCGCCCGCTTCGAGAAGGCCGGCTACCTGCTTGCCATCTGCACCAACAAATATGAGGCGAATTCGAAAGCGCTGATCGGGGCGCTCGGCCTGACAAAGCATTTCGCCGCGATCGCCGGCCAGGACACGTTCGCCTTCCGCAAGCCCGACCCGCGCCATCTGACCGAGACCATCCGGCTCGCCGGCGGCGATCCGCATCATGCGCTGATGGTCGGCGATTCGCAGACCGACATCGACACGGCCAAGGCCGCCGGCATTCCGGTGGTCGCCGTCGATTTCGGCTACACCGACCGCCATGTCAGGGAATTCGAACCATCGGCGGTGATTTCGCATTTCGACGCGCTGACGCTCGACCTGGCGGAACGGCTGATCGCAGCGGCGGCCGGCTGAGCGAAACGGGGATTCCGCGGCAGCGCCTGTCCTCGGCTATTTCAGGCATAGAAGGCGGGCGCATCGCCTTGACTTCAACGGCATGCCTCCCTTATATCGCGGCTCGCTTGGCCTTCGGGCAACGAGCGGGCGATTAGCTCAGCGGGAGAGCACACCCTTCACACGGGTGGGGTCGCAGGTTCAATCCCTGCATCGCCCACCATTTTCTTTCCCTGAACAGCGCACTCCAAGCCAGCACTCCTAGCAGCTGCAACTCGCCCCTTCCCCACCAAAATTCTTCTGCGCGAAGTTCAAGGCGCTTGAGTAGCTCGTGTAGCTCTGGAACTGGCAGACATCGGAGCCGTTCCGCACCTTCATCTGCTCAAGATCCCAGAATGAGACCTCGATGTGGTCGTTGGCGCAGTAGACAGTGTATTTTTCAGGCTCCAGCGCCTGCGCCTTCTGCGCCGGGATGGAGACGGCAGGAATGGAAAGCACGGAAAGTGCAAGCATGATGGCGTGACGTGTGCGCATGTAAAAACCCCGAATGAAAACCAGCCCGTATTATTGCCGCTATCTTGAAGCGCTGCATCACGGCTTTTTGACGAACGACTTCTTTCCGGTGCCCGGCTCGCCGTCAGCTATGTGCTGATCCAGATCTCCGCTGTGTTGGCGCTAATTGGTACCGCTCGGGGGCGCGTGGCCGGCAGCAGGGAGGTCGGCTTGGATTGCGTCCATTCGGTCATGGTGTTCCCTGCAAGGCATCGCAGCGCCGCGCGAGCCTAAGCCTTCTTCTTTCGTCTCCGTGATCCCGCCCGCATTGCAATTTCGGTGCCGCGCACCGTTTCGTACTGGTCGGCGTCGATCAGCGACTGATCGAAGGTGACGCCGGTCATTTCGGAGATTTCGGTCAGCGGGTACATGGCGCCGACGAACTCGTCGGAGACGGCAAACTCGAGCTCGGTGTCTGACAGATCCTGTTCGAGCACGAAGCCGTAGCTGGCGATGCCGTCACTGACGCGGGCGACCACCACCTTCCAGAAGCGGCGCGGCACCGGCGCGCGGAGACTGGTGCCTTTGGGACCCTTGCCGGCAAAGGTCCGGTCGTCTTCGGCGAGGACCGGGCCGGCGAAGACGCAAAGCCGCTCGCTGGCCGCCTCCGACAGGACGTGATTCTCAAGATCGCCCCAGTTCTTCTCGCCGCTGTCGGAGCGGTTGTAGCCTTCGACCTGGGGCGAGCAGTTGGTGACATGGAAGGAGCAGACATTGCCCCTGAGCAGAAGCTCGAACGTGCTGCCCCAGGCCACGTCATCGCGCCTGACGATATGGCCCTTGTCGAAGGCGCCCTGATCCTGGGTGTAGAAGACGTCGGGGATCTGGTACTTGTCGTCGAGCCGCAGATCCGGGAACCAGCGCTCGCTGAACAGGCCGCCGCGCGAATAGTTGCGGCCCTTTTCCGGCTCACGCAGATTGCTCTCCTCGGTGACGTTGGAGGCGGTGAACAGCGCCAGCCGCCGCTTGGCGTGCATCTTGAGCGAAAAATTCTGGTAGTCGAGTTGCGTGCCGCCGGCCTTGAGCGGCGCCAGCACGGAGAGGTCGGTGGCCTCAGGCATCGGCACAACGACCGGCGCGAGTTTAGTGCCGCCAGAGAGAAATTTCTCGTCGTAGCCCTTATAGCCGGCATAGTCCGCGACCGTTTTGGGAACGAATGCGCCGCCTGGAGGGGTCGACTTGGCCGCTTCGAGCTCGACCGATTCCGTGACCGCTTCATGGGCAGGCGTTGCGCCGAGCGAGACGGTGATGCGCAACGGCACTTCGAAGGTGACGCTGCCGCCCGGCGAAACGACGACGCCTCCGGATGGAGGCGTCTGGGTGGCGACGCCCGGGATCTGCTGGACGCCGCCGACTTCAACCAGGTTTACGCCCTCGGCCGGCGACCCGCTGTCCGCCTTGTTCCACCATGCGCCCCAATCGTTTGGGCCGCCGCTGGCGGCGCCGGCGAAATTGAGGCCGAGGTCGACGACACGCTGGTCCTTGGCCAGCGCGCCGGTCGGCACGGCGTAGTTACGCTCGAGATAGCGGCCGGCGAAATGCAGCGCCACGACCTCGCCGGTGGCGAGGTTGATCATGGCGGTACCGGAGTTGCCGCCAGTGGTCGAGCAATCATGTGTCGCCGCGCTGACGATCTTGCCGAAACTCTCCGTATCGAAGCCGCCCTGCAGCATGCCCGGTTGCAGGCGCTTGACCTGGAAACGATTGCGCATGAGCTCGTTCTGGACATCGACCGCGTTGCGATTGTCGAACGCGGGATAGCCGATGGCGACGACTTCCTGGCGCAGCATATCGCGCGCGTCGGCGACCGCGAGCGACAGCGGCGTGATGTTGTCGGGCAGGCCTTCGACTTCGAGGATCGCCATGTCCCAATAGGGATGGATCATCCGGACATTGCGGATCTTGAAGACGTTTCCCGCCGCCGAATCGCGCTTGAAGTCGATGCCGGCGGCGCGGCCGTTGATGAATTGCAGATTGCAGTCGCCAAGGCCGTCCGCAAATATCTGCGCCACATGACGATTGGTCATCAACAGGTTGCGGCCGACGACGAAGCCCGTGCCGCCGTAAGGGATATTGGTGTTCCACAACAGTTCGATACGCCCGATCGCCGGCAGGGCGGCTTCGATGCGCTGCTTCAATGCGGCCTCGCTGGTAAGCTTCGTCCACAGCGAATGGCCAGGTGTCGGAGCGCCGTCGAAAGTCAGCGTCGTAAAGGTGCCATCCTTGATGTCATAGACCGGCCGCAACTCCGGGATGATTATGGCTTCCAGATCGGAAAGCTGCTCGGGCGCGACTTCGGCGCCCCGCGCGAGGCTCTCCATGCCAGCGCGCGCCGATTCAAACGCCGCCTCCGTCTTGCCGGCTTCCGCAGGCGCAAGGGATTCCAGAGCGCCGCCTGCCATCGTCTCCACGTTGCCGAGGACCGATTCAGTCCCCTCGCCCCCGGTGACGAGATCGAGATATTGACGGATTCGCTGCTCTCTGCTGACCGGCATAGTCGCCCCCAAAGGTTCTGTCGAAGTAAATAACTGTATTGCCCCATTTTAGACTGGTGCATTTCTGATTGGCAGGCAAGGAAACAAATCAACTCGCGTCGAAGATGACCGGAGTGCAACGTCGGCATGTCTTTGCCGCAGTCGCTCGCGCGATGTATGACGCTCGCATTATTTCAGCGATGCCGTATGTGATCTCCGTCACAGACGCTCACGCTGTTTGCGCCCACCTATCGCAACGGGTGGAAGGGCCATTGCGGCCGCTCGGTTTTACAGAAATTTTATCACCTATCCATTTTTATCAGTTGGCGCCTGCACGCGCGGCTCCTCTCGCCGCGCGTGTAGGCGGCTTTCCGCCCGGCACGAGCCAGGCACTGGGCGCGACCACTGCGCCAAGCCTTTACAAGGCGTAATCGCAAGGGATGAACGCCGGCCTTTGACGCGGTGCACTCTTGCCTTAGACTTCGGCCCTTAAACTTCGCCGATTGCGGCAATTGGGAATTTGGAACATGGCTTTTGGCGGCCCAAACGACAGAAACGATCTGCCGCGCCTGGCACGCATCGATCCAAAGCTGTTCGATATCCTGTTCAGCGGCTGCAAGGTCGAGCGCTACGCCGCCGGCCAGCATCTGTTCGTCCAGGAAGATGCCGCCGACCGGATCTACGGGGTGATGAGCGGCACGGTGGAAATCTCGATCTATTCGCCTGGCGGGCAGAAGCTGGTGGCCAATATCGAGCTGTCGCGCAGCCTCGTCGGCGAGATCGGCGCGCTTGACGGGCGGCCACGCACCGCCACCGCCATCTGCCTAACCGCTTGCGAGCTGGTTTCGCTCAGCAGGACACAACTCTTTGATCGCATTGAGAGAAATCCACCGCTGGCACGCGCGATGATCGAACTTCTGTGCGCCCGGCTGCGCTGGGTCAGCGGCGAACTCGGCGACCAGGCCTTCTTCGGCATCGAGGCGAGGCTCGCCAAACGCCTGGTCTTCCTGGCCAAGGTGATGGCCGACAGCGCCGGCTGGATCCCGATCTCGCAATCGGAACTCGGAGAGTTCCTCGGCGCCACGCGCGAGTCCGTCAACAAGACGCTCAACGACTGGCGCAACCGCTCGTTCATTGCCATCAAACGCGGCGGCCTGCGCATCACCGACACCGGGGCGCTGCGCCATATCGCAGAATCGCAGGACGACGACTGACGCCGATCCCGAATCAGCCCCGGCTAAGACTCAGAGCCGCGAAATCAGGTAGCGCAGCGCCGAGCGGCTGGGCATGAAGAAGTATCCACCACCCTTGGTGGTGACGAATTGCGGCATGTCACGGAGCGTCGTGACCTTTTCCCATGACGGAATGGTGAACCTGCCATCACCGCTGCGCGAACCAATCGTCGGGTCCTTTTCAGCGACGAGGCCCTGGAACGTGGCCGACGAAACCCAGGTCTGCTGAATGAATTCGTACTGGCGCTCTATGTCGGCGTTGAGGCACATGAACAGCAGCCCTTTTTCGACCTTGCCATTCTTGCCGTCCTGCTTCTCATAGGTACGGCCGACCCGCAGGATACGATGGCGCTTGCCGATATTGATCTGCGTATCGCGGTCCTCACCCAGCGAGTCGCGTGGGTTGGAACGGCGAATGTGGGCACCAAGCGGGCAGCGATGGCCTTGCGGATCCTCGGCGCCAGCGGCGAAGTTGTTGTCGATGACGCGTCCCGGATGATCGGGGTTTCGCACCAGCGAGCTACCGTTCTGCCAGCGGCCGAGCATCTTGGC
Organism: Mesorhizobium sp. M0016; assembly: GCF_040324035.1. Taxonomy (NCBI): domain Bacteria; kingdom Pseudomonadati; phylum Pseudomonadota; class Alphaproteobacteria; order Hyphomicrobiales; family Phyllobacteriaceae; genus Mesorhizobium; species Mesorhizobium sp. M0016. Next base: position 174,642 of record NZ_JAMYVM010000007.1, on the reverse strand, counting down.
GGCAATCCAGTCTTGCGTGATGGCTTGGTTGCCGAGTTGGCTCGCGACCAAGGCTGCAGCCTTTTTGCAGTAATTGTTGAAGACGTCGACGTGCTGCTCGAACTGGCGAATAACGAGGAATGAACCGTTGCGCCCGAAATCGCGCGGCGGTGGCGGCAGGCCCGGTATCAGCCGGCTACGGCGCACCTGCGAAAGGATTCCGGTCCGATCGCGTGATGCGCTTACCGAGGGCGAGGCTGGATAGAACCCATGCTCATCACGATAGCCGAACAGGAACTCGCCGGGCGCGACCAGATGCATGGGCGCGGCGCCCCTGCTGGCGCGGGTCGTGCCCCGGACAATCGGCTGCGAAATCCCGTCCGCGAAACCGAAATGCTCGTAGGCTGGCCCACGTTCCGACCGATCGTCACGCTTTGCCCCGTCGGACGATTTCGTATTCGTGTCGGTCGGACCCCGGTTTACGGCGAGCGGCAGTTCGGCGACGACCTTCATGCCTGCACCGGTCGTCTTTCGTCTCACGGTGGCAATCTCGGTCTTCAACCGTCCCGGGTCTTCAGCATAGCAGACGATGACCAGGTCCACAGGGTTCTCCAACGACCCCCACTCCCATTCGTCCGGGCCGTCGCGGCCTCGGTCGTCCAGTATGCGCCCACGCTCGGGATTGCCCATGCCATGGCGAAAGGCGATCGGAAATGTTTCCAGTGGATCGCCCTCCACACCCTCGTCGAGCCCAAACTGCCGCAGGCCACCGGGACCAAAGGCGACTATCATAGCTCGCCCGGCGGGCCTGCCTTCGCCGAAACTCGTCTGCTCGACAACGAAATCGAGCCAGGCTCTGCGCTTGGGCGCCGGCAGCTTGTCCGGCACCCGGATCGCAAGCATATGCGAATAAGCGAGCGGGCCGAGCGGGCCGAAGAAGATGGACTGGATCTCGCCGGTTTCCAACTGCTGCTCGAGAGGCGCCGGAAAGGCAGAGCTGATATTGGCCAGCAGCGAAGTGGTCTTTTGAACGGTGGTTGTTTCGCTCGCCGGGCGCCGTAGCGAACCGAACAAGCTCAGCCAGTCGCGCGCCTCGTTGCCGACGGCGGAAGCAATGCCGCGCCTGACCCGGGAATTGATCCGCATGCGCTCTGTGTTGATTTGGGGATAGGCGGAGTACCAGAACAGGGTCGGCACCTGCTGGCGCCGCGCCCAGCGCTTGAAACGATCGCCGTCGCGCGCGCCGTCCAGGAACAGCCATCGTGTGCGTGGATAGCCCACGGTGTTGCTCCACACGCCGGTGAGGCCAGCGGACGCCTTGGCGATGAAGTCCTCAAGATAGCTTTCCCAGCTGCCGCCGTAGTTGGAGAAGAACATCAATCGGTTGGAGCCGGGCAGCAGTATCCAGCGGGCGAAATGGATGGTGTTGATGGTGTTGAGGAAGCCTGGCTTGAATACCTTCTGGGCAGCTATCGAGATCAGGTAGAAAGAAAACCTGAGCGCCAGCCGCCGCAGGATGCCGGCCTTCATCGTCGAAATCGCAGTCAGATGGTTTTGTGCCGCGTGGCCCTCCTTGACGAGTATCGCGTTCAATTCAGATATGCCGATCGATGTGCTTTCCGGCCGATCCCTGTCCTCGCGGCGTCGCAGCGCCAGCAAGCACGAAAACGCCAGCAGCGCCGCTGCCACCAACACTCCAAGTCCCGACAACAGAAGTGAGGTGATTGCTACGGCTATGGCGGTGAAGGAGATTTCCTGGGAACTGATGTCGATAGATCTGCCGAACACCACACCGTAGGTCATGTACCAGCAAGCAGCCCAGATGATCGCCACCGTGACGAAGACCGGCGGTACCAGCAACGTCGTCATCAGGGCACGGCCCCAATGACCCGGCGGCTTTTCCAGCAGGCTCTCGGCCGGCTCGAACGCCCAGGCAAACGTCCCTAATGACTGGACATGCTGGCGAACTTCAGCGAGCACGGCAGGAGCGTTGCCGGCGCCTTTGCGTGGCCGCTCGACGATGTCGCGCACGGCTTCGAAAAGCTGCTGCTCGGCCTTGATACGCTGGACCGAGTGCCCCGGCGTGCCCGAAAACACCAGTCCGGCATTGCTGCCGAAGGACGGCGATATGTCGACATTGTGCTTGCGCAGGAAATCGTTCAATGCGCCGCCATCGCGCAGATCGCAGACATCCTTGAAGATCGGCCGCAGCCGGTGCCCGATGGCGTGCGTGACCGCATCGATGACATCGTCGATGCTGCCGTCACCGGAAATCTCGAGAACCAGAGCTCCTTTTTCCTGACCGGAATCAGCGCCGATCTCGCCGGTGCCGACCACGGTCAGGCTGGTGAAGTGGACGGTGCCGGCAATGTCGAGCGCGGTGCGGATATCTTCGACGGCCGGGTTGCCGAGGCTGGCAACCTTGTCGCGGACAGCATCCAGCGACGCGGATCGGGTGACCGGGCAGACCACCGTCACCATAGACTGCGTTACGGTGCGGCAGAGTTCTGCCCGTTCGAAATCGACCTTGAGCGTTTCGGGATAGGCGCCGATGCGGGTCATCCGCCCGGCCTTGCCGGGCATGCGGCGCACGCCCTGCTTCTGGAACAGGGCGCGCAGGCTTTCGCCGATCTGGATCCTGGCAATCTCGGCGCCGATGCACTGATGAATGCCGTGGCCGAAGACCATGTAGTCGCGATACGGGCGCGATGTGTCGAACTGGTCCGGGTTCTGCACGGCGTCGGCATCGAACATCGCCGACAGCGTCGCCGGCATCACCACCGTGCCGGCCTTCACCAGGCGCTCGCGGCGCGTACCCTTGCCGATGATCGCGTCGCGGGCCGTGTAGCGCCAGGGGCCGACCCAGATCGGCTTGAAGCGCATGGCTTCAAGGACGGCCCTGTCGAGCTTGGCGGTATCGTTTTCGGCCAATGCGGCATCGATAGCCTGCCGTGCGTCGGGCCGCGACAGGATCACGTCGAGGCAATTGCCGGCGGCCAACACATTGGTCGGGACGAAGCCGGCGATCATGCCCAGCATGATCGAATTGAGGTCGTCCCGCGACAGGCGGCCCTGATCCGTCTGGACAACCAGCCTCGCCAGCGGTTGCTCGGCCTTCAAGCCCCGGTCCCTCGCCGACTGGATGGAGCGATCGATGACTTTGAGAAGACGGTCGCCCGCCACCACTGCGAGTTCGCGCATGACGGGGCTCGCCGTCGGGTCCGAAAAGAACAGCGCACTCAGCGCGATCGCCCAGTCGGCGAATTCGGATTCATCGTCGATCTCGACGCCGAAATAATCGCGGCAGATGTGCACCGGGACGATCTTCATCAACTTGGAGATCGCATCGAAGCCGGGGCTGGCGCGCGTCATGATCTCTTGCGAATGACGCGCCGCGATCGGCCTGACGGCGGCTTCGACCTCGGCCGGCGGGAATGCACTCAGCACCGACGATTTCATGCGCCGGTAGTCGGCGCCGTCCTGCATGCCGAGGATGAAGTTGGATCCCCGGGCAAGCTCGGTCATTTCCGGGCCGTATGGGGTCTGGAATTCGTCGCCGCGCTCCAATATGTCGCGGACATCGGCGTTCTTGGTGACCACGAGAACACCGAAGAGCTTGCCGGTCGGCCGGAAACGCCGCAACAAGGAAAGCGCCCAGCGGGGGTCTTCGGCCAGAGACCCGACGATGCGCGCAATCAGCCCTGTCTTCCGGATCCGGCCGAGATCGAAGGGCGGCATTTCCGACAGCGGGCGCTGGTTTTTCTGGGCCGCGCGAATAGCGTCGAAATACTTCAGTTCGGTCATGCGCGTTCAAGCCCCCCGGCTATCCACGTTATTGCGATGCCGGCCGTTCAACGCCTAGGTTTGCATCGGTTGCACGTATGTGAATCTTTTCACAGTTGGTCCATGTTCCAGCCAGCATTGACGCCATGTTCATTTGGCCAGTCGGAAATTGGCGACGAGGAACTCGTTCGCGGCCTTGTCGGTGAAAGGTATCCAGCGCACACGCTGTTCTGAAAAATCAGGATGCCGGGTGGTGAAAATGGTCATCTCGCGCCGCGCCTGTTCCGGCCGGCCGCTTCGCATCAGCGCGCCGATCTTCAGGAACCTGGAATAAAAATAGCCGGGAGACAGGTTGAGCGAGCGATCGGCGGCAGCGATCGCCGCCGGCCAGTTCTCGACCAAACAGTAGGCCGCCGTCAGTTCCCCCAGATTGTGGAAGCGGTAGAGGTCGAACGGGCTCAATCGCTCGGTATCGAGAAAGAACGGTATCGCTGACGCGGCATTGCCGAGCAGCAGCTGGGCGCTGCCCATGGCCGAGCGCGCGAAGGCAAAGCTCGGATTGATGTGGATCGCTTCCTCGAAATGGTCGACGGCCGATCGCGGTTCGCCGCGCATGATGTCGACGGCGCCGAGATGGGCGTGCGGGCGTGCATCCAGGCTGTCCACCAGCAACGCCTTGCGGGCAAACTGCTCGACCTTGTTCAAATCGTCGCTGTCGCCGAAACGCAGCCATGCCCGCCAGAAATACCACCACGCCAGTTCATTGAGCACGGCGCTCGAGTTGGCGTCCTCGCGGTACGCCTTCTGGAAGAACTCGAGTGCGGTTTCGGTGTCGCCACGGGTGCGCCGGTTCATGTGCCAGCGGCCGCGTCGCACCAGTTGCCAGGTCTCCAGGCTTTCCCAGGGAACCTGGAAGGTGCGTGCCTGTTCCGCCCGGTCGACCTCCTTGTCGAGGATCGAAACAATCTCAGCGCCGATCTGGTCGCGCAGGTTGAAGATGTCGACCAGATCGCGATCGAAGCGCTGCGACCACACCAGCCGCCCGTTGGACGCGTCGGCCAGCGAGGTGTTGAGGCGGATCTGGCCACCATTGCGCATCAGCGTGCCGCTGACGATGTAGCGCGCGCCGAGCGCGTTGCCGATCACCCGGGTGCCCAGCGTGTCGTCGCGGAACTGGAAGCTGGAGCCCTTGGCGATGACCGAGAGCCATCTGGTGTTGGATAGACCATAGATGATGTCCTCGGCGATGCCGTCGGCCATGTAGCCGATGTCATGCTCGCCGCCATCGGCGTGGAAGGGCAGGACGGCGATCGCCGGCGGCCCCTTGGACGACAGCTTCTGCTGCGCATTGGCCTGGGGAATGGCCGCGAACGACGCCGCCGGCGAGGATCCGTTGCCGCTGCGGCCGGCGATCAGAACGCGCACCGGCAAGGCGATGTTCTTCAGCCTGAATTCGCCGAGATCGGTGAATTCGGCCGCCGTCTTGTCCTTCACATGGTGCCAGGTCGTCTCCGAAACGGCGAGACCGTCGCCCGGCGCGAATTCCTGGATTCTCGCGGCGATGTTGACGTCGTCGCCGTAGAGGCGGCCACCACGCACGATGACGTCGCCGGTGTTGATGCCGGCGCGAAACGGCATGCGCATATCGTCGGCAACCTCGGCGTTGAGGGCGACGATGCGGCCCTGGAAATCAAAGGCCGCGCGCAACGCCTCGATCGGATTGCCGAACTCGGCCATGATGCTGTCGCCGGCGTCGCCGAACGTGCGGCCGCCAAATGTGCCACAGCTGTCGGCGATGATGTCGCGCCGTTCCTCGAATGCCGCGACAGCAGACTCGTCGTCGATGCCCATCAGCCGGGAGAACCCGACGGCATCGATAGAAATGATTGTCGCCAGCTGACGGGTGTAGTTCCGTACAGCCATGTTCGAGCCCCCGCTCCCTTTCTGGTTCTGGTCCAGCACAGGCGACGACCCGTTCCTGAAACACTTCGCCGCGCGCTGAGAGATGAAGATTCCGGCGGGGTTGGCGCGCCATGCCACCCCGCCAGGACCAGAAGTCTAGCAGGGTCTTGGGCAAAGCTCTACCACCATCGGGTTGTCCAGCGCGGGCCGTGGCAGCACTCATGGTTGGCCGGCGGTTGGCGCAAATATTGGCGTGCCGTAGCTCTGAGCGCGGCGATCCAGGGCTTCACGGAACCTGCGCGACGTCAGCACTCGGAACAAACTGTGCTGCCTGCGAGTTTCCGGTGCGGTTCATACCAACGTGAAATGAGGGTAATCATGCGAAATCTTGTTCTGGCGACCGGCGTCGTCGTTCTTCTGGCCGGCTCGACGGCCTTTGCCGCGGATGACAGCCCACTGCCGCCGACGAATGCCCAGAAACTGTCGGCAATCATCGCCAAGGTCGAGCAGCGCGACGGCTTTCGCTATGTGAAGGAGGTCGACTGGGACAAGGACGGGTACACCGTCACCTATTACACCGCCGACAAGGCGAAAGTCGAAATCACCTTCGATCCCGTAACAGCCGAACCGAAATAGCGCTGATACCGCACCGCTTCGGCAATTCCGTCCGCCGCGTTTTTTGCCTACGATGGTGGCAGTTGTCGGACAACGGGGCGACCATGCTTTCTTCCAATCGAATTGCCAACTCGCTTGCGCTTGTCGTTGCACTGGCTGGCGCGGCGGTCTGCCTTGGTCCAGCGCGTGCCGACGGGCCATCCTTCGACTGCCGCAAAGCCAGCCTGCCGGTGGAAAAGGCGATCTGTGCCGACCCGCAACTGTCGGCAATTGATGCCTTGGTCGCCAAGGCCTTTACGGGTTTCGAGCCAGCCTTTGGCCGCGACAAGCGCAAGATCGCCCGTGCGCTCATCACTGACAGGAACGCCTGCGGGCAGGATGCCGCCTGCATCGTCAGCGCCCAGAACAATGCGCTGCAGACCTACGGCAATGCGCCGTCCTGGGTGCAGGATTACAACATCGCCCTGATCGGCAAGAAGGCGCTCGACACCGCAGCCCGCCATCCAGGCAGCCCCGACCAGCCCCTGCCCTCGTCGATCGGGCAATGCGCCTTCACCCACATCACGGCGCTGACTACGCGGCTTGGCGACGACCCGCTGGAAACGGCCAGTCCTGAAGCCGGCAGTGTGACGCGGTTCAGCAATGGCGGCGCCGGGGTTTCCTACGAGCGGGAGCCTGGCCTTGCCAGTTCGAAAGCCGGCGATCCTGTCGTCATGTGCCTGATATCGATCCCGAGGGATTGTCCGCAGGGCGACGAGCGCGGGCGGGTCTATTACGGCGTCGACCTCACGATAAAAGGCACATGGGTTTTGCCGGATTCGCAACATCTATGCGGCGGCGCCTGAAGATTTGCCGCAAAGCACTGCTGGATGCACTCTTGCGCCGATCCGCCTTTGATGGCTGAGTGCGCGTAACAGTTGCAGGGCACGGGGGTGCATGGCCATGGTTAAGCATGTTTTGAAGCGCATCCTGATGATGCTTGCCGGCTATTTCGTTTCGGTGCTGATCGGATTGTTCGCGGTCGTGGCGATATATTGCGCACTCGCCGTATTGCCCAACGCGCCGGACTATTTCGGCGCCATGCAATTTTCGCCCATTGTCGTGCTGCTGTGGCCGCCGCTCGGCATGGTCGTCTATTTCTTGACGATCGTGCTGACCGGCCTGCAGACGCTGATCTTCGCGCTGCTCGCCGAATTCTTTGCCCTGCGCAATTTCCTGGTGCACATGCTGTTTGGCGCCGCTGCCGCTGCAGCCGGCTTTTTCCTGGTCTGGCCGGCCGCGGAAGAGGATGCCGGACGCTGGGCCGATATCGGCATCATCGCCGCCGCCGGCCTCGTAGCCGGTCTGGTCTATTGGCTGATCGCGGGCCGCGACGCCGGCTTCCGGCGTCCGCTCATCCAGCGCTGATCGCAGGAAACGGGCGACCGTCCATCGGCCAAAAATCTAATAAAACCAGAGAGACAAAGTGAGTTCCTCGTTCGTTGAACGAGGAACTCCGCTGGTTTCAGCTCGTCGGCGAGCGCACCGCTTCAGTCGCTTCCAGCGCCTGCATCAGCCGCGTGTCGCGGTCGTAGACATCGTTGAAATATTCGACTTTGCCGGACAGGTCCGGCCAGGCAGTGAAGTAGGAGACATAGACGGGAATCGTGCGTGTCACGTCTTCGCTGGCATGGCCGTGCTTGAGCTTTTCGGCGATGTCGTCGACCGAGACGCCGAGCACCGCCGCCGCCATCCCACGTGGATCCTGAAGGCGAATACAGCCATGGCTGAGCGCCCGCATATCGCGCTGGAAGAAGGATTTTTGCGGCGTGTCGTGCATGTAGATGGCGTGCTTGTTGGGGAACAGGATCTTCAGTTCGCCCAGCGCATTGGCTTCGCTCGGCTGCTGGCGCACGCTGTAGGGAATGTTGGCGCCGTAGGCGCCCCAATTGACCGAGGAAGAGGGAACCCGCCTGCCGCGCGAGTCGGTCACCTCGTAGCCGGCACGGTCGAGATAGCCCGGATCGCCACGCAGCCTTGGCAGCATCTCGTTGACGATGATCGACTGCGGCACGCCCCAATAGGGATGGAAATCGACCTGCTTGATCTCCTTGAAGAAGAAGGCGGTCTGGTTGGTGGTCCGGCCGATGACGACGCGGGTCTTCAGCTTCTCCTCGCCATTGTCGATATAGCTGGCGGTGAAGGCGGGCTGGTTGATGAACACCCGCGGGCTGCCGAGATCGGACGGCATCCAGCGCAATTCTTCCAGCGCGACCTGCACCTTCTGCAGCCTGTCGGCCTTGGACGTGCCGGCGAGCGAGGCGACGGTGCGCGGGCCGATGACCCCATCGCCCTTCATGCCGGCCTTCACCTGCACGGCCTTGATGATCGGAACCAGTTCGGGAACATAGACATCGCTGGTGCCGAGACGAGACAGGATCTCGCCATAGGCGCCGCCCATCTCGTCGTCGAGATTGCGCGCGATCAGCGTCAGCAGCTTCGGCAGTTCGGCGCTGGTCTCGCCGGGCTTCAGCAACAGCTTGGGATCGACGACGATTTCGTTTTCGGCGCTCGCCTGCAGCGATTCAAGTTCGACGCGCAGCGCCTGATATTCCGCGTTCTGCGGGTGCCGCGATTCGAGGTAGGTGCGCACTTCCTGGGTGTGGGCCAGCGTCTTGAGCGCGCCTTCCATGTCGACCGGCTTCGGCGGAAATTCATAGTAGCCGGTGATGCGATTGGGATCGACGCGCCCGCTCTGGGCGTCACGGGCATAGCGCAGTACGCGCGCCGACAGCGCCATCTCGAAGCGGACGAGTTCCTTCAGATGGGCGTCGGCATCGACTGCCGATGCGTTGGCTGCCGGCACCTCGACCGTGTAGTCGGCCGACGTGAGACCATAGCTTGCGGCTTCGCCAAGCACCCGCACCGCATCCTGGGCGCGGGCATTGGGATTGCCCTCGTTCACCCAGATGAAATCAGGATTGGCAGAGTAATAGGCAATCAGTGCCTTGGCGATATCGGGCTCGGCATAGAGTTCATAGTCGCTGAGGCCTGCAACGGCTTCGCGGAAGGCGGTGCTGGTCGCCGACGGAACAAAGGCGGCGTCTTCAGCTGTTGCCACCTGGGGAGGTGCTGCCACCAATGCGGTAAAGTCGACGCGCACCAGCCGGTCGGCCTTGTAGGTGTAGTAGGACGGGCTGCTGATCCTGGTGCCGCCACCGCCCGATACGGCGGGCTTCGGCTTGCGCTTCGGCGGCGGCGGGAATTCGCCTTGCGGCCTGTGCTTGACGCCACCGCCGAACAGCATGTCGAACAGGCCTTGCGCGCTTGCCTGCGGCACACCGAAGGCCAGTGCTGCCGCCACTGCAAGCGGCATCACGGTGGCTTTATTTCCGAGGAATTTCATTAATCACCCGCTCCGGCTGCAAGCCGGCTCCCGTTCCGCGCCGCTAGACGATCTTGCCAACCGCATGGCGGATGTAAGGCGCTACTATACCGATTCATACCGATTTCGTTAAGCTTCCATAAATTTCCGCAGGCCTGTTGCAGAACGGTTTCACAACATCGTGACGTCTGGAGCGGCGTTGCCGCTCCAGACCGGTCAAAGCGGCCGCTGCTTCAGGCGTTGGCGCCACCGTCGATGGTGAGCGCGGCGCCGGTGACGAAGCGCCCTTCCGGACCGGCGAGCCAGGCAACCATGCCGGCGATCTCGTCAGCCTTGCCGAAGCGGGGCGTCGCCATCTTCCGCCGCTGGTGTTCGGCATGCGGGCCTTCGGCCGGGTTCATGTCGGTGTCGGTCGAACCGGGATGAACGACGTTGGCGGTGATGCCGCGCGGACCGAGGTCTCGCGCCAGCGCCTTGGTCAGGCCGACCAGCGCAGCCTTGCTGGTCGAATAGGCGCTGAGGCTGGTGTCGGTGACGCGCTCGGCCAGATTGCTGCCGATCGAAATGATGCGGCCGCCCTCGCCCATGTGAGCCGCTGCCGCCTTCGAGGCTACGAACGGCGCTCTCAGATTGACCTCAATGGTCTCGTCAAAGTCGGCCAGCGACATCTGTTCGATGGGCGCCGCGCGCCAGATGCCGGCGCTGTTGACCAGGATGTCGAGCCGGCCGAAGGCATTCACCGCCTCGGTGACCGAGCCTTCGATGGCGGCAGCGTCGCGATTGTCGGCTTGGATGGCGATCGCGCGACCACCTGCCGCTATAATCTCGGCGACGACAGCTTGGGCCGGCGCCGAGCTGTTGACGTAGGTGATGGCGACGTCGGCGCCATCGGCCGCAAGCCGTTTTGCTATCGCAGCACCTATGCCGCGGCTGCCGCCGGTGACCAGTGCTGCCTTGCCGTTCAATCCGTTCGCTGACATGTCATTTCCCCGTTATGTAACGATCGATACATAAATATCTGGCAACCTTGCCTGGCGACGTCAAGTGAATTATGTATCGATCAACACAGAAAGATCGTCATGCCGGAAAGAGGCCGCCCCCGCACCTTCGATCGAACCGCCGCCTTGCGGCAGGCGATGGAGCTGTTCTGGGCCAAAGGCTATGAGGGCACCTCGATCGCAGACCTGACCGCGGCGATGGGGATCAGCTCGCCCAGCCTCTATGCCGCCTTCGGCAGCAAGGAGGCGCTGTTTCTGGAAGCGACCGAGTATTACACCCGCAACGAAGGCACCGAGATCTGGAGCGCGCTGGACGAAGCGCCGACGGCATGCCAGGCGATCGAGAATTTCCTGCGTCAGACGGCAAAAGCGTACTCTCAGGACGACCGCCCGCAGGGCTGTCTCATCGCACTGGGCGCACTGCACCAGGATTCAAGCAGCGGCGCGATCTGCGATGATTTGCGCCGCCGCCGCGCCGAAAACCACACCCTCTTGCTGAGACGGCTGGAACGCGGTGTGGCGGAAGGCGAATTGCCGGCGGGCTTCGACAGCAACGCGGCTGCGACCTTCTATGCGACGGTCCAGCACGGCATGTCGATTCAGGCCCGCGACGGCGCCTCGTGCGACGCGCTCATGGCCACAGTGGCCGGAGCGATGGCGGCGTGGCAGGGGCTGGTCGGAACAGCGTGACAAAGCGCGGAGCTTGTGCTGGAAATCCAGTCGGCGGCGAAATGCGCCGGGAGGGATCATCCGTGAAAAAAGGGTATCGCGAGTTGCTCGACGAGGCCAATGCCGAGATCGAGGTGGTCTCGCCCGAGGAAGCGGCCGGGCTGCTCGACGACGAGGACACCATCTTCGTCGACCTGCGCGATCCACGCGAGATCGAGCGGGACGGCCAGATCCCCGGCGCCAAACATGTCACTCGCGGCATGCTGGAATTCTGGATCGATCCCGAAAGCCCCTACCACAAGCCGTTCTTCGCCTCGGGCAAAAGCTTCGTCTTCTTTTGCGCCGGCGGCTGGCGCTCGGCGCTGGCCACCAAGACGGCGCAGGATATGGGGCTGTCGCCGGTCAAGCACATCCTTGGCGGCTATACCGCCTGGAAGGCGGCCGGATTGCCCGTCGAGCCGGGCGGCAAGAAGAACGGTTAGCTCACCGCTCCGGCGTTGTCGGAGTCGACAATACGCCCATTGGAATCAATGCAGTATCGGCTCGCGCTCGTTTTTGACAAAAGTCACAGCGCGTTCGACAACACCTTTGTCGGCGAGAATGCGACGGTGGCCGAGCCCATCGGCCCAGTGCAGCCGCACATGGCTGCCGGCGCCGGCATAACGTGTGGCATGATCGGCGGGGACTTCGCGGTCGTCCGGCGCGTGGATGACCAGCGTCGGCACCGGCGCTTCGGCCAGCTGGCGATCGCCGGTGAATTCATGCAGCGGCCGGCCCGACAACCTTCTCACCTGATCGGCCATGGAAACCTGCGAACGCGGGCCGACATTGAGCATGCGGCTGAAGTCGGCGAAGATCGCCGGCAGGGAACTGGGTGCTGCGACCAGCACCAGCCGCTCGGCCGCCACGGGGTGGATACCCCTGATCGAACCGGCAATGGCATTGGCGGCGACGGCGCCACCGAAGGAATGGCCGACGATCGCCTTGAACGGACCGAACCATTCGCCGGCGACCCTGACCGCCTCGACCGCATTGACCATATTGAGATGACGGCCCAGCGACTGGCCATGGCCCGGCAGGTCGAGCGAGGCGACCCGGTAGCCCGCATCGCGAAAGCCTTCGATCAGCGCCCGCATATATTCCGTGCGCGAACGCCAGCCATGGACCACCAGCACCGTGCCGGCGGACGCCCTGCCCGGCTCGGGCCGGAATTCGTGCACCATGACGCAGCCGGCCTTGGTCGGCAGCCGATGATGGCGCGCCTCGGCCATGAAGCCGGCGGCGCGGTCGACCGCACGCCGTTCACCGTCGCTGAGCGCCTTGACGCTGGGCGTGCGGCAGAACAGTTCGAAGGCGGCGCGCCCGCTCAGGCGGGGCGCCACATGCTCGGCGGCGCGGAACACGCCCCGGATGACCTTCAGTCCAAATGATGCCATAGTGGCGATCCATCCATTCCGTTCAAGCATGAACATAATAGTTCAAACATGAACATTAAACAAGAGCTGCCCTGGGACAACCCGCGCTTTCGCAACTGGGTCGCGGTGGCGCGCGCCTGCCATGTGCTGGAGCGTACGCTGGCGGTAAAGCTGGCGCCGCTGGATCTCAAGCCGGCGCAGCTCGACGTGCTGATGAACCTCTATCGCCATCCCGGCATGTCGCAGCACGATCTCGCCCGCAAACTGCTGGTCGGCCGCTCCAACATCACCATGCTGTTGCCGCAGCTCGAGGCGCGCGGCCTGCTGCGCCGCGAAGGCGACGAGAAGGACAAGCGCGTGCTGCGGCTGACGCTTACCGAGGCCGGCACGGAGCTCCTGATGAAAGCGCTGAAGGTGCATATGGCGCTGATCGAAAAGGCGATGAGCCAGTCGACAGCGGAACAGTGCGACATGATCGGCGAACAGATGCGCAAGATCTATGACGTGCTGAAGGATACCTGAGCCGTTCGATCCACGCGCCTCCCACCTCACCACATCGTCTTCTTCGCCCGCTCCGGCCATTCCTTGTCGTAAGTACCGGCATCGATGTTCTTGCGGCTGGTGACTTCCAGGATTGTTCCGGGTGTCGGCAGCGATTTCGGGTCGACGTGCTTTGCCGGGTTCCACAGCTCCGAGCGAACGATGGCGCGGGCGCACTGGAAATAGACCGATCGACATCGACCACGGTGACCGAGCGCGCCGGCTTGCCTTCGACGGCGAAGGAGGCGCAAAGCGCGGCGTCGGTGGTGATGCGGGCGCGGCCGTTGACGCGCAGCGTCGTGCCCGAACCCGGCACAAGAAACAGCAGCCCGACGCGAGGATTGCGGATGATGTTCTTAAGCGAATCGGCGCGGTTGTTGCCGCGTCGGTCCGGCATCATCAGCGTTCTCGGGTCATGCATGCGCACAAAGCCGGCGAGATCGCCGCGCGGCGAGCAGTCCAGCCCTTCCGGCCCGCTCGTCGCCAGAGCGACAAAAGGCGAGGCTTCGATGAAGGCGGCATATTCGGGAATGACGTGGTCGAGTTCCTTGACCGTCGACGCTTCGCCGGGCAAGCCGTAGAGCGCTTCAAGTTGTTCAACCGATGTGATCTCAGACATTTCCCGTCTCCGAACCGTTGCCAGCGTTTACCCCCAGTCAATGACGTTTTGCCGACAGTGCCGAACTAGCGGTCGCGGCTCAGTCCCTTCTCCTGGAGCTCGGCGAGATAGGCATTCCAGCGCGCGTCCTTTTCGTGGCCAAGCGTGTGCAGGTAATTCCAGGTGAAGATGCCGGTGTCGTGAAAATCGTCGAAGGTGATGCGCACGGCGTAGTTGCCGACCGGCTCGATCTTGAGGATGGCCACGTTGCGCTTGCCGGGAACCGTCACCCGCTGGTCCGGCGAATGGCCCTGCACCTCGGCCGAGGGTGAAGCGACGCGCAGCAGTTCGGCCGGCAGTTCGAACGGCCGATGATCGGGAAAGGTGACGGACAGCAGTTTTCTGTCCTTCGAGACCCTGAGTTCCTTCGGCGCCGTCATTGTTCTGCATCCCGCATCAATCCGCCCTTCCCTACGCTGCTTCGCGCGAGCGGAAAAGGCCATTTGGACCCGGCCGACATCGGATGTCGGCCAGGGAATGTCACCAAAGATCGAGAGCGGCTATCTTGAATGGCGGGTTGGATCGTATCACATAGCCGTATATAACGGCACCACTCGCAGCATTGGAAACGCTTGAACGCATGGACATGATCGATCCCTTCGGTCGCACGATCAGTTACTTGCGCGTGTCGGTCACCGACCGCTGCGATTTCCGCTGCACCTATTGCATGGCCGAGGACATGGCGTTCCTGCCCAAGAAGGACCTGCTGTCGCTCGAGGAACTCGACCGGCTCTGCACCGTCTTCATCGAAAAGGGCGTGCGCAAACTGCGCCTCACCGGCGGCGAGCCGCTGGTGCGCAAGAACATCATGCATCTGGTGCGGCAGCTGTCGCGGCACTTGAAGAGCGGCGCGCTGGAAGAGTTGACGCTGACCACCAATGGCTCGCAGCTGTCGCGCTTTGCCGCCGAGCTTGCCGATTGCGGTGTCGAGCGCATCAATGTCTCGCTCGACACGCTCGATGCCGACAAGTTCCACGCCATCACCCGCTGGGGCCATCTCGACAAGGTCATGCAAGGCATCGATGCCGCGCAGGCGGCGGGGCTGAAGGTGAAGCTCAACGCCGTTGCGCTGAAGGACTTCAACGACGTCGAGCTGCCGGAGATGATGCGCTGGGCGCATGGCCGCGGCATGGACTTGACCGTCATCGAGACCATGCCGATGGGCGAGATCGACGCCGACCGCACCGACCAGTATCTGCCGCTGTCGCTGCTGCGCGCTTCGCTCGAGCGCCAGTTCACGCTGAGCGACATCCCCTACAAGACCGGCGGTCCGGCCCGCTACGTCCATGTCGCAGAGACCGGCGGCAGGCTGGGCTTCATCACGCCGATGACGCATAATTTCTGCGAAAGCTGCAACCGCGTGCGGCTGACCTGCACCGGCACGCTCTACATGTGCCTGGGTCAGGAGGATGCCGCCGACCTGCGCGCGCCGTTGCGTGCGTCCGAAGGCAACGAACTGGTCGCTGCTGCCATCGACGAAGCGATCGGCCGCAAGCCGAAGGGCCATAATTTCATCATCGACCGCCGCACCAGCCGCCCGTCGGTGTCGAGACATATGAGCGTCACCGGCGGCTGATTTTCTCCGCGATTGGTGCAGAATGCTTCCGTTGGAAGCGAGGGGGATTTCCATGCAGCGTGTTTGCCAAACCGGGCTGTCAGCGCTGGTCGTGGCCCTATCATTGGCGACCACAGTGGCGCTCGCAAAGCCGTTCACCTACATCAATGCGCGCTATGGCACGGTGTGCACGTTCCCGAGCCAGATTTTCAGCAAGCCGATGCCTGAGTCCCTCAATGGCGACGGTCGAAAATGGCTTAGCCCCGATGGTGCGAGCTTGTCCTGTTACGGCGGATACAAGCTGACGGAAGATACGCCCGACAGTCTGGTTGAAAAGGAAAAAGCCGACCCTGACTCTGGGGAAAAGGTCACTTACAGCAAAACCGGTAAGAACTGGGCAGTGGTCTCAGGCACCAAAGGCGACAAGATCTTCTATACCCGAATCGTCTTCGAAAAAGAGGATGCAATCCATACAGTCTGGATCGAATATCCCGCCTCGCTCAAGGCCAAGTACGACCCACTGGTCGGCGCTATCGGCGACAGCCTGCATGGGGCTGAGCAACACTGGGAATAAATCGCTCTCGACGCTGCAAACCCGATTTGCCGCCATCGCGTTCCGCCCTAAATTTCGGCCTATAGCGGCTCGTCGCTCGGTTTGAGGGAATACGACATGCGCACATTCTTACTTTCTCTTGCAATGCTTGGGTTTGCCGCCGCGCCGGCAGCAGCACAGTCCATCGGTGGCAGCTACACCGTCGCGGGCACCAATTTCGACGGCTCGAAATATGGCGGCGAAGCCACCATCACGCTGACCAGCGAGACCACCTGTACCATCCATTGGGAGACGGGCGGATCATCGTCGGACGGCATCTGCATGCGCAACGACGATGCCTTTTCCGCCGGCTATGTCATGGGCAAGGAAATCGGTCTCGTCGTCTACAAGGTAGAAGATGACGGCTCGCTGCACGGCCTGTGGACCATCGCCGGCAAGAACGGCAGCGGCACCGAGGTGCTGACGCCGAAATGAGCCTGCTGGTCGGCTGACCAGCCTCTTAGCGATGTTGTGGGCCACGGGTGAAAATCCGTGGCCTATTTCTTTGACGTTGCTGTCTTGCCGCCGGCTGCTACAGGCTTGGGCGGTTCACCGTTTCGCCGAAACGTCGAACCGCTTTATTCTTTGTTTTCACGCAATTCCGGACGGAAAACCGTTTCACACTTTTCCTGGAATTGCTCTTGCAAAACCGGTAACGCCCTTGCCTCTTTCCCCAAACATTCGCGGCGCGCTGTGCATGATGGTGGCCATGATCGGCTTCACCCTCAACGACGCCATCACCAAGTTCTCGTCGGAATCGATGAACATGGCGCAGGTGATGCTGGTGCGCGGCGCCTTTGCGTCGCTGCTCGTCGGCCTGCTCGCCTGGCAGCAAGGCGCGCTCGCGCGACCGAGGTCGATGCTGCAGCCGCTGGTAGCGCTTCGCGTGGTCGCCGAGGCCGGCGCCACCGTCGCCTTCCTTGTGGCATTAGCGCATCTGCCGATCGCCAATGTCTCGGCGGTGCTGCAGGCGCTGCCGCTGGCGGTGACGATGGGGGCGGCACTCGTATTCAGCGAAGCGGTCGGCTGGCGGCGCTGGCTGGCGATCGCGGTCGGCTTTGGCGGCGTGCTGATCATCGTGCGGCCAGGCTTCGAAGGCTTCAGCATCTATTCGCTGTACGCACTCGTCAGCGTCGCCTGTTGCGCAGTTCGTGACCTCGCCACCAAGCGCATCCCGAGGGCTATCCCGACCTTGCTGGTGTCGACGGCAACGGCAATCGCCATGACCATCGTTGGCGCCGTGCTGCTGTCGCCGATGGGCGGCTGGACGCCGATGTCCGGCAAAGGCACGGCACTTTTGGCATTGGCGGCGGTGCTGGTGCTGATCGGCTACCAGTTCATCATCATGGCAATGCGGGCCGGCGACATCTCCTTCATTGCGCCATTCCGCTACACCGCCCTCTTTTGGTCGATGCTGCTTGGCCTCATCATCTTCGGCGATGTCCCCGACCTGCCGATGATCTTCGGCTCCGCCATCATCATCGGCTCCGGCCTCTACGCGCTCTATCGCGAGCGGGTCGTTGGCCGGCAGAAACCCGCAGCCGAAAGCGCTGGACCCGACATGGCGCCGGACGGCATATAGCTTCGCCATGAGCCAAGACATTGCAGGAATTATCCTGGCCGGAGGCCTGTCACGGCGCATGGGCGGCGGCGACAAGACTTTGCTGGCGCTTGGCGGGCGTCGGCTTCTCGACCATGTCGTTGCCCTCCTGGCGCCGCAGGTCGGATCGCTGGCGCTTAGCGCCAATGGTGACCCGGCGCGCTTCGCCGCGGCCGGTCTTCCGGTTCTCGCCGATATGGTCGAAGGCTATGCCGGACCGCTTGCCGGAATCCTCACCGGCCTCGAATGGGCGGCAGCGAATACCGCTTTCAAGGCATTGGCGACGGCCGCCGGCGACACGCCGTTCCTGCCGGTGGACCTGGTCGTGAGGCTGGCTGCGGCTGTTGACGAGCGACCAGGCTCGATTGCGGTTGCCAGTTCCGGCGGCCGGCAGCATCCGACCTTCGCGCTGTGGCCGCTTGGGCTAGGCCAGGCACTCCGCCACTTTCTGATCCACGAGGACAACAGGCGCGTCTCCGCCTTCATCGAGCGGCACGACTGTGTCGAAGTGGAATTTCCGTTGCTGACCCACGGCAGTGACGAGATCGACCCGTTCTTCAACATCAACACACCGCACGACCTTGCGGTGGCCGAGCGTCTGTTGCAGAGCATCGGCCCATGAACATCTTCGGCATCACCGGCTGGAAGAATTCCGGCAAGACCACACTGACCGAGAAGCTGGTCACAGAGCTCGTCCGGCGCGGCTGGACAGTGTCGACGGTCAAACACGCCCATCATGAGTTCGACATCGACAAGCCTGGCGCCGACAGCTTTCGTCACCGCCAGGCGGGCGCCACCGAAGTCGCGGTGGTGTCGGGCAAACGCTGGGCGCTGATGCATGAATTGCGCGGTGAGGACGAGCCGACGCTGGAGACGGTCCTGTCGCGGTTGGCGCCGTGCGACATCGTGCTGGTCGAAGGCTACAAGCGCGAGGCGCACAAAAAGATCGAGACCCGGCGGCGGGAGGCCAAGGACCGCTCGCCGCTGTCGGCGAACGACGGACATATCGTGGCGATTGCCGCCGACTTCGCGGTTACCGGCGAAAGCCTGCCTGTGTTCGATCTCGACGACACGGGAGGGATAGCCGACTTCATCGAGCGCATGACCGGCCTCAAACCTTGAGGCCCCTGCCCTCGCCCGGGTCAGCCGCCCTCTTCAGCCGTTGCATTGTCTAAGCGCGTCGCGCCTGAACGGCCTCATGCGACGCGCTTCAGGTTGTTTTATTTATGCATGTCGTCGTCCCAAAACCGCTGCGCACTTTTGGGCGACATGCATTAACCCGGCGTCGGCATTGGCTGGACCCGCAAATCCCGCAAGCAACGGTTTTACAGTTGCTTTTCTCCCGAAAACAGTGGGAGTATCGCGCCAGCGGGCGGTCAAAAGCACCGCCCCACAGAGCCGTTCCGGAACGACGGCCGGGAGCCATAAAGAGAGGACTATCATGCGTATTGCACTGCGTATCGCGCTCGCCGCATCGGCTGCGCTGCTGACGCTCGGCGTCGCCCAGGCTCAGGAAACGACCCTGAGAATCGGCACCGAAGGCGCCTACCCCCCATTCAACAACCTGACCTCCGACGGCCAGCTCGTGGGCTTCGACATCGACATCGCCAAGGCGCTCTGCGACGAGATGAAGGTCAAGTGCACCTTCGTCGCCCAGGATTGGGACGGCATCATTCCGGCTCTGCAGGCCGGCAAGTTCGACGCCATCGTCGCCTCGATGTCGATCACGCCGGAGCGCGCCGAGAAGGTCGACTTCACCCACAAATACTACAACACGCCGTCGGCGATCGCGGTACCCAAGGATTCGACCCTCAAGGGCGTGACCAAGGAAGACCTGGCCGGCAAGACCATCGGCGTCGCAACCACGACGACGCATTTCAATTACGCCTCGAAAACCTATACGGACAGCACGGTCAAGGGCTATCCGAGCAGCCCCGAAGAGCAGGCCGATCTCGCCAACGGGCGTCTCGACGCGATCGAGGACGATATCGTCGTGTTGCAGCAGTTCCTGGATTCGCCTGATGGCGCCTGCTGCAAGATTCTCGGCCAGCCCTCGCCGCAGCCGGTCGATATCTTTGGACCGGGCGCCGGCATCGCCGTGCGCAAGGGCGAGACGGATCTGGTCAACAAGTTGAACAGCGCCATCGACGCAATCCGCGCCAACGGAAAGTACAAGGAAATCAACGACAAGTACTTCAAGTTCGACGTCTTCGGCGCCGAGTCCTGATCGTCTGAAACAAGGCGGCAGGGGAAGTTTCCTGCTGCCGCCTTGGCCTGACAGAAGTGGAGACAAGACCCGTCAATGCCAAGCCAGAACATATGGATACTTCTCACTTGGGGACCCGATGGCTGGATTGACGATATTGCCTATGGCGCACTGGTCACCATTGCGCTCGCGCTGGCGACACTGCCGATCGGCCTGACGATCGGTTTTTTCGTCGCCTGGGCGAAACAATCCGAAGAGCCGTCGCTTCGCGTGGCTGCCAACATCTACACCACGGTGTTTCGCGGACTGCCGGAACTGGTGACGCTTTTCCTGTTCTTCTTCGGCATGCCGATCCTCTTGCAGTATGTCATCCGTCTGTTCAGGCCGGAAGCGACGGTCGATGTCGACAGCTTCCTCGCCGGCATGATCGTGCTGTCGCTTATCTTTTCGTCCTATTCCAGCGAAGTCTTCCTTTCGGCCTTTCGCGCCATTCCGAAGGGCCAGTATGAAGGCGGCTATGCCATCGGGCTGTCGAAATGGCAGACGATGCGCAAGGTGATCCTGCCGCAGCTGCTGCGCATCGCCTTCCCCGGCCTCGAGAATTGCTGGCTGAGCCTGCTCAAGGACACCGCCCTGGTGTCGGTCGTCAACCTGGCTGAAACCTTGCGCAACGCCGGCGTGGCGGCCCGTGTCACCAAACATTCCTTCCTGTTCTACAGCGTCGCGGCGATGGTGTTTCTCATCCTTGCCATCCTGTCGTCGATCGCCACCGGCTTCATCCTGCGTTCGCTCGGGCGGAGGGAGGCACGATGAGCGTCGTGACGCGCGCCGCCGTCGACATCGAGAAGCCACCACCACGGGCGCGGGGCTGGCCGCGGGCCCGTATCGTCGGCTACGCACTGGTCGGCTTCTGGATCCTGTTCGGCATCGGCATCGCCGTCTATCTGGTTTACGCCTGGAATGGCGAATTCTTCGCCAGATACGCGCCGGCCTATCTGCAGGGCTTGGGAACCACGCTTGCGCTGGTGGCTATCTCGATGGTGCTCGGCGCGCTGTTTTCGCTGCCCGTCACCTATGCCCGCATGTCGAAGAACCGCTATCTGTCCGTCCTGGCCTATTGCTATGTCTATTTCTTCCGCGGCACGCCGCTGCTGGTCCAGGTCTATCTCGTCTATTACGGCCTGGGCTCATTCCGGGTGCAGCTCGAATCCGTCGGACTGTGGTGGTTCTTCCGCGACGCCTTCAATTGCGGTGTGTTCGCCTTCGCGCTCAACACCGCCGCCTACCAGGCCGAAATCCTGCGCGGCGCCATAGAGAGTGTTCCGAGGGGTCAATGGGAGGGCGCTGCTTCGCTCGGCCTGCACAAATTGCAGACGCTGCGCAAGGTCATCCTGCCGCAGGCGTTTATCGTCGCGCTCCGGCCCTATGGCAACGAACTCGTCCTGATGATCAAGGCCTCTGCGATCGTTGCCATCATCACCGTCTATGATTTGATGGGCAACGCGAAGCTGGCCTACGCCAAGTCCTTCGACTTCCAGGCCTATGTCTGGGTCGCCATCGTCTATCTGGTGATGGTCGAGATCCTGCGCCACGGCGTCGAATGGATCGAGCGGCGGATCACCATTCATCTGATGCGCTGAGCGTTCGGCTGTACCAGTCGATCGGCTCATGCGCGTCTTGACGAATTGAGTGCAGTGCCTAGAGCTTGCGCTGACAATTCCGTTCCGTCTGAAGGGCAAACTCATGGCATCTGTGGCATTTCTCGGTCTTGGCGTAATGGGCTATCCCATGGCCGGGCACCTCAGGAACAAAGGCGGCCACGACGTCACCGTCTACAACCGCACCGCGGCGAAGGCGGAACAATGGGTGGCCCAGCATGGCGGCAAGTTTGCCGCGACGCCGGCGGACGCCGCAGAGGGCCAGGATTTCGTCTTCTCCTGCGTCGGCAATGACGACGATCTGCGCTCGGTGACGACCGGGGCCAATGGCGCCTTCGCCGCGATGAAAAAAGGCTCCGTCTTCATCGACAACACCACCGCTTCGGCCGAAGTGGCGCGCGAACTGGCCGACGCCGCCGAAAAGGCCGGCTTTTCCTTCCTCGACGCGCCGGTTTCCGGCGGCCAGGCGGGCGCCGAGAACGGCGTGCTGACGGTGATGGTCGGCGGCGAGCAGGCTGCCTTCGACAAGGCCAGGCCGGTCATCGACGCCTTTGCCCGCATGGTCGGGCTGATGGGTCCGTCGGGCGCCGGCCAGCTCACGAAGATGATCAATCAGATCACCATTGCCGGGCTGGTTCAGGGACTGGCCGAAGGCATCCATTTCGGCAAGAAGGCCGGGCTCGACATCGAGAAGGTCATCGAGGTGATTTCCAAGGGCGCTGCCGGGTCATGGCAGATGGAGAACCGACACAAGACGATGAATGCCGGTAAATATGATTTCGGCTTTGCCGTCGACTGGATGCGCAAGGATCTCGGCATCTGCCTCGATGAAGCCGACCGCAATGGCGCCAGACTGCCGGTGACCGCCCTTGTCGACCAGTTCTACAAGGATGTGCAGGCGATGGGCGGCAAGCGCTGGGACACCTCGTCCCTGCTGGCGCGCCTGGAAAAATAGGCGTTCGCAATGGCCGAGCTTTCGCCCCAATCGAGCGCCGATGAGATCGTCGCCCATTTGCGCTCGATCGGCTCGGAGGACAATCGCCGCGGCATGTTGCGCTACGGTATCAAGACCGAGCGCGCGCTCGGCATCTCGCATGGCATGCAGCGGCAGGTCGCCAAAGAGATCAAGCGCAACCACGAGCGTGCTTTCGAGCTTTGGCAGACCGGCATCATGGAGGCGCAGTTCATCGCTTCCGTCACGGCCGACCCGAAGCGCTTCTCAGCCGCGGATGCACGACAATGGGCCGCGGCCTTCGATTCCTGGGATATCGTCGACGGCGTCTCCGATCTCTTCGTCGACACGAACGCCTGGAAGGAGCTGATCGAAGAGTTCGCGGCGGACGAGCGCGAGTTTGTTCGACGCACGGCCTTTGCGATGATGGCGTGGTCCGTCGTGCACCGGAAGCAGGAGCCGGTGGCGACTTTCCTCGGCTTCCTGCCGATCATCGAAGCGCATGCCACCGACAGCCGCAATTTCGTGAAGAAGGCGGTAAACTGGGCGCTTCGTTCGATCGGCAAGCGATCGTTGGAGATGCACGGCGCTGCCCTTGCCGTCGCCGAACGACTGGCCCAGTCGGCCGACAAGACGGCGCGCTGGATTGGCAAGGACGCCGTACGGGAACTCACCAATGCCAAGATCATCGAGCGGATCGCCGCCAGAAAAGGCTGACCTAGCAACCCGTTTGCCAACGCAACCTGGCCGCCGGCTCTCGCAGACATATGATGCGGCTCAAGCGTTGACGCAATTGGCCAGGACGTCTTTACTCGGCCTATGACCAAACATCTCCAATCGACCCTCGCGCTTGCAGCCGCGTTGTTGACAGCCGGTACCTTCGACGCCTCAGCGCAAACCGCGCATATCTTTTGGAAGGATCTCCGCCCGGCGACGCAGGCAGTGGCCGAAGATGCCGGCCTGCCGATGATTGCGGCAAAACTGCCCGATCGTGGCGAGACATTGTCGCTCAACCTGCAGGACAAGACGGTACAATTAGCCGGCTATGCATTGCCGGTCGACCGTGATGGCGATCTAGTCTACCAGTTCCTGCTGGTGCCGTGGACAGGCGCTTGCAGCCACATGCCGACGCCGCCGCCCAACCAGATCGTGCTGGTGACGCCGGCCCGTCCCTACAAGATGTCGCAGGCCTATGAGTCGGTTGCCGTGACCGGCGCCTTGCGGCCCGGCTTGGAGAACAGCCAGCTGTTCATTCTCGACGGCGTCAGCATCATCCAGTCCGGCTACACCGTGCGCAAAGCCGATGTGGTGGCAGTCGACACGGTGCCGGACACGATCGCGCTGCCGGTCAACTCGCCCTGGAGTTTCCTCAACAAAAAGAAGAACTAAGCGGCGCCTGCTTGTGCAGCGTCACCGCCCGGTCAAAGACAACCGCGCTCAGGCCGCGTTGGCGCCGGATTCCTTGTCCAGCAGCATGTAGTCGAGCGGCATTTCGGTTGTGTACTTGATCTGCTCCATGGCGAAGGACGACGACACGTCGCGGATCTCGATCTTGGCGATCAGCCGCTTGTAGAAGGCGTCATAGGCGGCGATATCGGGCACCACGACGCGCAGGAGATAGTCGACGTCGCCGCTCATGCGGTAGAATTCGACCACTTCGGGAAATTCCTGGATGACTTCCGAGAAACGCCGCAGCCATTCATGGCTGTGCGAATTGGTGCGGATCGACACGAAGACGGTGACGCGCACATTGACCTTTTCGTGGTCGAGGATGGCGACGCGCCGCTTGATGACGCCCTCTTCCTCCAGCTTCTGGATGCGGCGCCAGCACGGCGTCGTCGACAGGCCGACTTTCTTGGCGACATCGGCAACCGCGAGCGTCGCGTCCTCCTGCAGGAGGCGGAGAATTTTTCTGTCGAGGCGATCCATTAAGGTGCTCCTGGTGCAGGCCGCGTTCCCTCGGGCGCGACGCGCTTTGGGAATAGATTGGCTATACTCCCTCTTATTTCGACCTTTCACAAGAAAGAAATTCTGCCGGATGGCACAAAAGCGAGTGATATCTTGCTTAAAGTCTAATCTATGCGATAGCGGATTTCCGATCTCAGAAACGGCAGCAAATCCATTTCAAACCATGGATTCTGCTTCAGCCATCCTGAGTTGCGCCATGACGGGTGTGGCAGCGGCAGCACTTTCGGGCTGGCCAGCGCATCCCAGATGGTGCGCCAGTCCTTCACGGTTTCGGTCAGCGACGGCCGGCGCGTGGCGCCCATATGCCAGGATTGCGCGTAGGAGCCGATTGTCAAGACGAGGTCGATCTGCGGCATCAGCGCCAACAGCGGCGCGCGCCAGGCCAGCGCGCATTCTCGGCGCGGCGGCAGGTCGCCGCCCTTTGCGTCCTGGCCGGGGAAGCAGAACCCCATCGGCACGATGGCGAATTTTTCCGTGTCGTAGAATTCCTCGCTGGTTACGCCCAGCCAGCTTCGCAAGCGGTCGCCGGACGCGTCGGTGAACGGCATGCCCGACAAATGCACCTTTGTGCCTGGCGCCTGGCCGGCGAGCAGGATGCGGGCGCTGGATGATGGCAGCAGCACCGGGCGCGGCTCGTGCGGCAGTGGCCTGCCGACTGGAGTGTCGACGCAGATGCGGCAGGCGCGGACCTTTGCCGTCAGGCGTTCGAGTTCCGCCTCCATCAGGCGGAAGCGCTCGGGCGACTGGAGACGGCACTGTACCAGCGCAGCACGTTTGTGCACTCGTCCGGCACTTTGATGCGCGCCGGTTTCATGAAATCCATGGCGATCATGCCGGTGATATCGGCGATCGAATAGGCGTCGCCGGCGGCGAATTCGCAGTTTGCCAGTTCGGGGTCGAGCAGTTTCAGGAATTCGACCGCTTTCGCCTTGTTGGCCTCGCCCCATTCGGGGATCTGCGGAATTTCCCATTCCTTCATCGCCGGATGGATGTGGCGAAAAGCCTGGGCGACGCAGCTGAGCAGATTGAACTCCATGCGCCTTTGCCACATCTCGACCTTGGCCTTGCCGAGCGCGCCTTGCCCGAACAGCGCCGGTTCGGGATGCAGTTCCTCGAAATAGCGGCAGATGGCGACGGATTCGGTGAGGATGGTGCCGTCGTCGAGCTCCAGCACCGGCAGCCGCTGCAGCGGGTTGCGCGACCTGACCGGCTCCTGTTTGTGCCCCATCGCACTCATATCGACCGGCACCAGCGGCACTGCGATGCCCTTTTCGGCGAGGAAAACCCGTACTCGCCGCGGGTTGGGGGCGCGGCCGCCGTCGAACAGTTTCATGCTTATCCTCCCGATCTGGTCCTTCAACTATAGTGCTCGTCACCAGAAGCGAAACATCTCTCGCAAGGCGTCACCGACCGAAGCCAGGGTGCCGTGCTTTCTTTCGAGCGGGCCGCCGTGGTGGCTTTCGCGCCAGTCTTGCGGCTGATCGAAAGTGCCGGCCCAGATGCCAACCTTGCCGGCGCGGGCAATGGCCTGCTCGGTGTCGAAATCGCCATAGGCAATGGCCCAGCCGGCCTCAACCTGGGCCCGGTTGAGATCCTTTCCACCGGCCTTGCAATCGCCGAGCAGGCGGCCGTAGCGGTCGCGCTGCCAGCCGCTGCAGGTCACCGGATTTCCTGATATCAGCCGCACCAGCGCCTGGCGCGCCAGCCTGCCGCAGGCGTAGTCTGCGCCATCCCTACGGCAGATCTGCTGGTATTCCGGAGCGTCGATGCCGCGCATGCGGACACGTTCGGTGCCAAGAGTGAGTGAATCGCCATCGTTGACGATCGCCGCCCCTTGCGCCTTGCGCGTCTCGAAACGGTCGAGGCGTGCGGCGAGCAGGATCAGCAGGCCGAGCAGAATGACCGTCAGCGCGTAATCCAGCAGCTTGCGCCACAGGCTTCGCGGCGGCGGCGGATAGTATCGCCGGCGCGGCCTTGGCGACCACGAACGGCTCATATGGCAAACAGTCTCTTAATCATTCGAACGTAGCTTAACGAATTGAGATCGCTGCGCGCATAAATCGAAGTTTCCATGCCTCTGCTACGCTCGAACACAGCGGATAAATTCATTGTGGACCGCCGGAAACCGCACCGCAACAGCGATGTGGCGCGCGCGGTGCGCAAGACGCGCGACCGTCTTTCGCAGCAGGTCGGCAATCTCGACTTCGACCGCGAGCTGCTGAAGCTGCATGCCGGGACCATGGTGCGCGGCGCAGCCATCATCCCACTGCTGGTGTTGGCGGTCGCGGCGGCCGGGCTGCTGGCTGGTGTGGACAAACAGATCAGCGTCTGGGCGCTGTTCACCCTGATCTGCTATTCGATCGTCGCCTTCATGGCGCACCGCGTCGAACGCACCGAAGCCGCCGAACTCAACCCTGTTCGCACCCGCAGGGAATTCCTGATCGGCCATTCGCTGTGCGGCCTCGGCTGGGCGTGGTTCGCCTGGCTCGGCTGCGCCACCTGCCAGATCGACCAGTTCCAGGTGGCCAAGGCGGTGGTGCTGCTGCTGGCCATGGCGGCGACCGCTATCATGGCGTCGTCCTTGCGCGGCTCGCTGCTTGCCACCTTCGTCGTTCCGGTGGCGGTCTATGCCTATGCCGAAACGAAATTTTGGGTGCCGGTCGGGACGATCATGGTCGCCCTGCTGGTCGCGGCATTGCCGTTCTTTGCCTATATCGCGCGCCATCTCAACCGCTCGTCGCTGATACTTCTGTCCTTCCGCTCCGAAAAGGATGCGCTGCTCGCCGAGGTGGAGACCGCGAAATCGATGTCGGACGAAGCTCGTCGGCGGGCCGAAGACGCCAATCTGGCGAAGTCGCGCTTCCTTGCTTCTATGAGCCATGAGCTCAGGACGCCCCTCAACGCCATTCTCGGTTTTTCCGAGGTGATGGCCAATGAGGTGCTCGGGCCGATGAGCAACCCGACCTATCGCGACTACGCCCGCGACGTGCACGATTCCGGCCAGCATCTGCTCGACCTGATCAACGAAATCCTCGATCTGTCGCGCATCGAGGCCGGCCGCTATCAGCTCAACGAAGAGCCGGTGATGCTGCTCAACATCGCCGAAGATTGCTGCCACATGATGGAATTGAAGGCGCGCAACAAGGACATCCGCATCGTCCAGGATTTCGAAAGTGCCCTGCCGCGGCTGTTCGCCGACGAGCGCGCGGTGCGGCAGATCACGCTCAACCTCCTGTCCAACGCCATCAAATTCACCGCCACCGGCGGCGAAGTTCGCGTGCGCGTCGGCTGGACGGCGGGCGGTGGCCAGTACATTTCGGTCAAGGACAATGGGCCGGGCATACCGGAGGACGAAATCCCGATCGTGCTGTCCGCCTTCGGCCAGGGCTCGATCGCCATCAAGAGCGCCGAACAGGGCACCGGGCTCGGGCTGCCGATCGTTCAGGGCCTGCTCGCCATGCATGGCGGCGAATTCGAACTTCAGTCGAAATTGCGCGAAGGCACCGAGGCAATCGCCATCTTCCCGCTCGCCCGAGTGATGGAGGAACTGCCGGCGCTGCCGACAAAGGCGGTCGCGGCGGCTCGCCGACGCTGACAGCTTGTTCTAGGCTTTGACCGCCGCCGCCATGCCCGAACTGGTAAGCGCCGCCGCCTTGACCAGACCGGCGGCAAGGGCGGCCCCTGCCCCTTCGCCGTGGCTGATGCGGAGATCGAACAGCGGCCTGAGGCCGAGCCGCACAGCGGCAAGCCTTTGGCCGGGCTCCGGCGACAGACTGGCCAGCAGGCAATGGTCGAGCGCACCCGGTTTGGCGGCATGCAGCACGGCAGCGGCGGCGGTCGCGGCGAAGCCGTCGAGCAGCACCGGGATTTTTTGCATCCGCGCGGCGATGATGGCGCCGGCAATGGCCGCGAATTCGCGGCCGCCGACCCGGCGCAGTGCCTCCAACGGGTCCTTCAGAGCCGCACCATGCAAGGCGACGGCTTTATCGACTACATCAGCCTTGCGCGCCTGCATGGCCGCGTCGGCGCCCGAGGCGGGGCCGACCCAGTCGGCGCCGCTGCCACCGAACAGGGCAGCGCACAAGGCCGCCGCAACGGTGGAGTTGCCGACGCCGAGATCGCCAAGGCAAATCAGATCGGCGCCACCGGCGATGGCTTCCATGCCGAAGGCCATGGTGGCGGCGCAGCCGCGTTCGTCGAGGGCGGCGTCCTCGGTGATGTCGGCGGTCGCAATGTGCAGCGCCAGGTCGAACACCTTGAGGCCAAGATTGTTGGCGACGCATATCTGGTTGATTGCCGCACCGCCGGCGGCGCACAGCTCAACGGCGTTGGCGGTCGCAGCGACAGGGCGCGGCGAGATGCCGTGGCGGGTCACGCCATGGTTACCGGCGAAGATCGCCACCAGGGGCCGGTTCACCGCCGGCGGGGCGCGCCCGCTCCAGGCAGCAAGCCAGGCGGCGATGTCCTCGATGCGGCCAAGCGAGGCTTTCGGCTTGTCGGCCTTGGAAAACAGGGTGCGCACCCTGTTTTCCGCGACTGTATCGGCAGGCGGCAGGCTCGCCAGCAGATTGCGAAAGTCGTCGAAGGGCAGCGCGCTGGTCATGTCGGTCCTGATCATTCCCTGTGGTTGATCAGCGGCATAACCGCCTTGCCCGGCCGGCACAACTCCCCTCGACATTGGCGCGAAAGCGGTTGCCCGCGCCGCATTCCGAAGGGCTTGCATTGGCTTTGCCGTTGCACCATGTGGAGATGGAACGAGGGATTCCGGACGGAACCTTCAAGAGAAAGTCATGACGGCCATCGAATCCCCGTGCATCCTGGTCTGTTCGATCGACATGAAAACCGGCTTCTGCTTCGGCTGCGGCCGCACGCGCGATGAAATCGGCGCCTGGATGGGGATGACGCCGGAGGTACGCCGCAGCGTCATGGCCGAGTTGCCGGCCCGATTGGAAACGGTCGAGCGCCGGCCGCGCCGGGAAACACGCCGCAGCCGCATGGCGCGCGAGCGCGACGTCCTCTCTTGAAACGGCAGGTCCAATGAACCGACTGTTCTGGATCGTGATGGCGGCAATCGGCCTCGGGCTGGTGCTGCTGATGATCAACAACGACGCCGGCAGCACGTTCGGCATCGAGAATTACGATTTCAGCCGTCTGGTCTGGCTGGGGGCGATCGGCTTGCTGGTCAGCGCCGGCCTTGTCCGGTCCGGCAGGCCGCTCGGCGTCATGGCCCGCAATCTCGGCACGTGGGCCCTGATCGTGCTGGCGCTCGTCGCCGGCTACCAGTACCGCTACGAGTTGCAGGATTTCGCCAGCCGGGTGACGGCGGGCCTCGTTCCCGGCAGCCCGCTGGCGCTCGGCGTCGAGGACGGCCATGCCACCGTGACCCTGGACAAGGCCGACAGCGGCCATTTCGAGGCCCGCATCACGATCAACGGCGCGCCGATCCGCACCGTCGTCGATACCGGCGCGACCAGTACAGTGCTCACCGCCGAAGACGCGCAGGCGGCCGGCTTCAATCCGGCCGCGCTGAGCTTCACCGTCCCGGTCTCGACCGCCAATGGCATGGCACGCGCCGCTTCGGTGCGCACCGACGAACTGGCGATCGGCGGCATCGTGCGCAAGAACATGCAGGTGATGGTCGCCGCGCCCGGCGCGCTCAGCCAGAGCCTGCTCGGCATGAACTTCATCGGTTCCCTGTCGGGTTTCGACGTGCGCGGCGACCGGATGATTCTGCGCGACTGAACTGCTTAAGCGGCCTTTTCAACACGGTCGAAATCGACGGCAGCGAACGCTGCCTTCAGCACATCCGGTCCGGCGCCGGGTTTCGTCGCGTCGGTGGACAGTATCTGCCGGAAGCGGCGCGCGCCGGGCAGGCCGTGGAACAGCCCGACCATGTGGCGAGTGACGTGGCCGAGCCGCCCGCCCTGCTCGATATGCCGCGCCGCATAGTCGGCCATCGCGTCGATCAGCGCGGCAAAATCGTAGGTGCCGGCCTTGCCGCCGTAGAATGCCGCGTCGATGCCGGCCAGGATGCCTGGCGTGTGGTAGGCGGCGCGGCCAAGCATGGCGCCATCGACATGATCGAGGTGGCGAGCCGCCTCTTCGAGCGATTGAACGCCGCCATTGATGCCGATGAATTTGTTCGATTTTCCCGCCTTGAGGCGATAGACCCTGTCATAGTCGAGCGGCGGGATGTCGCGATTTTCCTTCGGGCTCAGCCCCTCCAGCCAGGCCTTGCGCGCATGCACCCACAGCGCGTCGGCGCCGGCCGCGAAAACGCCGTCGGCCAGCGCGTCGAGCGCGGGCTCCGGATCCTGCTCGTCGACGCCGATGCGGCATTTGACCGTCACCGGGATTTTCACCGCCGCCTTCATCGCCGCCACACAATTGGCGACGAGGTCAGGCACTTTCATCAGGCAGGCGCCGAACGTGCCGGACTGGACGCGGTCGGACGGACAGCCGACATTGAGATTGATTTCGTCGTAACCGAAGCCCTCGCCGATGCGCGCCGCCTCGGCCAGCTTTTGCGGATCGGAGCCGCCGAGCTGCAGTGCCACCGGATGTTCGGTCTCGTCAAAACCAAGCAGCCGCTCGCGCGCGCCATGGATGACAGCGTCCGCCACCACCATTTCGGTGTAGAGCAGCGCACGCTGCGTCAACTGGCGGTGGAAGAACCGGCAATGCCGGTCGGTCCAGTCCATCATGGGTGCAATAGCCAGTCTATGATCTTGATTTTTCAGCATTTTTTCTTTAACATCAAATCGTTAGAGCAGCCCGAGTGCACGCGAATTTACGCCAGAATACGACCCTTTTCGCCACGTTTCGATCTCTCAGTGCACACGGAGCGCACACGAAAAAATGGCCACCTACACAAAACTCTCGTCCGGCTCCTGGCGTGTGCAAGTCCGCCGCAAAGGTCGCTACGTCAGCGAGACCTTCCTGCGCCGAGACGACGCCCGGCGTTGGGCCACCGAAACCGAGCGCCAGGTCGATCGAGGTGAGACGCCGACCAAGTCCCGCATAGCGCGCCTTAAAACCTTCGGCGAACTGATAAACCTTCATATCGACGACATGTGCGATGTAGGCAAGTCCCCTCGCCGCTCCAAGGCCGCGGCCCTCGATATGCTCCAACGGCATTTGGGAAGTGCAACCTAGCTGCCCTTGATCGCGAACGGCTCATTCGTTTTGGTCGCGACCGGGCCGCCCAAGGTGCCGGACCGATGACGCTCGGCATCGACATTGGCTTTGTAACACTCATTCTGGCTCATGCCGCTGCGGTGCACGGTCTGCCCGTCAAGGTCGAACCGGTTGATCTCGCGCGTATTGCCCTGAAGAGGCTTCGCGTGGTTGGAAAGGCCATCAGCGCGACAGGCGCCCGACGCAGGATGAACTCGACAGGCTCATCGGTCACTTCGT
The DNA here is from genome assembly GCF_040324035.1 of Mesorhizobium sp. M0016. NCBI lineage: Bacteria > Pseudomonadati > Pseudomonadota > Alphaproteobacteria > Hyphomicrobiales > Phyllobacteriaceae > Mesorhizobium > Mesorhizobium sp. M0016. The sequence goes on along the minus strand of NZ_JAMYVM010000007.1, from coordinate 142,772 downwards.
GTCACCATGACGACGTCTCAGATAGCCCATTTAGATGGGCCCGTTGCCATCCGATGATTTAGCGGGCTTAGGTTATACTGGCCCGAAGGTGGAGGAGCGCATGCCGGGGCAGTTTGCAATCGGGGTCATCGGCTACGCTGTCGCGGTAAACTTGCTGGCTTACGCCACCATGTCGTTCGACAAGGCTATGGCCAGAAACGGTGCCCAACGCATTCCAGAGTCGACGCTTCTTACACTCGCCATCATTGGCGGTAGCATCGGGACTGTGATCGCGCAAAAGACGATCCGGCACAAGACGCGCAAGGAGCCGTTCCGCTCCAGCCTCGCTCGCATCGTCCTGCTCCAAGTCCTCGCGGTAATCGCGATTGAAGTGGGATTGCTCTTTCCGGGATTGCCCGAAGCGCTCTCGTAATTACTGACATTCGGAGGCGAATTCGGGGGCCTCTAGTTTCAAGGGTGTCAAGAGCGGACGTTCAAGCGGCACCGGATCAGCGATGAATGCCGGCGCGCGCGCTACCGGAACCGACCCCGACTGCTGGCCATCAATGCGCGGCTAGCGTCAACCTTCGCGAAAAAGGGACGAGCATCGGCACCTTTCGCGAGTACGCGTCGTATTCTGGAAAGGCGGCCAAGGACAAGACGCGTACTTCGTTCAACATCCGCCGGTATTGAATGGCAAAATTCACTGCGAGGAGCCAAGAATCGCGATCGTGGTTACCCGGTGGCCAGGCCATTGGAACCAGTTCGCGAATTCGGCGTTGCGAGCGGATGATCAGAAGTTTCGCTTACGCTCTTATCCTCGTCCAGGTATCCATGGCGACCGCGCTGGCTACACAGGTCTTCCTTACGACCGGCGAGGAAGCCCGTAACTCAAAACGCTGGATTGCCTTAACGCCAAAGGACGACGAGGGATGTGCCAAGGCGATGTGGCCCAATATTCCTGAACGATGTTTGCACCGGGTCGAGCCGAAGGTGGTGACGCTCGTGCTCAGCCAAAACAACTAATGGCGCATGGCGCTTTCTGATATGCAGCTGGCTTGCGCCGCTGGCTGCGCTGCCGCGGCACCACCAACGCTCCGTTAAGCCTCGCTCAATCTCTGCAAGCTATCTTGTCGCCAGTTTGTCGAGGTGACATGAAGCGCAAGTCGATAATGCTCTTTGCCTTCCCAGCTCTGATCCTGCTGATCTTGGCAGGGGAGCGCATGGCGACTTTCTTGCTGGGAGCATATCCGGCCAGTCCCGCAATGTGGCGGATCTGGCTTGAACTAAGGCCGCTGTCGACGATGTTCTGGCAACAGGTCGATCTTTATCTCGGGTCATCGATGGTCCTTGATGCCTTGATGCTGGCCGCCGCGTCGACCGCTTGCTGGATGGCGTGCCGCACAAGAAGGTCGGCCGCGTTCTTCTTCCTTGCCAACCACGTCGCCCTGCTTTTCGCCGGGTTGATGATCGCTGTCACCAGCCATTCCGAAACAGCCAGCACGATCGCCTCTTTCACGGTACCCGGCGGCCTTCCGTTCCAACTAACGGTCGATTTCACCTTGAAGAACAGTCTTGTGCTGTTTCTGGGCCTGACGGCATGCGCCTACTGCCATGTCATCTTCCTCAGCGAAACCCGAGAGCGGTCCGAAGCGCTGGCCGCTAGGCTCGTTGCTCTGCAGCGAGATCTCTAGGATAGCCCCACCTTTTTCCGGCGTTAGTTGATCTTCCGGTAGTAAACCTTGCCGTCGGCCTGCTCTATGCGCTGGTAGTCGGGGCTTGGGGCAGGCGCTGCAGCTGCAATCCTCCTTTTGGGCGGACGCGGTGTATCGACGACGCTGGGCTCGGTCGCGTCTTCACCATCGAGAACAGCAGGCGCCTCCGCCATGCTGCCGGTCGCGACCATCGAAGGTTCCGTTGGGCTCGACATGACTTCGTCACGTGCAAGAGGCTGGTTCTGTGCCAGCCGGGCCATGCTCCGGTTGATTTCGCCAAAGCTGCTCTGCAGCTGACTGTCCAGTTTTTCAAATCGGCTCTGAAAACCGTTGTTGACCGTATCCAACTGGCTGCCGATTCGTTGTTCAAACGTCCCGAGTTGTTCCAGGCGCCCTTCCAGAAAGCGCATATCGCTGATGCCGCGGTAGAGATAGACCGCGGCTATTATGTTCACCAAGGTGAGCAGGGACGTGCCGATGATGACGGCGCCGACAATGCTTTTGTCGCTCGGTTTCACAACGGCAGCTTGCTCTCCAATGTGGGTTGCTGTCCCAATCTCGATTGCCGGCATGTCCGGTTCGCTGATCATCGTCATTGAACCACCACCTTTGCGCCGATCGCGACGCGCCTGAAGAGATCGATCACATCGGTGTTGGTAAGGCGAAAACACCCCGATGTTCCATCGAAGCCAACACCCTTGGGATCGTTGGTTCCGTGTATCCGATAGAGCGTGTCACGCCCGTTCCGAAGCAGATAGAGCGCCCTGGCGCCGAGTGGATTGTATGGACCGGCAGGCACCATTTGCGGCAGGTCCGGCTGGCGGGCGCGCATTTCGCGGGGTGGGCGCCATTCCGGCCATTCGGTCTTCGCCCCCACCTTGACGACCCCGGTCCAGCCAAATCCGTCGCGTCCGACGCTGATCTGATAGCGAAGCGCCTGGCCTTGTCGGGTCACCAGATAAAGCGCTTTCTCGCCCTTGCGGATAACGATTGTTCCGGGCTGTTCTGTCGTCTCGAAGGCAACAGTCTTGCGCAGGCTGGGTCCCATTGCCGGCAGCGGCGGCCGATCCGAAAGTGCCGATCGTGCGCTGGCGAAATCCTGGACCAACATCATCAGCGCAATGCTCATGACGGCCAATCCCGGGCCAATCCGATACCTATTTGGCCGCCCCCTATTTGGCAGCGTCATCGAGCCGCTCTTTGAACATCCGCTTGAGGTCCTTGTTGAAGCGCGCACGCCCATCCACCTCGGCAGGCAGGATAGCACGGTTCAACGCATCGGTGAGAAGCGCATTGTCCAGCGCGACCGACTTGATGTGAGGCGCCTTGAAGATCTTTTCGAGTTCGCTGCGCGAAAAATGGTTGCCGAACCATTTGCGCTTGTGCTTGTTGGCGACCAGCGTGATGCTGACAGCATTGCCGCGCAACTCACGGATCTTCTTGTAGAGCCGTTTGCCTTGCCGCAGCGAGGCGACGTTGAGTTCGAAGACGATGAATATCTCATCGCTCGTCGACAGCACGGAATTGTGCCAAGGCGTCTCGATGTTCGGCAGGTCGATGACGATGTCGTCAAACCGGTAGGCGACGAGGTCCAGCAGCCGGAAGACAAAATCACTGCCCTGCGGTTCGAAAGGCAATTGCGGCCTCTCGAAGGAATAGAGCGTCAGCCCGGACGGGCGCGAGAGCTTGATGACATCCATCAGCTCGACGTCGAGCCTCTCCGGCTGGCCGATGATGCCGCCGAGGTCGAACTGGTTGAACTGGTTGAGATAGGCGCCGCAATTGGCGCTCTGGAAATCTAGGTCGACCAGACAGGTGGAAGCCGCCCGCTCTTTCGACTTCGATGACAGGAATTCGGCCGCCGAGAGAGCGAGCGTCGTCGCGCCGGCGCCGCCGCTCGCACTGATGAAGGTGATGATACGGCTTTTGGTTCCCTGGTTGCCGGTGTCGTGGAAGGTCACCGCATTGAGCAGTTCCTTGCCGTCGAGCGGCTTGTGCAGCCAGTCCGAAGCGTTCATGCGCACCAGCACACGCGTCTGCTCCGACGACAGTTCGTCCGAGACCGCGATAAGCGGCACGGTTGCCCAAAGGGCGCGCAGTTCGACGATGCCCGGCCTGCCGAGCAACTCGCCATTGCCGAGGTCGAGGATGACGATGCCGGGGCGCGTGTCCGCGGGCGGCCCTTTAAGGAAGTCACCGGTCTCGGAAATCCGGACATCATAGATCGCCAGCGCGTCGAGCCGCGTCGCCACATCGCGCTTGAAATTCGCATCCGACGAGAACAGGGCGACCTGCTTGCGTTTGGTCGGTGTAACCTTGGTGTTGATGGCGTTCATGGGTAGCTACTCTTCATGTCTTCGCCCGTAACCGTGCTCAGCATCGAGGGCATGGTGAGATTGTCGAAACCTAGCAGTCCGCCGAGGAAGAAGAACTGGAAGGTCACGTTCTGCAAGCTGACGGTGATTGTCGGTACCGGTCCGCCTGGGCGGGTCTGGTAACCAAGCCCGGTGGCCGTATATCTGACGATCACATTGGCTGGCTGGAGCATTGGAAAGAAATGACACATGCCTGGCCGTCGTCCCGCACTAAGCGGCGGGCAGGTGCCCGCGCCCGTCGCGTCGCCTCGAAAAATGCGATTGAAGTTGGCGGCAGTAAAAGTTCCGGCCACGCATCCCGAACCGGAGCAACTGCACACGCTGGTGGCGCCATTGCACGTGTAGTCGTAGTTGCCGACGGGAATCGGATCGCCTGGCGTCGTCGCGGTTCCTGCTGCCGCAATCGTTGGCGCAATCGGCGTCGAAATCGACGCTAGGCGTGCGCCGATCTCGACGGCTTTGGTCGCGGCATTCCATTGGTACCATGCATATCCAAAGTCTACGAAGCCGAGGGTAAGTGTCAGGAGCAGGGTCATGCTGATGGCGAACTCCACCATCACAGCGCCAGTCTCATCTTTCCTGAACAGGGCTAATGCGCGCATTTCACCACCCGTTGTAACGTTCTTCGTGGGCGGCGGAAAAGGTAACAGGCCCCAGGCCGAGAAAAGTGAGAAGGGAGGCGCCGGTATATGTGAAAGAGGTCTCAAGTCGCACTACCCGGACATTGGCTGTCGCGCTGTGGTAGTTGGCCAAGCCAGTATTGGGGTCGATAGTCACCGGTATGACGAGGTGATTGAGATCGACCGTGACAGCCGCCGGCAGCCAACCGGTGACCCGGCTTGCAACATTGCAATTTCCACCACAGTTGTACGATCCTGTGGCGGCGATGTTCCGCGCATAGGTGACACAGTTGAGCGCCGTGTTAAACGTTTGATTACAGCGTGCGGCGTAGCGAGCCCCGTCATTGAGGCCAGCTTCGATTAGCAGCTTTTGATGGAGAAGATTGCCGAACTCGAAGACGCCCGCCGAAAGGCTGATCATCAATGGCGTGATCAAGGTCATTTCGACGAGAACCGTGCCTCGCTCCTCGAGGCCAAAACTGCGTAAAATAGACCTCAGCGAAGTCAGCATCACATCACCTGTAAAGCTGCGGTTCGTCACGCACGAAATTGTCGAGCGTTCCCTGTCCGCCTGCGGCGATGTCGACCAACTCGACCATGACGGAGGCATCGTCCGATGCCGATAGGACAGGCTCGGTCAGGAAGAAGCTGGCGAACGATTCGACGGGAAGATTCTCGCTGTGGCCAGACAGGTCATTGCCCAATGCTGAAAGAGCTTGGCAGTTGAGAATTGCCCCATAGAGTAACCTGCGGTCGACTGTCGTTATCGGGGCTTGACACGAATTCACAGGCGTTCCCCTCTCCCCTCCGGTCGATGCGGTTCCAACAAGGCCTGCCGAAATCTCGTAGCGATAGACCTCATAGCGTGTCGGCTTGGTTGTTGCCCAACTGGCCGGCTTGGCGGCGGCTCCGAAATTGGTGCTCCAGTAAGTGTTTAGATCCCAGTTCCCGTCACCTAGCCGAGAATTGATCTGCCCGGCATCCCGAGGCAGCCCCTGAGTGCCGGGCAGATTGAAGGTCAACTGGTTAAAGCTGGGGCACTGGCCCGCGCCTCCCTGAGTCTTTAGGGCGCCCTTTCGGACGTTGGCGGCAGGACCGTATTCTGCAGTGTTGAAGTGACCGCCGGTCGTCCTTATGCCAAACCGGACGTTGAATGCGTCCTGTACTGGGCCAGCGTTCTGCCCGGTTTTGGTGGTGACGTTGTTGTTTCCGTAGCAGCCTATCGGATTTGATGTCGCAATGGTTTGGGCGAGCGCCTGCGCACCGTTGCCGATGCCTTGGGGAGGCTCCAGGAAACCGAAATTGCCCGGCCCGGCGGCGGCGCCATTCCCGACTTTGCGGAGTTCGATCAGTCGGCGGCGCAGGTTCCGATCGGCTGCGGCTTGCTGCAGGGTTACGCCGCCCGGTGCGAGTTCGTACGGGTTGCACATAAATACTGGGGTGAAGTGGCATACGGCACTCTTGAAGCCTGCGACCGAAACCGCACCGATATCGAAGCCGTTTGTTGAGCTACCGACAAAAGTGGCGGGGAACATTGCCGCGAAACCAACCGGTGTGACGGTCACCTCAACGAATTTGGCTGCGGTCGGATCGGTAGTCACATTCGCGGGAACGATGGGATCGCTGTCATTAGTTGGGAGGCTACTCAGGTAGCGCCATGTCACTCCAGCTGCTGCTAGCGCTTCCGCGCCAGGCGGATCGCCGGCAGCTGGCTCAGCGAAACGGTACGTGTTGAAGACAAGCGTTGCGAGGGCGTTATTGCCGCGGGTGATCGCGTCCGACTTGCCATCGAGCTCCGCTGCGGTGGCCAACGCGAAAGCATCGGCGCCCTTCTGCAAGTCGTTGTGCAGACTGTTCGCCCGGCTCATGTCGATCACAAGCAACGCAAAACCAACGATCACAGGCAGCATGATTGCGACAAGGATCATCGCTATGCCGCGTTGATCGTCCCAGAACGCCCTAATGGTCCCCAACATGACCTTACTCTCTGCTTCCTTGCACCAGGTCCCTCGCTCACCCGGCGCAGTGCGACCGCATCCTTCTGTTCAATTCGCTCCGTTGGTCACACCCGGCCCGCCGACATTCACCGTTATCGCAGGCGGTGGCGGTGGTGGCGGTGGAAATTTGTAGCCCTGTGCAACAGCGGCTGCTCGGGCGCCGTCGCCTTCGATATGTGTGTTCTTCGCGTTCGGATTGAACGGATCGACCGCCTGCAGCAGCGAATTGTATTTCTGCGTATCGCCGGCGGCCAGGGTCACCGAATCGTAGTGGTTCAGATAGTCGGCGGCGCAGCCCGATAGCGCACCGGCGCACAGCAACAGGACCAAGGCGCTATTTCTTGACATAGAGCATCTTGTCCTTCGATTTGAAGTCCAGCATGTGGCCATAGGGGCCGGTCACACCGTCTCCTGTTTCATATTTGCGGATCATATCCTTGTTCACCTCGAGCTGACCGAGGATGAAGAACTCCGGATCGTTGGCCGGCCTCGTCTTGTCGAAAGGCGTCGCCAGTTGCTCGCCGGGTTTCACCGGCCGGACGATATGCGGCGTGACGATCACGACGAGTTCGGTCTCTTCCTTCTGGTTGCTCGAATTGCGGAACAGTGAGCCGATGACCGGAACCTGGCCGAGCCACGGCACCTGGTTCTGCAGCTTGGTGGTCTTGCTGGACAACAACCCGCCGACAGCGAAACTCTGGCCGTCGCGCAGTTCGACGACGGTCGCCAGCTTGCGGTTGGTGAAGATCGGGTCGCCGGCGGTGGTGAAACCGGTCAGGTCGCTCACCTCCGGCGCCAGCTTCATATGGATCTTGCCGTCGTCGAGTACGACCGGCGTGAACAGCAGATTGACGCCGAATTGCTTGTACGTGATGGTTACCTCACCATCGGTGCCGACGACACGGATAGGCACTTCGCCCCCGGCGTTGAAGCTGGCCGGCTCACCGGACAGCGTGGTGAGATTGGGCTCAGCCAGCGTGCGCACAGCCCCCTTGGCCTCAAGCGCTTCAATGATCAGGTCGACCTTGATGTTGCTGTCGATGACGCGGGTGATCAGCGCCGCGAAGGGACTACTGTTCGACAGTAGACCGCTAAGCAGACCGCCCGGTCCAAGCACCACATCGTCTTCGTCGACAGCGGCAATGCCGGTTCCGGTGCGTGACGTGCCGCTACCGTTTGTGCTCCTGATCGACACACCGAGGTCGCGCCCGGTATTGCGCTTTGCCTCGAGCACACGCACCTCGAGATTCACCTGCTGGCTGTCGTCGACGATGACGGAATTTATGATGGCGTCGGGGCCATATTGCTGCACCACCTCAAGGATCGATGCCAGCGTGGCGCCGTCCTTGACATGGCCGCCAAGCCTCACCTTGCCGTTGATCGAACCGATCTCGATGCGCGCCCGAGGCGCCACCTGACGGATCGCCTGCGCCATGTCGCTGACATCGACACCGACTTCGATCTGGACGACGCCCAGCGAACGCTTTTCCGGGGAGAAGAGATTGACCGTGGTGGTGCCGGCGCTCTTGCCTATGACATAAAGCGTCCGGTCGGTCATCGGCTGGGCATCGGCGATCTTTTCGTCGCCGACGACGATATCGCCGAGATTGGCGCTCACCTGGAGCGTCACCGACTGTGACATCGGCAGGAAGACGCGATGGACGCTGGGGTTCGACACGTCGATGAAACGGTCAGCCGCATCGGCCGCAAGGCCCGATAGCACCAGCGCAGCCAGACCGGACAACGCGGCCGCCCCCATCCTAGCCCAAATCCCCTGCATCCTATCTCCCCAATCACTGCCGCCGGCAGCCCTCGATTGCCGCGTGTCTGCTATGGTTGTCGCGGCACATCGTAGGATTCGAGCTTCACGCCGCGAAACACGCCCACTGTAACATTCTTCGGCGGTTCCGGCTGTACGTATTTTACCACTTCCTTAACGACTTCCCGGACTTCCGGCGCGGACGCCACGGCCGGAGCCGGCTTCACTTTGCCCAACTCGTCGAGGCGGCTTCCCACTCTGTCCACCGCCTGGGTCAATCCGGCAATCGTGTCGTCGGCGCGCTTGCGCTCAGCCGCGGCCGCAGCGTCGACCGCCGCCTGCTTATCGAGTTCGGCCTGCCTCTTCGCGACATCCGCAGGCGTCTCGCCGCTCAGGTCAGACAATGTCACGCGTTCGGTCGCCTCGCCTTTGCTTGCGGCAGCCTGGCGAAGGGCCAGCGACAATTGGCCTGCCCCGGCCGCTAATGTCAGCTTCTGGGCGTCCTTGGTGCTGGCCTCTAGCGTCACCGACTTCACAACCGTCGGGCTGTCCTTGCTTTCATCCGCCACCTGGTCGATGGCGAGCACCTTCATGCTCTGCAGCAGCACGTCGACAAAACTCTGGTCCGCGCCGCCATCGCCGCGCACCGTGCGCGTCAGCAGCACATCGACCCGGTCTCCGGGGAAAACGAAACCAGCTACCCCGAGCACATCATTGACCCTGATGGAAACGGCTTTCATGCCCTCACCAAGCACCGCCGAAAGTGTGGCGCGCTGGCCTGGGCCGGTGACCTTGGAGGAAAGTACGGGCTCGTTGGCGCCGATCGCCTGCAGTGCCTGCTTCGGAGCTTCGCCGGCCAAAATCTCTTTCGTTGTCCTGAAGGCACCGGCCGGAACCGCGCCAGCCGGCCACGCGATTTCGCGCAACTTGTCAGCCGACAGCGTATCGCCGAATTTCAAAGACACTGCGGCTACCACCACAGTGTCGCGCTGCAGGCCATTAGCCTCAGCCAGCGCGCTACGCTGACTGGCCAGCCAGAAGTTTACAAGAACCACCGCCAGCACGCCGAATACGCCAGCGAGTACGATCATGATAAGCGTGTTGGCGCGCATGTCCCAAGCCCCAAGCCCCGATGCGGGATTCGCCCGCTGCGATCGGATTCAGGCCCGGCTCGAACGATCCGGGCCTGAATGTAGTCAGGCGATCAGCTGCCTGTGCCGGCGGCCGCGTTGCAGGTGCCAGTCGGGTGCCCGTCGAGGGCGGTGCAGAGCGCCGAGAAACGACCGTTCACCCATCCGCCGATGGCGAGGACAGTCAGGATCGATGCCACGGCGATGATGCCGATGAGGATGGAATATTCGACCATGGCAGCGCCGTTTTCGTCGTCGCGGAACTGCCGGGTCATCGTCATGAGCTTCTTCATGTCAATTTCTCCCTGTGGAGGTTGGAACCCGACGAGACAGAGCCAAGGATGAACCCCATACCCAAGCATCCCCCGTCACCTCGATCCTAGGTCGCACGAAAAAGCAGAGTCAAACGGATTAACGGTTCCTTAACCTTCCAATACCTGAACTTGCGAACGCAAGAGCCATTTGAATTATAACAAGAGCTTGATTCGGCTGGATTTTCAACCGTCCTTAACCATTCGTTCACAATTTGGCCGCAGCCAACGCAAAACGACAGTCGTATTAGCAAAACTGCATATTCCTTTATATCTAACGGTTTACGGGGATCTTTCACCCGCATCTCATTTGTTGCGGTATTGAAAGGTCCCGTGAGCCGGAAGTTTGGGAGAGGGCTAAGCGCGCGGCGTCGAAATAAAACGATATTTTTCTGGCGTCCTCCTTAACTATGTTGAAAGCATTGGCCTCACGTGAGACCCTCCAGCGCTTGTGCCTCGCTTGGTTAACGGTTAGTTTCCGCTAATAAGGGCTAGCGGGGTATAAGGGATTATGCTGGGGCGGTTTATCAAGGGACCAAGCGAGCAGCAGGCCGCGGTAAGGGCGGAGCAGCCGACGGTGCTGCCTGCCGCTCCGGCCCTTTCGCCGGCCGCTGATGTTGAATCCCGCGGCGACGATTTCCTGACGCTCAAGGTCGAGATCCACAGTCACCTGATCGACCGGTTCAATCTTGCCGCGCTTGAAACGGCATCGAAAGATGAGATCCTGAACGAAATTCGGCCGATTGTGCGCGAATTCGTGCGCGGCCGAAGTGTGCCGCTGAATGCGCGTGAACTCGACCAGTTGACCAGTGACACGGCCGACGAGATGCTCGGGCTCGGGCCGATCGAGCCGCTGCTCAAGGACGACTCCATTACCGACATCCTGATCAATACCCACAAGCGTGTCTTCATTGAGCGGCGTGGCCTGGTTGAAGAGACGGCCATCCGGTTTCGTGACGAGGCGCATCTGCTGCGCGTCATCAACAAGATCGTTTCGGCTATCGGCAGGCGTGTCGATGAATCGTCGCCGATGGTTGACGCCCGCCTGGCGGACGGCTCGCGCGTCAACATCGCGGTGCGGCCGATCTCGGTGGACGGTCCGCTGGTATCGATCCGCAAATTCTCCAAGAACCCTTATTCGCTCGAGCGTTTGATGGCATTTAATTCGATCCGGCCGCCGATGATCGAGCTGCTACGGATCGCCGTCCAGGCGCGCAAATCGATCCTGGTTTCGGGCGGCACCGGCAGCGGCAAGACCACCTTGCTCAATGCGCTGTCGAGTTACATACCATCGAAGGAACGACTGATCACCATCGAGGATGCGGCCGAGTTGCAGCTGCAGCAGCCGCATGTCGGCCGGCTGGAGACGCGCCCCCCCAATGTCGAGGGCAAGGGCGAGGTGCGCCAGCGCGAATTGCTGAAGAACGCGTTGCGCATGCGGCCGGACCGCATCATCGTCGGCGAGGTGCGCGGCGAGGAAGCCTTCGACATGCTGCAGGCGATGAACACCGGCCATGAGGGGTCGATGACCACCATCCATGCCAACACGCCGCGCGACGCGATCTCGCGGCTTGAACAGATGGTCGGCATGGCCGGCATGCCGATGACGCATGATTCAATCCGGGCGCAGATTGCCTCCGCCATTGACATCATCGTCCAGACACAGCGTCTTTCGGACGGCGGCCGGCGTGTCACCTCCATATCGGAGCTGACTGGCATGGAGGGTAATGTCGTCCAGCTTCAGGAAATCTATCATTTCGTCCGCCGTGAGGTCACAGCCGAGGGCAAGGTCATCGGAGACTTTCGCGCAACCGGCGTCCGCCCGCGGTTCGCTCCGGAGGCCGCAACCCTGGGGTACCATTTTGCCAAGGACGCCTTCAACCCGCAGGTTGCCCTCTGATGCTAACGGGTCAAGCTCTGCTGTATTTCATCTATATGCTGGCGGCGGCCTCGGTCATTCTCGCCGGTGAAGCCCTTTATCTTTCCTTTGCCGGCCGCCGCTCCCGGTCTATGGCAGTCAATCGCCGGCTGAAGCGACTCGCTGGCGACGTTCCGGCCGAACAAACGCTACAGGGGTTGCTGCGAGAGCGCGGTCTCACTGAATCCGGCGACTTTCTTTTTGGAATGGTCTGGCTGAACAGGCTCTATACCCAGTCCGGCATTACCGGAAATCCGTTGACCTTCGCCGCAACATTTCTGCTTGCAGGGCTGGCGATGGCGTTGCTGCTGGTTCTCTTCAATTTTTCCGCCTTGGCATCGCTCATTATCTTTCTGGTCATAGGGCTTGTCCTGCCGCTTCTCGTCCTCCGGCGTGCCCGCAACAAACGAATCCGGAAGTTCGCTAAACAGCTGCCGGATGCACTCGACATGATTGTTCGCTCGCTGCGGGCCGGACACCCTGCTTCGGTCGCGATCGGTCTGGTCGCGCGCGAAATGCCCGATCCGCTCGGCACCGAGTTCGGCATCGTCTCCGACGAGATCACCTTTGGTCTCAGCATCGAGCAGGCCGTGCGAAAGCTTTCGCAGCGTGTGGGCTTCGAGGGCCTTCAGCTGCTGTCGGTATCGCTGTCGATCCAGGCCAAGACGGGTGGCAATCTTACTGAAATTCTGGCCAATCTTTCCTCGGTTATGCGTGAACGGCAGAAATTGCGAATGAAAATCAGGGCGCTTTCGGCCGAAGGTCGTGTCTCCGCGTGGATCATCTCCTTGTTTCCTATTGTGATGTTCTTCACGCTTCAAATCCTTTCCCCAGCCTATTACGGCGCCGTCTGGGGCGACCCGCTCATCTTCCCGGTATTCCTGCTTTTTGGGTTGTGGGCGCTGCTTGGCGACTTCATCATGTACCGGATGGTTACTTTCGATTTTTGACTGGGGGCGACGAAAGAAATTGTTTTCGAACATTCAGGACCTGGGCTTCTTGGTGTCTATTGCCGTCTTTGTGGCGGCGGTGTCCTTCTTCCTGTTCGGTGCGCTTGTCTTCTTGCCGGCTCTGCAGACACGAAAGCTCGTTGCGCAGAGCCTGATGGGCGAAAGGATTACAGACCGCCGATCGATGCTCGGACAAGACCAGCTTGCCAAGCTTGCGGCGCAACGGCCGGTCGATGCCTACTTCAAATCGATCGAGAGGGAGCGGGAAGAGCCAAACGCCTTGGAAGCGAAGCTGTTTCGCGCCGGCTTTTACCAATCAAGCGCGCCGCTGATTTATACGCTATCCCGTCTTGTCGCAGTCTGCGTCGGTTTTCTGGCAATGTATGCACTCCTGTCACGGGTTCTGCCGCCGCACCTGCCAGGTTTTATCACCCTTGCTGGCTCTGCCCTCTTCGGCCTGGCCTGCATGGTAATTCCCGCCATTCTGCTCGACCGTTTCGAGAACAGCCAGAAACAGATCTATCGTCGAGCCTTCCCCGACTTCATGGATATGATGATCACCTGCGCCGATGCCGGCATGAGCCTGGAGGGGGCGGTCGAACGCGTCAGCCATGAAATGGCCGCCACCCACAAATGGCTGGGAATACAGCTGTCGATCATGAATTTGCAACTGCGCGCCGGCAAACCCTTGCGGGAAGCGCTACGCGAACTCTCCGATCGCATCGGACTTGACGAGGCGCGGGCACTGGCTGTCCTGTTCCGTCAATCGGAAGAACTCGGCACCAGCCTTACCGACGCCCTGCGCGTCTACAGCGCGGAGATGCGCAGCCAGAGGATTCTGCAGGCGGAAGAGCGCGCCAATTCCTTGCCTGTCAAAATGATGATCCCACTGGGACTCTGCATCTTTCCTGTGGTGATGATGGTAATCATGCTGCCGGTGGTCATTCGCATGAAGGGGATTTTCTTCTAGTTGCGCACATGCTTTGGTCCTAATATGGGTCGGGGGACTCACGGGGAGATTGTATGAAAAGGCCAATTGCAGTCGTGGCCTGCCTGTTCATGGCGGCACTTGCCGGCTGCCAGACGAACGGGGCGGACGGTGTCGTTCGAACCAACGAGCCGTCGAAAGGCGACTTGACGTCATTTGGCGACGCTTTCGACGGATTGAAGACAGTTGGTGACGTCGAATATTATGCCTCGGATCAGGCTGTTGCCGAGGCCAAGAACCAGTTCCGCGCGGAAAATTACGGCAATGCCGGCGCCCTGTTCTTCAAGGCGACGCAGCTTGCCCGCAATGATGGTGGCGCCTGGATGGGACTGGCCGCCTCCTGCGACCGGATCCATCGCTTCGACCTTGCCGATCGGGCCTATGGCCGGGCCTTCAAGCTGTTGGGTGCGACGCCCGAATATTACAACAATATCGGCTATTCCTATCTGCTGCGCGGCAAGCTGCAGGACGCGCGCAGCAATTTCCTCAAGGCCTACGAACTGGCGCCCAATGATCCGACCGTGGTCAACAATCTGAAGCTGCTATCGTCCAGCGTGCAGAACGTCGAACGGTAGAGCGCCTGTATGTTGTTTGCCGCTTCGCTGCTGCTGAAGGCGTTTGCGATCCCTCTGCTGGCATGGGTCGCCTGGATAGACTTCTCGTCCCAGAAGATATCCAACCGTCATGTGCTGCTGCTTTTGTGTCTCGGGCTGGGATCGCTTCAGCTTGTTTCCATAGCAAGCCGATCGTGGTGGGATATGGGATTGAGCGTGATCGCCGGAATTTTGCTGTTCGTCGCGCTCTTCCCGTTCTGGATTTTGCGCAAGGTCGGAGCCGGAGACGTCAAGCTGATTGCGGTCGTCCCGTTTCTGACCGGTGGAAGCGGTCTCGCCATGTTCTCGGTGCTCCTATTGGTTTTCGCCGTCGCCACGGTGGCGGTCATGAAAAACCCGTTCCTGCTGCCGGCGGGCGCGTTTCGCGTCTATGTCCAGCATATGGACAGGAAGGGCGTCGTTCCTTTTGGCGTGCCAATTTCGGCAGCTGCGATTGGCGCTATCGGTTTCCAGATTTACGGGAGTTGGGTGGTGGCGAGCAGCTCAGGAATCCTGGATCAGCTTAATTGAACCTCGGCAGTCCGCTTTGCTGCACGAAGCGCGCACCGACGTAATCTTTGCTTAGTGCCGAACTGGCAGTCTATCTGCCTATTGAGGGTGCGCTATGATACAGGATTACCGGTCGACAGTTGCCTGGTTGGCGGCTGGATTGATTGTTGGTGCCGTGGCGTTCCCGTTTGCGGCTGTCGTCAACAAACCGGCGACACCAACAATTATCAGCGCCGAACCGCCACCGCTCCCAATCATCAAAAAGACGTTCGTCCGAAAATGGCGCCGTACATAGCGATCAGTGGTGCCTGTCCCCAATACCGCGCACCGTCTGCAGCCAGGCCGGATTGGACGGATCGCGCTCGATCCTGCGGTGCAGGGGGTTGATCTGGAGTCGATGGTGCGCTCACCGACTTCGGAATCGTCACCGGCGAGTTCATAACGCGGCATGGTTTCGCCGACCCGTGCGGCGAAGACCGCCAGGGTCTCCTGCTCGCGGCCGCGCCCGCCGCCCCGCCTCAGTTCGCGCCTGCACAGCGTGCCATGCGTTCCCCAGCGCTCCTAACGACATTGGCACGATCATCGAAGGTTGCTTTAATGGCAGGTTCCAGACCGAAAAAAGGAAGAGAAGAAGAAGTTTCGTGTGCGCTTTCTGCACACAGTCTCCCAAACTATCTGCTTTTGCAGGAGTCGGCTGGTGATGATCTGCCTCGGGAGCCGGCGATCGGCGCGGAGGCGACCATTCCTGGCAAAAAAATTTCCGGCTTCGCATGACCTTCCGCCGCAACACGGACAAGACGCTGCCGGCAAGGGGCTGAGCAATAAAAAGCCCGCCACCGTGAGGCAGCGGGTTCTCTTTCGGAAATGATGAGCTGCCTTTTACGGCCGGCCTTCATGGGGCGGGGTTGCAGATGCCTCTGGCCGGACATTCGACGTCATTGAAGCGAGGCACTCTTCCAGACGTTCCAGCCGCGCCTTCTGGCATCGCAGTGTGTGCGCGACGTCATGCAGCCTGGATTTACCCTGAGAGTTGGCGGCAGCGATCAAGTCTATTTGGAGCCGACTGATCTCGCTCCGCAGATCGCGAGCGTCAGCTTCCATCAGACCCCTGATCCATCCAGCCCCGCGCATTCCAGCACACCATCCACCGAGACCTGCGTCGCACGATAGCAGCGAGTTTGCTAACAACCATGCCATGAACCTTCTCGAATTTTATGCATTGCTAATATATAAAAGGCCCGCCACCGTCAGGCATCCGGGGAGTTTTTGCCCCGTCGGATCGGACTGTGAGGTTTGTCACGGACGAATCGACGTATCGGCGTAGGCTACGTGCAGTTTCCTGCAGGGGTAAAGGGAGTGGTCCCGATGCTTGTGAACCTTCCTATGCTTGTGAATCTTCGTCTTGTCGCAGTTGGTCCCCTTGCCGATTGGGTCCGTCATCGAGCCGAGCAGAAGGCGCTGTTGAAGGCGACGGACGAGTTGAGCAAGTCACCAGACGACATGCTCAGCGACATCGGGATTTCCCGTGACGACATCACGACGTTTGCGTTCCGCAGCCCGGCGTCGAGACGTTGGGGCTGAGCAACAAAAAAGCCCGCCACCGTGAGGGAGCGAGCCAAATTATTCGAGAAGCAAACTGGATCGTTCCAGGTTCTGTAGCGCGGGAAGCGCCGCCGGTAGCCGAACACCCGGCCGAGGATGCGAATGCAAGAAGATGGCCCTCGTCCGCACACCATGGAATCGAGAAGGAACGTCTCGTGCAGACTTCCCTTGGCGGCAAAGCGGCCCCCATAGCCTCGCCCGTGATTGTTGCGCCAGCTCATGGTTTGCGGATGACCGCCTCCAAACATGGCGACCACAACGCACCCGTCCTCCAGTTCCGCGTCTGGATCAATGATAAGGCTTTCAGCCCGAAGCTCGGGGTAGGTGTCTGTCACCGCAAACACGTTGTAGGCCCACTTGCTGGCGGCACTGCGAGGCAAAACTGCTGCCCCAGGGTCACGTGACCGTGCCGAGACGATCGCGGGCTATCAGATGCCGTCGACGTTCTCTTGAGCCGCGACCGAAATTCGGCTAGTCGAGTCAGCCGCTTCCGATGATCGCCAGTATATCAAGCAAACGACCAGCCCGGCGTACCCGACTTGCAGAACGATCAGCGCAAGGACCGCACAGCCGAGCGCGGTCCAAATTGAACCGGCTTCGATGTAGGTCCAGATCGCCACAATGATCGCAGTGGCAGACATGCCGACCAGAAACTGTGGAAAATACATTCCTCCGCGTTTCATTAATTTAGCGATTGCGCAATTAGCCGATTCTAAAATATCGCTGCAGCATGATGTCGCATCGGCTAGCACTACCCATCCACAGAAATGGTCGCTGCAGTCTTCGGGTGTGGGGCCGCACCGGCCACCGCGCGCGAAGATAGAGCCCCCGCGCTGCCTAGATATAGTCATATTAGCAATCACGCCATTAACCATGTAGGCGCTCCCAAGCCAAAACGCAGGGAATCCCTCTTGAAGGCTCAAACGAGAGGACAAGCTAATACCGTTGAGAGTCGCGGGCATGGACGACGGTATGGGCGAGCATCTTGGGGTTTTCGACCTTGACGCTTTGCGCAAGGCTTTCCTCGAGTTCGTAGAAGAGCATAAAACCACGGATCATCCTGAGTGGGGCGAACTCGCCAAGCTGTTCCTCGAAAAAGAACGAGAGCGGCACCAAGAACCGGACCTACCCAGCCGGAGGGGTGAACGCACCAGCGCTGTGTGACCGGACCGGCGCAGAAGCCATGACCAGAACAAACCGGGGATTCACGGATTCGCGGTTTCGATCTACATTTGCTCTGAGATGGCATTGGCGTGGCGCTGGCCGGTTAGGTAAGCGAGCCCCTTGTCAGGCAGTCCGGCATGTAGAACATGACCGGCACGTCGGGGAAGCCTTCAGGCTAAGTCCGCCCTTTCGGCGCCACGACGATTCACTTCGATAATCAATTCGAAGACGCTTTCAAGCTCGCGGTTGATCTGGTCGGCAGGAATGCCGGCCTTCTCGGCAGCTGTCATCAACTGGTCTTTCAAGTGGCCAACCGAGATGGGGTCTCCCCGCCCCACAATGGGCAGTTGTTTGGCTACCCACTTGTCGAGAAACTTCAGGCCACGGACGCTCATTTATTAGCAACCTCTCATCCTTGACGCCGCACCCGCCCCGGGCCGGGTGATACCCGATCGCATAAGCGTGACGATTCCCTCCTATGACTTCCCGCATTCGGTTGTCGATTCGACTTCGAAGGCCGTGATCGGCCAGCATATGGAATTAGTCGGCCCGGTCACGCGCATCGACGGCGACAAGGTAACCGTCAGCCTGCGGCCACTGGTGACTGTCGACGCCGAGCACGTGCGCGTTGTTGAGAGCCATGTGGGGTCGCCACGGCGAAAAAAGCCGATTGTTGACAAAGCCTAACGGCGCTGCTTGAGGAGATCAAAGGCCTCGTCGCAGGGGCAGCCGCCGGAAAGAATGGGATTCGGGCCGCTTTGGATTATTATGCGGTTCCCGAGCCAGCACGGCGACAAGTACCGAGCAGTCGAGTTCCTCGTTGAACGAAAAGTGCGGGTCGGCCTCTGGCAAGATCTGAGCCAAGCGTAGCGATTTCAACCTGGCTGTCTTGGCGGCACGTTCTGTGTATTCAACCTCATTGATCGCTTTCGCGGACCGCACTGCACCTCGGCGTTCTCCCAGCCAACACATTTCCTGGTAGCCTCATTCTCACCTCCCCCCAACGCAAATTTCTACATTCGGATGAACCATGTCGCCCTTCATTCTGATGAAGCCCAAGCTGAAGCAGCGGACCGGATGGCCCGCGATTGTGGGCTCGCACCGCCCGGCGAGGTGACGCGAGCCCGGCCGAGTCTTGCGGGACCTCGACCAGCAGCGAACACCCACTCGCTGCCGTTCTATCAACAAAGCCCCCAAATTTCAGGTTCCGCTTATATACAAAAAAGCCGGCCTCCTTTCGGCAGCCGGCCAGTTCCAACAGAACAAGGGAACGTGCACTGATGGGGCAGTGCAACGCCCGAAGTGTTCGAGGCCACAATGTTCCAAGGGTGAGAATAACGAGGCAGCCTAGCTAGCGGTTGGTGCCAGCCGCATGGCTTGCCCCCTCCGCCCTCTTGACTGCCCGAGTGGGTTAGGTACCTTCACTGCGTGCCTTGAGAGAAGCGGCCCGGGCACCTTTGGAAATCAAGCCGCGTGATAACCGACGATGGGGGAGCCCTTACGTCGTAGACAACGAGCAGCACGGCTGCCCAAGCACAACTCCAAACAACAACAATCCGGCTTCCGCGCCCATGGCGGCGTTGCGGCCACTAAAAAACATGGAGCAAAGTGATGACCAAAATTGTCGAATATCAGGATAGTGACGTGACGGTGGTATCGCGGAATCCGTTGCGAGGCGCACTGGAACTGGTGACCGATGACGACCACACAACCTTCCTCGAACTGGACAGGGACAGCGCCGAGTGGCTGGTGTCGGCGCTCCTCGACTTCCTCATGGAAGGCAAACACCCAGAAACACCAAAGATGACTGTTGAACCGGCCGCTGACGCTGCCAGAGGCCGCGACCAAGTTCTAACCGCCATTTTTGAAGGCATAGCAGCAGCCTATCAAGCCACGCTCTATGAAAACAATGATCCTTTGGACAATTGCGCGACCTTTGCAGAGACGGCACTAGCGTGGCTGGAGTCGAGTGGCTTAAGAGTGGTGCGTTAAGCCACCTTTGCTGCCTGCACGGTTTCGGGCGAACCGTGCAGGTTGCCCAATGGGGCGAAAGTGGAACAAACAGGGGATTCACATTCCCGGAGTTCCGATCTAGAATCATTCCATGGAAACGGTGTTCGATGATATCGCCAACGCCCTCAGAGAGCCCCGCTCAGACGTGTGGCGCCCAGTCCGCGCCTTCGCCCTCGATCTTGCCGCCAAGCTGTTCCTTGGCCTCGCTGTCGGCCTAGGCGTTTGCTTTGGAATGGCGCTGGCTGGTTAGCTATCTCGCTGCGGCCGACTGAAGTGCGACAGCAGCAAAATCTGCCGTTGAGTTTCCCGAAAACGTAGCAGTCTCTGATTCAGCGGAGGTCGAACTTGTTGATGCATGGATGCCAAGGAAATCCTTTCCACAAAGGGCACTAAAATCTTCGGTGACATTGCTCATGGACCCGGAGGTGGTGCCGGAAGCGATGAGCGAGATAAAAGCGATGCCATCGGCTGGAATGGTGATGGTAATCCTGTCGCCGCTTTCTGCAGCTATCGCGGCAGGTATCTCAGAAGCTCCAACCACTCTGTAAATCTGCGCCGTGACAGACGGGTTGCCGCCATCAAAAGTGAACCCGATGTCGGTCGACGTTGTGTTTTCCAATATGTCGCCGCTGCCGGCTGATATGAACCAGATCTCGGAATTGGCGCTTGAGGGCACATCATGACTGCGCACCAGGCGCCTTGCCCGAAGGTCGCCGACAGTTACGGTATCCAGCGTCCGCAACTCCCCGAAAAACTTCCATGAGACTTCGAGCCAGATATCCCTACCGGTAGCAACAGCACCAAGGTTTTTCGAGGGCGCCTTAACCGTGGGGCCAGGGACGAGCCCCCCACTATTAAAGGCCGAGACAGCCGAGACCATGATCGGTGACGAGCGCTGTAAATTCTGAAAGCCAATGATCGCCGCCGTGATCGCCAACGCCGCCAGGACAAGGGCAATCGCTATCCAAACAACTGACCGGCGTCGATTTCGCATCGTTGCCCCAACCCTAGGGGAAATATCAACGTATTAGCAACTGCTTGTATTTCTCATGAACCAGGATCATTCTTGCCGCACGGAGGCCACCAGTAACGATGGAAAAGGGGAACGTCATGGAATCCGTTTGCTACGCCCAAAGCTCGATCTGTTTGCTGTCGCTCTTAGTCAACACCACGATGGCGCTTATTGTTTTGACGCCATTCGCAGCGAGGCGCCTGCTGGTGTTGAGGATGCGCGCGGACTCAGGCCGAAACCTTCAACTCGCCTAAGGCGCCGTGGGCAAACCACGTTACCGAGGCGCAGATCATGCGAATATTTCTGTTGATCCTTGCCGCTGTCGCCGTGTTCTACATCTGGGACAACGTGGCGAACAAAGGGCTGTACACTGCCCAGATTGAACGCAGCGTGGGTCTAGTCGCAGGCTTCAAACTCATAAACTAGCGCATCGCGATTGGTTGCACATCATGGCCAGAAGGTTGCCGCAACCATCAGACTGCACCGATCTGGGCCATGAAATCGGCAATGACGGTGTCCCTCTCGGGTGCGCTCGGTACCGTCGAGAACGTTGCAAGCTCAAAAATTTTGCGGTCGAGATAGCCGCCAACCGATTTGCCGAGGCACATCTTGCGCGTCGTCAAATCGTTGATGGTATTACCCGACGCAACGGACGCCTCGATGCCGCCATAGACGGAGAATAGAGGCTCCCGCCTTCGTGGCGCCATGTCGTCACCACAGGCACGCCGGTCGAAATGGCAGTACTGGGAACCTGCCAAGGGTACGACACGAAATTCGATCCTTGGCCAATGGGCCCCGGGATAGAAGTGCCATTTGCAAATAACCAGCGTCGTCACCCCACAGGATGTCATTGTTAGCGGCGTTGCCTGCGCCAGTGTTGTTGGTGTTGTTGGTGTTGATGGCATCGATGTAGCCCGAACAGATCACAAAGCCGGACGACAGCCTCACGAAATTGGAGATGCTCGCGCCTATCAGTTGGCTGGTGATGCCGTTGAAATCGGCGCATGTCCGGCTGATTGGACCTGCAGTTGTAACGGCCGGCTGCGCACTGGTGACCCCAATCTTCTCGAAGTGCCGGCCGCCGCCGGTCTGGTCCTTGAAGGAATCGGTGCCGGGCGTCGGAATCTTCGCCGTGGAAGGGTTGTCGATGTTGGCTTCGATCTTCAGTGCTTCGAGCCTGCCGCTCAGACTCCGCCGAGCGTCGGTTCTTTGCGGTAGGCATTATGTCCATCGCAAACGCGATGCGTCCCGTCGCGTTTGTCACGTTTGCCGAAAATATTCCCGCCTAGCCGCTACCTCGGCTTTCCATCTGCCGCCGACGCGCCGGCCGAAACCTTTCCGATCTTCTGGCCGAGAGCCTCGGCGGCAACCGCCGTCTCGACCCAATCTCCAGAACTCCGATCCTCGAACTCCGTTTCGATCTCAGCGACGAGCGCCGCTATTTGCGCGAGTTGGCGTCTGATCGCTGCGAGTTTGCGCACGGTGCTCATGGGCACGTCTCGACCGATGCCGGAACCAAAGTCGTTGAGCAAAGTTTCCTTACCGAAGGGCGTTTTAGGTTTTTGGAGAACTCGAAATGAAGACCATCATCCTTGGCGCATTGGCGCTTTGCTTGGCTGCGCCTGCGGTCGCGTCCGCAGAAGAAGGCATCGTCGTCCAGACCCAGCGACATCACCACCGCCATTATTGGGACGACAACAATAACGACCGTGTGGTCATCTATCGGAACGGACACCGTCTCCATCGCCGCCATCATGGCGAGCAGGCGTTTTACGACAATGGCGAGCGCGCCTGGCGCCGGCATCATCACCGGTCCAGCGACTTTGTGGTCACCGGATCGATCAACCGTCCGATGCATCACCGCCGTCACGTCGTCATTCAGCAGGACGACAACAGCGATTATGACACCGACTATTGATCGCAGTCTAACCGCCCGGCCTTCGACGAGAGCCGGGCACCGGAGGGAGGGGTTTCGCCATGACGATGCTGTTTCAATCCTTGGACTTGGACGGTCACAAGCGCAGCGAGCTTTACCATGCGGCGCGGTTGTCGATGCTCCAATGTCGTGTGTTGACGCGCTTCGATCGGGTCGAAGAGGCTGCCGATAAGGTGCAAGCAGCGGCTGAGTTGTTCGCTGAGGCGGCTCGACCTGTCGGAAGCACTCAAACGCTCGGTATGTGAGCGCCAAGTCGGCGGCGGAACCGGCAGGCGGCAACGCGCGTTGCCTTTGCATGGTCGACTATCTCAAATCGGTACTGAAGGAACTGTGTCCTGCCTGGCTCATGCGGAAGGCGGGCGTCGTAGACGTTCGCCCTGTTGAGCAGCAGCCAGCCATAAGCGATCTAATAGGTGCGGCGCCGCCGACGCGATATCGTGGGCCGGTGAGGTCCGAGCCTCCCGACCACAGGCTTAACGAGTCCATAAGCAAGCGCAATTCGGGCTGACCCGCGACGCAGAAAGTTCGAAAAGCTTCCAGGAACCCCAGCAAACTGGACGACGCAAACGACGCAAACTGGACGCCGCAGACAACAATCAGGTTCACGGACATCCTGGTGAGCATTCGCATTGGAGCGGATAGTATCGTCGGCAAAAGAGGGTCCGAAAAGGCCTTTCGGCAGCTCCCTCGTAGGAACGAAAAAAGAAGAGAAGCGGAACTTGCGTGTGCAGTATTTGCACACGAACCCTCATAAACATTTGATTTGATTTTCAGCATCTGTTTAACATCAGAACCTTAGAACCTGCCGCACACGCTGCGTCAGCAAGACCTTCCTGCAACGCGACGTTGCGCGGCGCCGGGGCACCGACACCAAGTCGATCGCAGTGAGACGCCGACAAAGCCCTGTTAGCGCGCCTGAAGCCTTCGGCGAACTCATCGACCTCCATATCGACGACATGTGCGATGTAGGCAAGTCCCCTCGCCGCTCCAAGGCCGCAGCCCTCGCTATGCTCCGAACATCTGGGGAAGTGCAGCATCGCCACCCTCGATCGCGAACGGCTCGTTCGCTTCGGTCGTGATCGAGCCGCCCAGGGTGCCGGACGATGAGTCTCGGTATCGACATCACCTAGGGAAAGTCGTTGAGCGTCGTTCCTGGATGATCTGCCTGGTCGTGATCGCGACAGCCGCTGGCGAGAGCCGCCAAACTCGCATGAGATTGTCTGAAGCGGAGGACCATCCATGGAAGGACCCATTTCGACCTATTTTGCATCGATTGAACCCGTGGCCCCCGACGTTTTCTGGACCGCTTGCTGCATCCGGCGCGGCATTTCAAACATCCCCACGACGTTTTGGCCGACGTTGCCCTGGCTGTTCAGGAGTAGCGCGCCATTCTTTCGTCATGGGCGTCGGATGCCTGCGCCGTAGAATCCGTGCCAGCGCTTCGCATGCTGCCGGGAGCGGGTGAACCGGTCAGCTTCGACACGATCATGGATGCGTTGCAACAGTTGGATCAATCGGATGAGCGTGCCGGTCCTGACTGCAGTGACAGCGCGGCAGTGGCCGCGTTCGTACCATTCGTCGATCGGATTTAAGGGCGACGTAGTTGTTCTTGCACCATGGACCCGTCGGCGAGTGACCCCGCCGGCGGGAGGGGTGTGGCATCGGTGCGTTCGCCCAGATTGCCGATGAAAATTTTCCTATTCTTCCTCTTGAAGGTGCACGTCGCGATTCTAAATGATGGTCGCCGGCCGCCCAATGGGGCCGGCAACACCAGGAGGCGGCAAGGCTCTTGGCGCCTTCTGTTGTCCATGTTGCTCAAGGAGGATGTGGCTATGAAGACAAACCTCGATTTTACCCCTCTATACCGGTCCAGCATCGGCTTCGACCGCATGGTCGACATGCTTGAAAGTGCGAGCCGTGTGGCCTCGTTCGACAACTGGCCGCCCTACGATATCGCCAAGGTTGATGATGATCAGTATCGCATCACGATGGCGGTCGCCGGTTTCTCGCAGGACCAGTTGACCGTCACCCACCAGCCCAACATGCTGGTTGTGAGCGGGTCGCAATCCGGCGATGAGAACGGCCGGTATCTGTACCGCGGCATCAACGGGCGCGCTTTCGAGCGTCGGTTCGAACTGGCCGATCATGTCAAGGTCGAGGGCGCCAGCCTTGAGAACGGGCTGCTGAGCATCGATCTCAAGCGCGAGGTTCCCCAGGAGATGAAACCGCGCAAGATCGAAATCTCCAGCGGGGCTCCCATGCCGAAGATCGAGGCGCCCAAGGTCGAGACCGACAAGCTGGCCGCCTGAGCAATCCACCATGAAGGCTTTCGCTTGAGCCGGGCGTCCCGCCCGACTCAGAGACCTACAAAAGGAGAAAGACAATGAGCGTACGTGACTTGATCCCATGGGGCCGGGGCAACGGAAACTCGGCGCCCAGTCTCTTCCCCGACGGAGATCGAGACCCCTTCGTCTCCCTCCACCGGGAGGTAAACCGGCTGTTCGATGACGCCTTCCGCAGCTTTGGCGCCAGACTGCCGGCCTTCGGTCCCTCTTTCGCCGCCAGTTGGCCGAGTGTCGAAATCTCCGACACGGACAAGGAAGTCCGCGTCACGGCGGAAATACCTGGCCTGGACGAGAGCGACATAGAAGTCCTGCTGGAAAATGGGGCGCTCAAGCTTAAAGGCGAGAAGCGTTCCGAGACCGAGGACAAGGACCGGCAGTTCTCCGAGCGCTTCTACGGTCGCTTCGAGCGCCTCATTCCGCTCGGCTACGAGGTTGAAGAAGACAAGGTCAACGCCGCCTTCAAGAACGGGGTGCTGACCGTGACGTTGCCCAAGACCGAGCGGGCGCAGGCGAAGGCTAAGCGGATCGCAATCAACGGGAAGAACTGACGGATGCAGTATGGGTGGCGGCCCTTACGGCCGCTGCCCGTGCGACCCTTCATAACGGGAAGGACAGGCAATGGAGACAGTTCAAAGCAGCGACAACAGAAACCTAACCAAGACGTCCGTCCGGCCGGACAATGACAATCGGCCTCGTCTAGACGGGCCGGCTTTGTCAATGGGACGGTCAGTGTTTCCGGACGGCAAACGGCGCGGATCTACCAGCCATGCCGCCCGGCCATGACCTCGGCAAAGCCCCGCAAGGCCTGGCGATTGGTCTTCGAACGCCGCACAGCCCCGTTCATCGAGCCGCTGATGGGCTATACCGGTGGCCGGGACACCCTGACCCAGGTTGAACTGAACTTTCCGACGCTGGAAGCGGCGATCCGTTATGCCGAGCGTCAAGGCCTCAACTATGTCGTGCAGGCTGCACCTCCTGCTTCCCAGGCCAAGGTCACGCGCCAGCATGCATCGGAGGAGAAACAGGCCTTTTCCGACCTGGTTTGGCAGCGGCTGCAGTTGGCTTAGCTCCAGGCAAGCCACGGCTATGGCGCCGGCGCACAGGCAGCGCACATACAGACGGCGCTTTCCGAGCCGGAGACATTCTACGCCTCTCCGATGGAGGTTGTGGATGACCCGGTGCTCGCACCCGACGAGAAACGCGCTGTGCTCAAGAACTGGGCCTGGAACGAGTACCTGATCGACCTGGCCACCGCCGAAGGCATGCCGGAAAATGCACGCCCGTCGCGATTGGACGAGGTCCAACTCGCTTTGCTGGCCTTGGAAGCCCGAAACCGGGGCTTCCAGACCAGGACCAGCCCGGTGCACTCCCGGATAGCCGCATGATGAGGCAAGAAGGAACCCACTGATCGTCTTCGACGCCCAACGGACCATCCCGAAACCCTTCCCGCTTGCGGTCGCGGCAGCGGGCGGGCGCGCGCCGACAACTTTCCCAATGCGTGGGCGCCCGATTGCGCCTCGGCAGAACTCGGCCCAGTTGTTAGGATCGCGCTGATATGGACGCTCCAATGAATTGGCGACAGAGGTTCCTATGTATCAATCCTTCAACGGCTCCGCCCATCCCCTGGCACCGAAAGAGATCGCGATCGCTGCCGTCCCCGAAGACGAGCGTGTCTGGGTCCCACAGGCTAAGGGCGTCTGGTTCCGACCACTTATGCTCAACACAATGCAAGGGCAGTGGTGCAATCTGCTCCGCGTACGCCGGGCCGGGATATTAAGCCGTCATCTGCATCCGGCCCCCGTGCATGGCTATGTGATCAAGGGGCGTTGGCACTATCTTGAACACGACTGGGTGGCAGAGACGGGATCTTACGTTTTCGAGCCGCCCGGTGAAATCCACACGCTCACAGTTCCAAGCGACGTGCCCGAGATGATCACCTTCTTCAACATTTCCGGCTGCATGGTTTACCTGGACAAGGATAACAAGCAGATTGGTTTCGAGGACGTTTTCACCAAGATCGACATGTGCAGAAATCACTATGCGAGCGTGGGTCTCGGTGACGATTTCGTCGATCAATTCGTACGGTAGACATCCGCCCGTTTGCCTTCCGCTGCGGTGAGTTCGCGGTCCGCCACAGAGGCGAAACGAGGAGATATTGGTGACCGACTCCATATGGGCCATGCCCTTCTTCGCGGGCAAGACCGTCGTCATTACCGGAGGCACGACAGGTATCGGAAACGGCATCGCCATGGCGTTCGCCGAGGCCGGGGCAATTGTCCACGCGACGGGGGCCACGGCCGCCGAGGTAGCGGCCGCTCGTGCATACGGCACCGCCGTCTCGTATTCAGTACTCGACGTCCGGGACATGACTGCGGTCGAAGGATATTCCAGTCAGTTCACATCCGTTGCAGCGCTCGTAAATTGCGCAGGGGTAAACCTGCGCGCCGCCGAATTCACTGTCCAGGGTTTCGAAACGGTGGTCGATATCAATCTCACCGGCTCCATGCGGAGTGCGAGCGCGTTCCGAGGGGCACTCTCGAACGGGGGCGCCATCGTCAACATCGCCTCGATGTTCGCGTTTTTCGGCGCGGCTCATGCCCCGGCTTACGCCGCATCCAAGGGCGCCATCGTGCAACTTACCAAGTCGCTCGCCATCGCCTATGCCGGGGATGGCATCCGCGTAAACGCATTGGCGCCTGGCTGGATCGAGACCGCCATGACCGCCGCGCCACGGGCCGATCCAGTTCGCAACGCGGAATTGATGAAACGCACTCCGATGGGTCGCTGGGGTACGCCGGGCGACCTGACCGGCCCCGCCTTGTTCTTGTGTTCTCCGCTCGCGGGGTTCATCACTGGGGCAATTCTGCCGGTTGACGGTGGCTATCTCATTGCGTGAGGCGTTGGCTATGCTGCGCGACCGATCTCCAAGCCTGTGTCGTCGAGATCAAGATCGAACGCGACCAATCGACCATGCCTGACCGCAATTGCCGCCACCAACTCCGCAAGCTCGCCATCCGTATGCTCGCAAAAAGCTGCCTGTTTCCTGACAATCGTGACCGCATCCCGGGTCGATACGACAGAGAACGGCCTCCGGGATCTCACGAATGATTCCGCAACCTCCGCGACGGATGAAGCTCGGTCAAAATTATCTTGCATACTTGCACCTCTGTACGACGCTAGCCCAAGCTCGGCCCGCGCAAATTGTTCCCATTGGCCTAATGCAGCCTGGTTGGCGTCCGGCTTGGGCTCCTTTGTGAGCGAAGGCCGGGAGCAACGCGACATGGCCGTCGCCGTCTGCCTTAGACAGTCGGCTGGACGCATTCGTCTCCGAATGCGGACACGGGGCCGGACGCCTAAAAACGAGGAGGATCAGATGTGTCCAAGCCGCTCGCCAAAGTTTCCGATCCTGGGACCACCGCAGTTCGGCGCAACAAGTCGCCGGGAGATCTGCTTGCTCGCGTTGATTGCGGTCGACTGACTCCTGGCTCATTCGCCGCCTCGCCGGCTGGCTCCGGTCGGCCGGCCTCGTCCGTCTTCGTCATCGCTGGCCGGCGGACGATCCAATCCACCAAACCGGCTTCGGTCTCCTCGCAGGCCACGAATTCGCGCACCAGACTTCGCGCCAGCTCGCGCCATTGACACTCGGGCACGTTCATCTCCGCGATCAGATCTCGGCATGCAGCGCGTATGATGTCGGCATCGAAGGCTGACACGGCGACAGGACCACGGTCTGCATTCTTTGCTCGAGCAGTGTCGTCGCCCTGACGTTCGCGAAAGCGCCTCAGCACCTCGCGCGATGCGGCGATCGCTTGTCGGGTTTGACTCATAGCCTCGTAAAATCCAACTTCGCGGACCAGTGAGCGGTGCCGCGATAGAATGAAGTCCTCCATAACCGCATGCGCAGTGTCCGTACGCGTTGCAACCATCGCCGCCTCCCTGCAGGCGCACCCAATGCTTGCAGCTTCTGCCGGTGTTCGGGCGGCCGCCTGCATTTGTCGTGTCGCTGCTATGATCGCGTGAGTTAAAGCCGGTGAAGCGTCGCTGCAATTACAAATGTAAGTGTGGCATCCGATAAGCGGTATGCCCGCTGGTTGCGGCGGCGGCGAATTCGTTCTTCAGACGGTCGAAGTCTTCCTGTCGAAGGGCTCTCCGCGTTGCCGGAACGAGGAATCAGGATCCGGACAAAATGCATGCGGCCGTGCCGCCGTTCAGGGGGCGCTATTGGCGAAAATCCGCCAATTTGCGCCAGTCGAAGACAACGCCCACTCCAGGCTCGTCGGGTGCTATCGCCAAACCATCCTGAAGCCTAAGCGGCTCGGTGGTGTAAAGGTCAATATCGAAACTATGCGCCTCCACCCAGCCGGCATTTGTCTGACCTGCAACGAGACTGACATGAAGTTCCTGCATCCCGTGACTGCAGACCGGAATGCCAGCCTTGCGTGAGAGCGCCGCCACGCGCAGCCAGCCTGTGACCCCGCCGCAGTTGGAGGCGTCGGGTTGGATGTAGCTGAGATTCGACCAAGCGAAGGCATGCTCGAACTCCTCGATGACATGCAGGTTTTCTCCCATTGCCAGGGGCATTCCGGTCGCCTTGGCAATGCTGGCGTAACCCTCATAGTCGTCGGGTATGATGGGCTCCTCGAACCACAGCAGATCGTAGGCGGCGAATGCTCTCGCTGCCTCGATCGCTCGCGGGACGTCGAGCGCGTAGTTAGCGTCAACCATAAAGGTGACATGAGGTCCTATGCGCTCGCGAACTGCCTTCACCCGGGCCACATCCTCGGCCAGGTCGTCCTTGCCGACCTTGATCTTCACCCCGGTGAAGCCGCCATTGAGATAGGAATCGATGCTGGCCAAAAGCTGATCGAGGGTAAAGTTTAGGTCGATGCCGCCGCGATAGGCCTTGGCGCTCTTCCCGGCCCCGCCCGCCATCTGCCAAAGCGGCAGGCCGCTACGCCGGCCCTTGAGGTCCCACAACGCGATGTCGATCGCCGAAATCGCGAAAGAAGCGATGCCGCCGCGCCCGACATAGTGGATGTGCCAGAGCATGCCGTCGTAGATCGTGTCGATTTGCGTTGCGTCGCGTGCCTTGAGGAACGGCGCGAGGTCGTGATCGATCATTGCCTTGATTGCATAGCCGCCCCTGCCGCCGGTGTAGGTGTAGCCTGTGCCCTCGGTGCCGTCGGCAAGCCTCAGCGTGACGGTGACCAGCTCGAAATGCGTGTGCGCGCCGTGCTTGGCATCGGTCATCACCTCACGCAGTGGGACCCGAAACAGCCGGGTCTCGACTTCCTTGATTTCGGTGCGGCTCATGCTGCGCTCCATTCACGTTTTTTCATCGGACCATAATTGCACCGGCAGCGCTGACTGGCAACAATGTGGCTGATCTTTCAGCGGTTCTGAAGCCAATCCGTCATTTTTGGTCCTACAAAAGCATCAATCCGCTTGTGCTTTGGTCCGATTTACCTTCTAATAACAGGACCATCTGGGAGGAAAAGGCTTGCTGGATACGGAAGAGCGTCCTGAGATGCCCGCGGCTATTCTCGCCGCCCGCGCGGCCGACGCGATGGTGGCCGGCATAGAGGCCGACATCACGTCCGGAAGGCTTGGCGACGGCAGCTACCTGCCGGCCGAGCGCGAACTGATGATCGAGTATGGTGTGGGCCGGGGCGTTGTGCGTGAGGCGATTGCGCGCCTGGCCAGCCGCGGCCTGGTGGAAGCGCGTCCGCGGTTCCGGCCCGTGGCGCGCCGGCCTGGCCTGGATGCCGCGCTCGGCGCCCTCGACGGCATCGTAGGACATCTGCTGAGCGACCAGGCGGGCGTGAAGAACCTCTACGACATGCGCGTCTTCCTCGAGGCGTCGCTGGCGCGCAACGCCGCCATCCATGCCCGCAAGGATGACGTCACAGCCTTGAGGGCGGCGCTGGCGATGAACGAGGCGGCCATCCCGGATTCCGAGAAATTCTATGCGACGGACGTGGCGTTCCACGCAGCGCTCTATGACATCGCGCGCAACCCGGTGCTGCCTGTCGTGCACAAGGCATTTACCGCCTGGCTGTCGCCGCATTGGATGCGCATGCCACGGTCGCCCGAGCGCAACCGCGTGAATTTCCTCAGCCATCGTGAAATCTGCACGGCCATCCTTGAGCGAGATCCTGACGGCGCCGAGCGGGCGCTACTCAACCACCTCTCGGCGGCCTGGGAGTATGTCCGCGGAACATTCGAAAGCCGTGAGGCGCCGGAAGCATGACGCAGTCCTACGACCATATCGTGGTGGGCGGCGGAGCGGCCGGCTGCGTCGCGGCGGCAAGGCTTGTGAAAGCGGGACGGCGAACCCTGCTGCTGGAGGCCGGCCATTCCCATCATCACCCCTTGCTCGACATGCCGCCCGGCATCTTCAAGATGATCAACGGCTCGAAATTCATGCGCTATCACCGCACCGAGCCGCAGGCCCATCTCGACGGCCGCGTCCATGAAATCTCGCAAGGCAACGTGCTGGGCGGCGGCACCTCGGTCAACGCCCAGGTCTACATGCGAGGCCGCTCGGCCGATTATGAGGAGTGGGACGAACTGCTGCGCGGCAACAATGCCGGCGTGCGCTGGAACTGGCAGGCGGTGCTGCCGCATTTCACCGGCATGGAGGGAAACAACCGCCTCGGCGGCGAACTGCATGGCAGCGAAGGTCCGCTGCTGGTCTCGGATCCAGGCCACATCGATGATGTTTCCCGTTGGTTCGTCCAGGCCGTCCAAGGCCTTGGATTGCCGTACAACCATGACTTCAACGGACCGTCGCAGCGCGGGGTCGGCTTCTACCAGTTCATGAACCGGCGGGGAAAGCGAAGCAGCGCCGCCTATGCCTTCATCGAGCCGCTGACGAATGATCCCAAGCTGACGCTGAAACTCAATTGCACAGTCAGCCGGCTGCTGATCGAGAACGGTCGGGTCACCGGCGTCGTCTATTCGGATGCGTCGGGCGCCGAGCATACCGTCCATGCAGATGCCGACGTGATCGTCTCGTCCGGTGCCCTCGTCTCGCCGAAACTGCTCATGCTGTCCGGCATCGGCCCCGCCGAGGCGCTTGCCGGGCACGGCATTTCCTGCGTCGCCGACCTGCCCGGGGTCGGCGAAAACCTGATCGACCATCCGGAGGTGCCGATCATCGCCACCGCAAACGGCCCATACGGCTATTTCAGGCAGGGCCAAGGCTGGAGGATGATCAGGAACGGCCTGCATTTCAAGCTCTTCGGCGCCGGCACGATCCTGTCAGCGGGGGTGGAGGCCGGAGCCTTCGTCAATCCGGCCGATCCCGAGGGCGAACCGACGATCCAGGCCTTCTGCGTGCCGCACGTCTATCTGGACCGCGATATCCTGACCTTGGTCGAGAACACCTATGGGCTTACCGTGACGACAGTGGTGGTGAAGCCAAAGTCGCGCGGTTTCGTAAGGCTGCGTTCGGCGGATCCGAAGGACATGCCGATCGTTTCGCCGAACCTGCTTAAACATCCCGACGACATGCGGGAAATGATCTCCGGCCAGCGTTATTTCCTGCAGGTTTTTCAGACCAAGCCGCTCGCCGATCGGGTCAAGGCCATTGCCGTGCCAAGCCAGGATGATCTCAGCGACGAAGCCATGACAAAGCATTGCAAGCGCTTTGTGAAGACCAACTACCATCCGGCCGGGACATGCCGGATGGGCTCGGACAGCGACCGGATGGCGGTGCTGGACGCGGCGCTGCGCGTGCGCGGAATAGACAATCTGCGGGTTGCCGACATGTCGGCCTGCCCCAACATCAATGCCGGCAATACGGCGGCGCCCGCCATGATGCTGGGCGACCGCTGCGCCGACTTTATTTTGGAGGCGGCATAGCGCCGGATCCAGCTTGCCGACGGCCTCATCGCCGAAGCCGTTTGGGCCGATATCGTGAGGAAATTACACAGTCGCTGAAAGCGACAATAAAGGAGGAAGAGCATGATCATTACCCGTCGAAAACTACTGGTTGGCTCCGCTGCCGGCGCGGTTGCGCTGACACTCGGCTCACGCGCCTTCGCGGCGCTCCCGCCACTCGCCAAGAAGGACAAGTACAAGGTCGGTTTCGCCCAGACGGAAAGCAACAATCCGTGGCGCCTTGCCGAGACCAAGAGCATGCAGGACGAAGCCGCCAAGCTCGGCCATCAGCTGGTCTACACGGATGCCGCCGGTTCGTCGGCCAAGCAGGCCTCCGACGTGAACTCGATGATCGCGCAGGGCGTCGACGCAATCTTCCTGCCGCCCCGCGAAGACAAGCCCCTGGTCCCGGTCATTCTTGCCGCGCGCGATGCCGGCATACCGGTGTTTCTGGTCGACCGCGACGTTGATCACACCATGGCCAAGCCGGGCGAGGATTATGTCTGCTTCATCGGTTCGGATTTCATCGAGGAGGCGACCCGCGTCGGCGAATGGCTGGTCAAGAACGCCAATGGCAAGTCGAAGATCATCGAGCTGGAAGGCACGACCGGAGCCTCGGCCGCTACCGACCGCAAGAAAGGCTTCGACGATTTCATCGCCAAGCACTCGCAGTTCACCATCCTGGCGTCGCAGTCCGGCGACTTCGCCCGCGACAAGGGCCGGCAGGTCGCCGAGACGCTGCTTCAGGCGCACCCTGATGCGGATATCATCTACGCGCATAATGATGAGATGGCGCTGGGCGCCATCGCCGCTTTGGAAGCAGCCGGCAAGACCCCGGGCAAGGATGTGCTGATCTTGTCGATCGACGGCGAGAAGGAAGGCGTCCAGGCGATCATTGACGGCAAGATCGGCGCTATCTGCGCTTGCAGCCCGCTGTTCGGGCCGAAGGCCTTCGCAACGATGGCCGACTATGCGGCCGGCAAGAAGATCCCGCCGTTCATCAAGAACGAGGATGCCTTCTTCGACGCCACGAACGCGAAGAAAGACTTCGATATTGCGTTCTGATATCCACTTTCTTTCCAGTTGCCCTACCCGCTTCGGCGGGTAGGGTTTGGGAGTTTGACGATGACCGCTCAGCCGGACCAAGCCGCGCTGCTCCTGGACATGCGTGACATCCAGAAGCGTTTTGCCGGCATCCCTGCCCTGGCCGATGCCTCGCTCCAGGTTCTTCCGGGCGAGATCCACGCACTCATCGGCCAGAACGGTGCGGGCAAATCGACACTTATCAAGGTGCTCACCGGCTATTACCGCCGGGATGCGGGGCAGGTGCTGTTCGAACGGAAGCCGTTCGAAGTTGGGTCTCCGCATCAGGCGCAGGTCAGCGGCATCAGCACCATCTACCAGGAGATCAATCTCGTACCGCTGCGCTCGGTGACCGAGAACATCTGCCTTGGACGCGAGAAGCGCCGCCGCGGCCTGCTCGACTGGAGCGCGATGCATGCGGAAGCAGAGCGCCTGCTCAGCCGCTTCTCGATCGGCATCGACGTGCGCCGCCCGCTCAGCGATTTCAACACCGCCACGCAGCAGATGGTGGCGATCGCCCGCGCCATCGGCTTTTCCGCCCGCCTCGTGATCATGGATGAGCCGACCTCCTCGCTGGACGAGCGTGAAGTCTCGGTCTTGTTCAGCGTTATCCGTCAGCTCAAGGCCGACGGCGTCTCCGTTCTGTTCGTCAGCCACAAGCTCGACGAGTTGTATGAGGTCTGCGACCGGGTCACGATCATGCGTGACGGCCGCACGGTGCGAAGCGCGGCGATGAGCGACATCGGCAAGCTGGAGCTGGTCGCGGCCATGCTCGGCCGCGACGTCGCAGCCGTCGAAGGCCACGCGACCGCGTTCGGCGAACGCGATCGGTCGAGGATCGGTGATGTGCTGTTTACCGCGCAAGGGCTGGCAGCCCGCCAGTTGGTCCGTGACGTGAGCTTCGAACTGCGCCGCGGCGAGATCGCCGGCTTTGCCGGCTTGCTCGGCGCCGGCCGCACCGAAACAGCCCGCCTCGTATTCGGCGCCGACCGCCGGAGCGCAGGCGAGATGACGATGGAGGGCGCGTCCTACCATCCCGCACGTGCCGCCGATGCCATCGCCGCAGGGATGGGCTTCTGCACCGAGGACCGCAAGGCCGAGGGCATCGTGCCGGAAATGACCGTCGCGGAGAACATAACACTGGCACTGCTGCCGAAAATCAGCCGCAATGGCATCCTGAACGAGGCCCGGCAGAAGGAGATCGTCGAGCGCTTCATTCGTGAACTCGACATCAAATGCTCGGGGCCCAACCAGAAGGTCCGCGAGTTGTCGGGCGGCAACCAGCAAAAGGTGCTGCTTGCCCGCTGGCTGGCAATGAACCCGAAGCTGCTCATTCTCGATGAGCCGACGCGCGGCATCGATGTCGGGGCCAAGGCCGAGATCCAGCGCCTCATCCGCAAGCTTGCCGATGACGGGCTCGGCGTGCTGATGATCTCCTCGGAACTCGAGGAAGTGATGGAAGGAGCCGACCGCATATTCGTGCTGCGCGAAGGAGTAAGGGTGGCCGAACTGGAAGGCCAGGCAGCCGACGAGGAGGACGTGCTCGCGGCGATGGCGCATGGCGGCGCGGCGAAGGAGGCAGCGTGAGCGATCTGGCCACACCATCCGCAGCCAACGACGCTGGAAACCGCCGCTTTGATGTGTTCGGTTTCCTGGCGCGCTACGGCACGGTGATCGCGCTTGTGCTGCTGGTGGTCTTCAACCTTGCCTATACGCGCAATTTCGCGACGCTGCAGACACTCAACGTCAACCTAACCCAGGTCTGCACGATTGTGATCGTCGCGGTGGGGATGACCCTGGTGATCGCCACCGGCGGCATCGACCTGTCGGTTGGTTCGCTGATGGCGATCTCCGGCGCATTGGCGCCGATGATCTTCATGGGCACGATCTTCCCGGTCGGAAACATCTATCTGGCGGTAGCCGTCGCGATGGTTGCCTCGATCCTCGTCGCCGGCCTGTTCGGGCTGTTCAACGGCTGGTTGGTCTCGCGTTTCCGCATCCAACCGATCGTCGCAACGCTCGTGCTGTTCATCGCCGGGCGCGGGATCGCGCAGGTCATGACCAACGGCAATCTGCAGACCTTCCGCGTGCCGCAATTCCAGTGGATCGGACTTGCCCGCCCGCTCGGCATTCCCGCGCAGGTCATCATCATGGCCGTGCTGGTTGCGGCGGCCGCTTGGGCCCTTCACCGCACGGTGTTCGGGCGAAGCATCCTGGCTGTCGGCGGCAATGAAAAGGCCTCTAAACTGGCCGGCATCGCCGTATCGAGGATCAAGCTCGCTGTCTATGCGATCAGCGGCCTGTGCGCGGGGCTGGCCGGGCTCGTCGTCATTGCGATCAACTCCTCCAGCGACGCCAATCTCGTGGGGCTGGGCATGGAGCTCGACGCCATCGCGGCGGTCGCGGTGGGCGGCACGCTGTTGAGTGGCGGAAAGGCCACAATCATCGGCACCCTGCTGGGCGCACTGACCATCCAGTTGGTGCGCTACACGCTGCTCGCCAATGGCGTGCCCGACGCCGCTGCGCTCGTCGTCAAGGCCGGCATCATCGCATTCGCCGTCTGGCTGCAGCAGCAACACCGGGTGTAATCCATGAACAGCGCCAGACTGGTTCGCATCATCGGCACTTACGGTGTCGTCATCGCGCTTGCAGCCCTCGTCCTGTTCGGATTCCTGCGCTACGACCGCTTCCTCGGCCTCTTCAACGTGATGAGCGTTCTGCGCTACAACTCGATGTTCGCGCTCGTCGCGCTCGGCATGTGCTTCGTGATCATGACCGGCGGCATAGACCTGTCCGTCGGCTCCGTCGCCGCCTTGGGCAGCGTCGCGTCGGCCCTGGCGAGCCCGCACGGCATCGTGGCAGGCCTTGCAGCGGGCGTTGGCGCCGGCCTGGCAGCCGGGCTGATCAACGCGCTCCTGGTTACGCGCGGCAACCTGATGCCATTCATCGCCACGCTTGCCACCATGCTGGCCGCAAGCGGCTCGGCGCTGCTTCTGGCCGGCAACCAGACCGTTTCGGTGTCTTACGATTCGGGTTTCACCGCCATCGGCCAAGGGAATTTCTGGATTTTCCCAATTCCGGCAGTCATCGCCCTGGTTGCCTATGCCGTCGGCTCAGTGGTCCTGAACTACACCAGCACGGGACGGACGGTGCTGGCCATCGGCGGTGGCGAGGATGCCTCGCGGCTGATGGGGCTGCGCACTGACCGCGTCAAATTTCTCGTCTATGTCGCAAGCGGGTGCCTGGCCGGGCTCGCCGGCGTCGTCCTCGCTTCTCAGTTCGGCGCAGGCCAGCCGATCGAGGGCGTCGGCTGGGAGCTGTTTGCCATCGCAGCGGTCGTCGTGGGCGGGACGCTGCTGACCGGCGGCTCGGGCTCGGTGTTGACCACGCTGGCCGGCGTGCTGTTGCTCGGGATCCTTTTCAACGTCCTGAACTTCGAAAACGGCATGGGTTGGATTTCGCTGTCAGCCTACTGGCAGTCGGTGATCCGCGGGCTGTTTTTGCTCGTCGTCGTCCTTCTCCAGGCACGGCTTACGGCAAGGCGCGAAACTGCCTGAGGATGGCGAGCGCCTTCGAGCACGATGAGCTCAAAAGAGCTCTGGCGCTGCAGAATCAGTGCGCGTTGCGCACCCGGCCCAATGAGCGCATCCCGCAGACTTTCTGCGGCGATGCTTCCCCGGTGCACCTGGGGTCCGACACCCTTGGAGCGGGATCCGCAAGCGGATCGTGGTGCAGTCACATGGTCGTCCTGGAGACGGTCATTTCCCGGCGACCGCCACGAACACGGACTGCCCCTGCCTTTCCAGCCGAAACAGGATGGGCTTGCTCTGCCGGCGAGAGTTCGCCCACTCCTCGACGATGTCCGAAGGCTCCGTCACCCGGCGATTGTTGGCCGATATGATGACATCGCCCGGCTGCAATCCGCTCCGGGCGGCAAGGCCATCGGGAACCACTTCCACGACGAAGACGCCGGTCGTTCCTGATTTGATGCCGAGCTGCTGACGCGCCTGATCCGGAATCGGGCTGAGCGATAGGCCGAGGCCTTCTGCCGCCGACTTCTTGTCGGGAACAGCGCCGGTCTTCACCTCCGCATCCTTGCGCTCACCGATGACAAGCGCGATCTCCTGGTCCTTGCCGCCGTTACTCCGTGTCAGAGTGGCCTTGCTGCCAGGCTTCTGGCTAGCCGTCGCAAGCGTGAGGTCATGGACACCCTCAATGCCCTTGCCGTTGAACCGGGTGATCACGTCACCCGGCTTCAAGCCGGCTTTCTCCGCCGGGCTGCCGGGCTCGACCGAAGCAACCAGCGCGCCCTTGTCATCCTTCATCCCGAGGGCCTCAGCCAGCGACGGCGTGATGTCCTGCAGGCGGACCCCGATGAAGCCACGCTCGATCCGGCCGGTTCTGATCAACTGGTCGGCGATGCTCTGGGCGGTGCGCGATGGCACCGCAAATCCGATCCCGATGCTGCCGCCCGACGGCGAGACGATGGCGGTGTTGACGCCGATCACCTCGCCACGTGCATTGAACAGCGGACCGCCCGAGTTGCCTCGATTGATCGACGCGTCCGTCTGGAGAAAATCGTCGTACGGCCCGGCTTGAATGTCTCGCGAGCGGGCCGAAAGAACGCCGACAGTGACAGTCCCTCCGAGCCCAAAGGGACTGCCGATCGCGATTGTCCATGCGCCCGGCTGCATTGCATCCGAGTCACCCCATTTGGTCGTGGTCATGTTGGGCCGCGGGTCGACCTTCAGCACCGCTATATCGGTGGCGGGGTCACGGCCGACCAATTGCGCCGGCGCCGTTTCCTTGTCGGAAAATACGACATGGATCTCTGTCGCATCGGCAACGACATGGTTGTTGGTGACGATGTAGCCGTCAGCACTGATCACAAATCCGGAGCCAAGCGCCTCCCTCACCTGCGGCTGAACGGGTCCGAGGCCCTGGCCGTCGAACGGACTTGTAAAGTCGCCCGCCGTCGTCTGGTCCTGGACAACCTCCCGGGTCGTGATCGCGACCACGGCCGGCAATTTCTGCTGGATGATCGCTGTGAAGTCGGTCGGGGTATCCTGGGCCAGGACAGGCGCCACGCCACTGGCCGAGAGCATCAGCGCAACCGCGATCAAGCGCGTTGCAAATCGTCTTTGCATATCGTGAGACATTGCTGGACCTCCTGCCGGACAGCCCCGGCCGCTCGGCCGCGCCGCGCGGAGCCGGTGCTCCGGACGCTAGAACTGCCAACAAAGCTGTTTGTTTCAGCCCCCCGGAAAAATGGCACGGCCAGGAAAAATAGCCCGACCGCAGGGGTCCGGAAGGCAGCAGCCGGGAACCATTGAGGCCGTCGAGTTCAACCGTCCACAGGACTGGTTCCGGACGTGGCAGAAATCAGCAAAGCGACTGCGTCAGCTCCGGCAAATGCCCGATATGCCCATGGAGCCAACCTAGCGGCTGAGGTGCCTCTACCGGGCTTGGTGCGAAAAGGATCTGCAATGAAAGAGGGAGCTCCACAGCCGCCGAGAGACGCGGCTGTGATCACCACCGCTCGAACTCCCTCAAGGGAACAAAAGGGTACCAACTAAGTTCGGCCCCCATAATGAGGATGCCTATATGGACCTGTTGCCCCAGTCAGCCGAACACACCGTCTCCCCGCCGCCCGCTCCAGACCTTCACCGGCTTTTGTTCGATCCAAACTTGCGTATACACGGCTTGATTGATGATACTGTCGTCACCAAAGCCTTGGACGATTTGAAAGCCGTGCGTTCCGGGGAAGACGATCTCTACGTTGAAATCGACACGCCCGGAGGCGACGCCGACGGCGCGCGACGTCTAGCTCTAGAGTTCAAACTTTTTCTGAAACACTCGGGCCGCAACGGCTACATCATTGGCAAGAATACGGTTTACTCTGCCGGGGTAACGGTCCTTGCCGCTTTCCCGAAAGCCTGCAGGTTCCTTTGCCCGCAAGCAGTCCTGCTGATTCATGAAAGAAGGCTTGAGAAAGACTTGGTTCTGAATGGACCAATTCGAAGCTGTCTTCAGATCGTTCGCGAACAACTTGCGCTGTTGGAAACGGCAGAGCGACTCGAGAATGAAGGGTTCGCCGATCTCGTCCAAGGTTCTCGAACATCGCTGGAAGAGCTGCGCGACCATGCCCTGAACAGCTGCTACCTGATGGCAGCAAGAGCTTTGGAGCTAGGCCTTGTTGAAGACATTGCCCATTAACTTGATGCCTCGATGCAAACAGCAGAGCGGAGTCCAACACGCTTCCCTCACTCATGTCGGCGGCGACCATGAACGACGAGGTTGACAAGATAGAGCGGACCGGCGGCTGTCTTTGCGGGTCTGTGAGGTATGTTGTTACCGGCGCGCCGTTGGGCGTTGGCTTGTGTCATTGCCAGGATTGCAAGCGAACCAGCGGCAGCACCTACAGTGCCTTTGCCGTGTGGCCGCGGTCGGCTTACCAGTGCAAGGGCGAGCTTGCGGCGTTCAACGGCAGAGGTTTTTGTCCGGCATGCGGGTCGCGCGTGGTGAATCTCCGCGACGACGAAGCCGAGATCATGACCGGCACTCTCGATGATGCGCCAAACGACCTTCTCCCGACATACGAGCTTTGGACCCCCCGGCGCGAAGCCTGGCTCCACAACCTGCCTTGGGCTGACCAATTCGCGGGCGATCGCACCGAAGAAGGCCAAAATTGGCGCGAAGCCCGACGAGTATGACCATGCTCGAATGGCCCTCCACCCCTTGAACCGTGAAAGTCAGCTTGATGCGCGATGAATCACTCAAGTTCTTGAAGGAAATTGTGGCGACCCCGTCGCCGAGCGGGTTTGAGCAACCCGTAGCGGAGCTTTTCCGCGAGTATGTTCGTCCGTATGCCCACAGGTTGACGACGGACGTCATGGGCAATGTCACAGCGATCATCAATCCTGAGGCGTCTATGCGCTTCATGTATGCCGGGCACATGGATGAGGTCGGCTTCATCGTCCATTACATCGACGATGACGGCTTTCTTTTCTTCAGCACCATAGGTGGAACGGATGTTGCCACTGAAATCGGCCAGCGTGTCTGGGTGCACGGCAAGGAGCCGATCCTGGGCGTCGTAGGTCGCAAAGCAATCCAGACCTTCAAAGCCTCTGACACGTCTCAAACTCCCTGGCTGATGGAACTGTGGATCGATATCGGCGCGAGTTCGCGAGAGGAAGCGTTGAAGGTCGTAGAGGTCGGCAGCGCGGTCACTATCCACGGCGAGTTAGCGGCGCTACAGGGCAACCTTGCTGTCGGACGAGCGTTCGACAACAAGGTCGGCCTCCTCATCGGCGCCGAGGTCCTGCGCTGCCTCTCCGAGGAGGGAGGCGTTCACCCCGGCGTGGGCCTCTATATCCTGGGTACGGTTCAAGAGGAAATTGGTTCCCGAGGCGCGATGACCTCAGCGTTCAACATCGCGCCTCGAACCGGCCTCGCAATCGATATGGGCGTGGCAATGGACTATCCGCGCGCTCGCGCCGAGGATCAGGGCAAACTGGATCTTGGGAAAGGGCCGGCAATCACTCAAGGCGCGAACACCAACCCGGTGGTGTTCAAACTGCTGAAGTCGGTGGCCGAGAAAGAGGGCCTACCTTATCAGCTTCAGGCGGTGGGCAGCTCAAGCCCTACCGACGCGCGTGTCATGCAGCAGAACCGAGGCGGCGTGGCAAGTGGGGTGCTCTCCGTGCCTTTGCGTTACATGCATACCCCGTCCGAAGTTGTTTGCCTGGATGATGTGCAAACGACGATTGACTTGGTTTGTGCATATTGCCGGCAATTGACGCCGGAGATCGACTTCACGCCAAGATGATCGCTGCGGGATTGATTGTGGAAGTCTGGCTCCAACAGTCGCCGATCTGGCGCCTGTCGGCCACGATCTGGTGCGTCGGTCACAGCGCACCTGAGAAAACCCAACTACGGTCCACTGGGGAGCGCGCCTCAGGTCACCGCCACCGCTTCCACCAAACGCCTGAGGAAATCCGTCAGACCGGCTTCAGGATCATCACCTGCGCCAACGAGCACCGAAATACCCCAGCGCCCAAGCACGGCCTCCTCCACAGGGTTGCGGCTGGGCATGAAGATGAACGAAGGGGGACGATCTTTCTCATATCCAGACCGGTGCCAGGTCTGCCAAAGCCGGTGCAACAGCAACCGAATGTTTGGATCGGAGAGGCTATAGCCAATGAACAGGATCGTGCTGCCGAGAGCATCCGAGCGAAAGCGCACGTCAAGGGGAGAATTGAAGGACAGGCGGTCAAGATAGTCGGTTTCGGTGAGGACAAGGGAAGAGTCCTCGTCAAAGTCGCCGTGAAATTTCACGATGTGCGTTACGCCTCGACGGGCCTGCGCAACGTGCCGTGCGTTGGCCACTTTCACGTACTCTCGACCGTGGATTTCAAAAGCGAGTTCCA
Source organism: Mesorhizobium sp. M0016 (assembly GCF_040324035.1). NCBI lineage: Bacteria > Pseudomonadati > Pseudomonadota > Alphaproteobacteria > Hyphomicrobiales > Phyllobacteriaceae > Mesorhizobium > Mesorhizobium sp. M0016. The sequence goes on along the minus strand of NZ_JAMYVM010000007.1, from coordinate 100,459 downwards.
GGTTCCGGTCATAGTTCGTCGTGTAGATGACGGGAAAATCGAGCGTCACGATGAGACGGTGCAATTCCGATTTCTCAATCCGTTCCTTGGCGACAGACCAGTTTCTGTCCATCCAACTGCGAAGTGGTCCGATGCTGCCATGCTTGATCCGATAGTATTCGGCCAAGGTCTGAAAACGATCGCGTCGCGTGGAAAATTCATCGTCGACGCCGAGCTCCTTTGCCATTCGCTCGATGAGTTTCTCCCAAGACGGAAGTCCGACGCTGATCGATACCCCCGCCCCCACAAACAAAATTGCGCTGCGATGACGAATTGCATTGGCGAGCGAATCTATAGGATCATCATCGTTCATGGATTGGTCCTCCGAAGCCACTCGCGTGGGCCGGACCTAAGGTGCGTGCCCCGGTGCGGGGATCGTGGACGCGGCTCCCCACTTCGAGCCAGCGTGCTCCGCCCTCATCGACGAAATCGGGTCGACCACGCACCAGCCAGCCCAGAGGGGGCGGCCCTTGCAGTCCTGCCGAGCCGCTTGCCACCCGAACCGAGGTAGCGGCCGCGAGGACACTGGCTGTGAACTGGAACCGGCGGTGTTGCGGTTTACTGGCCACGTTGATTCAGTTCTGCGCCAGCCATATTGCGCAAAACTCTATCGAGTTTCGCATTCACCAAGAGGTTGCGCCGCTTCGCGCCGATAAAGATGGCGAGAGAGTAAATCATTGTAAGAACAGAGATCATCGTCATTCCGGCCTAAACATCAGCGGCCGGAGATGTTCCATGCGCCCGGAAATATTCCAGTGCAGGTGTTTTTAAATCGCCGAAGCTACGCGCTCAATGCGCGGTTGGTTTCGTGTCCAGGGCGGACGAATTAGCGCAAGGCGGTATTCATCCTCCCACATCGGCGGCGGACTGAAGCGAAATGCTGGTTGTGTCCCCCAGAATTGCAATGAAACGCCGATGCTTTGCATGCGGCCCGGAACAAATGCTCGCTTGCACAGTTCGAGCCATGCAGCGGTCGACCCCCGCGCTGCAAGATCGGTAGCCCGATCGCCCGCGCCGGCCCCTCCCACGGCGCGGGCTTTCGTTTGAATTCACGCTGTCGGGGTTGGAGTCGCTCCGCCGTTGTCGCGAGCCGGCTGATATACGCGCTGTCCGGGGCTCGCGCGGTGTCGGCGACATCGGCATTCGCGCAGTCCGGCAGGTCAGCCCATGCACGGGAACAACGCGGCACTGTGATGGTTTGGTGGCCTCGGAAGGTGGCAGAGAACGATGGGCAAAAAGCCCAAACAGCACGCAAAATCCACGGCGGATCGCGAAAAGGCGATCGAGGCGCTCTACTTCGCGCGCAAGTGCGGCCTTACGAAGGAAGAGGCACTCAAGATGCTCAGGGAAGCCCCGATCGGGATCGATGATGAAGCCGAAGAGCGCTCCGGCAGTTAGAGGCGACCGCCGGTCGCGCGTCGCAGCCGGCCGCGGCGCATGATCTTCTTCACTTCCGATACGCATTTCAACGATCCGCGCATTCTGCGCCTCGACCGGCGTCCCTTCGCCTCGTTGGTCGAGCATGACCAGGCGCTGGTTGCGTTTTGGAACGAAACGGTTGGCCCGAACGACGAGGTCTGGCACCTCGGCGATTTCGCCAAGGGTCCAGCCGAGACCGTGTCTTCACTGCTGTCGTCTCTTAACGGGTCCAAGCACCTGATAATTGGCAACAATGATGGCGCCGCCACCATTGGCGACCCGGCCTGGGCGAGCGTGCACCACTACATGGAGCTTCTTGTCGAGGGCAGCTTGCTGGTTCTGTGCCACTATCCTTTTCGCACCTGGAACCAGATCGGCAAGAGGTCGGTAAACCTGCACGGTCATTCGCACGGTCGTCTGAAGCCGATGACGCGCCAGCATGATGTCGGCGTCGACGCATGGGGGTTTCGTCCGGTAACCTTTGCTGCCATTCAGGCCAGTCGCCGCCGGGGCTAGCTCGGCAGAACGCCGGGTGAGCGAAGGTCTTCAGCTTTGCGGGATTCGAGCCGAGAGAGGCCGTCCGTAATCCTGCCGGGCCCGCAACAACGCGACAATCCTGGTTGGGCGACTTCAAATAGGAGAACTGCCTCATATACGGTTTTCGCGGTACGCGGACCGCGCCACACCATCAGCTTGAGTGCGGCGAAGTCTTAAGGAATCCCCACCGGCCGTCGCAGCGCAAGATCGAACCCGTCGCCTGAGCTCAGCACGTGAACCCTAAGATCATGGATGGAAAGGGCGGCATCAGGCTCACCTTCCGCGATGTTGGAATGCGTCACGCCGGCTGCGTCGACCAGATAGACAGCGCCGCTGCCAATGACCTTGAACATCTCGCCCTTCACCACGATCGCGGTGTCTTCATCAATGCCGATGCCGAGGACGCGCGGGTTCTGCGACACCGCCCCGATGAGCCGCCCAATGCGGCCACGTTCCGCAAAGTGCTGGTCGATAATGACGTTCGGCAGCAGGCCCAGTCCCGGCGCCATGCGAATGTGGCCGATCCGAAAGGACGCTGCGTTCGGCCCCTTCACCATCATCGTGTCGCTCATGACCGACGCGCCCGCGGAGGTGCCGGCAATGACGCCTCCGGCTTCATAGATTTCGTGCACCCGCTCGTCGATGGGCGTGTCGCCGATCTGGCTGGTGATGCGGAGCTGGTCGCCGCCGGAGAAGAACACCGCGCTCACGTCTGCAAGCGCACTTATTTTCTTTTCATGAGCTGCCTCGAGGCGGTCGTTGACGTAGAGCTCGATGACATCCTTGATGCCCAGTTCACCGAAGGACCTCTGATACTTCTCGAGATAGCCATCCGGCTCATGAGACGCGATGGTGGCAAGCACCAGGCGGCCGTTCGGAACCAGGCTCGCCACCTCCTTCAAGATGACACGATCGCCATCATGGTCCTCGTGGCCGCCGATGATGACGAGCGTTCCGGCTTTACCGTTCGAGGATCGTTTTTTCTTCTTGTCGGTCATTTGTCCACGTCTTTCTTGCGCAGGAAAACGTGTGGGTGGTTGTCCTCGCTGGTCATGAATGCGACTGCGAACTCCCTGCTGTTATGCGCCCATCCAGACACGCCGGTCGCGGTAAGCACGATGGCTCCGGCTTCGCCGCCGATCGCCTCGACTTCCTTGAGCGCGGGATTCAGCACCTGCTCCAGGCCGCCTTCAGCCTGCCCCGAGGACAATGCCTGCCGCGCCGAGAGTGCCTGCATGACACGGGCCGCGAGAGCCTTTCGCGCAATATGCTCACCGTCTCCCGAGAAGGCGACGGCTCCCAATTGGTTGTCGGCATAGTAGCCGCAACCGGGTTGCGGAGAATCCCCCACACGACCCGGAGCACTGCCGTCCAGTCCGCCGGTCGAAGTGCCCACGGCGATGTCCCCGTACTGATCCAGGGCAACCACACCGATCGTATCCTTCGCCTCCGACTTGCTGGAGACGTCGCGCTGCTGCGGCGTGATCAAATCCGCCGGATCGCAAAGCTCCAGCTGCTTGTCGGCGGCGAAACGCCGGGCCCCCTCCGACGCCAGCAGGATCGGCTCCTCATGCAGCATGGCCTTGGCGACACTGATTGGATGGCGCACGCCCTTGATCACTGCGACGGCACCTACATTGAAGTCCCTGCCCTCCATCAGGCCAGCGCACATCTCGACCTCGCCGTCCGAATTGAGGGCACTTCCATATCCCGCATTGAATGTCGGGTCGGCCTCGAGGACGCGACCGGCAGCTTCCACGGCATCGACCGCCGTTCCGCCGCCGGCCAGGACGGCCCGACCTGCCTCGAGCGCCTCGATGCATCCGTTGCGATGCGCCTCCTCCTCTTGCGGATCGATCTCCTTGGCGCCGCCGTGCAGGATCAGCGACCACATCAGCCAGCCCTCAGATGGCGAATATGGGTCTGATCGGGCCCTCCCCTCGAAGGCGTCGCGCCTCCGAAGCCGGTTACTTGCCGCCACACGGCTTCAACGTCGTCGACGGTCAGCACGACAAGGTCGTTTTCCCGTGCAAGCCGGAGACACACGTCGACGGCCTCCTTCTCGGGACAGACGGCGTGAATGCGGCCTGGGGCGCAGCCGGCGTTCAAGGCACCTTCCCGCAGCAAGCCGGCGATCGCTCCGGGGGCTCGGCCGCGCAGCTCCTGCTCATCCTCCTTGAAGACGATGACGTCGAATATCCGCGAAGCGATCGCGCCCATCTCGCGGATGTCGCAATCGCGGCGGTCGCCCGGTATGGCGACCAGGCCGATCGTGCGCTGATAGCCGCGCCTCATGTGGGAAACGAGCTTTCCGAGCGCCCTCAGCCCCTCCGGATTGTGCGCATAGTCGACGATCGTGCGGAAACCATGCCCGTCGAAGACGTTGAGGCGACCGGGAGATTGCTCGAACGAGGTGCCAAACTCCGCCAGCGCCGCCCGGATCGTTGCCGCCGGAACGTCGTGGCAATGCGCCATAGCGACGGCTGCCAGGCTGTTGGCAACGTTGAATTCGGCCGAACCCTCGAAGGTCGCGGGAATTTCGTCGACGCTCATCAGGAACATCGATTCCCCATCCTCGTGGATGAAAATGTCCCAGCCGTCGCTGCTGGGCTCCCGCGTCACGGCGCGGCCGCCTTCCGCCAGGTGGCTGCGCAAGAAACCGGGCCACTCGCTCCTGCTCGCCAGCGAGAAGTAGCAGATCCTGCCGCCGGCATCTCGCGACATTGCGGACGTGTGGACGTCGTCGGCATTAAGAATGCTCCATCCGCCGCGGCGGACGGACTCGACCACGACCGATTTCACCTCCGCCAGGTCCTCGATCGTGTCGATGCCCCTCAGCCCGAGATGGTCGCCGTGGACGTTCAGAACCGCGCCAACATCGCATGCATCGAAGGCAAGCCCTTCGCGCAGGATGCCGCCGCGCGCACATTCCAGCACCGCGACATCGACACCCGGCTCGCGCAGCACGATCCTGGCGCTCTGCGGACCGGAGCAGTCCCCTGTCATGATCCGCTCGCCGTTCAAGTAGACGCCGGTGGTGGAGGTGAGCCCGACGGTTGCCCCATTCGCCTGCAGGATGTGCGCCAGCATCCGGGCAGTGGTCGACTTGCCGTTGGTTCCCGTGATCGCGAAGATCGGAATCCGGCCGTCCTTGCCGCCTTTGAAGAGAAGATCGAGCACGGGCCGTGCGACGTTGCGGGCGCGCCCCGACGAGGGTTCGAGATGCATGCGAAAGCCAGGACCGGCATTCACCTCTATGATGCCGCCGCCGGTTTCGCTCACCGGCCGTGAGATGTCGGGACAGACGAAGTCGATCCCGGCAATGTCGAGGCCGACGATCTGTGCCGCCCGCCTGGCGATCAGCGCGTTTTCGGGATGGATTTCTTCCGTCCGGTCGATCGCGGTCCCACCGGTGGAGAGATTGGCGGTGGGCCGCAAGAGCACCATTTGACCCGGCGCTGGAACGCTCGACAGGGTGAGCTGCGATTTTGACAGGAAATGCTCGACACATTCGTCGATCTCGATGCGGGTCAATACCGAGGAATGGCCCTCTCCCCTTCGTGGGTCGCGGTTCGTCTCCTCGACGAGTTCGGCGACAGAACTCCGGCCATCGCCGACCACATGGGCCGGAACCCTCTCGGCAAGCGCCACCACCTTTCCGCCGATCACCAGGATCCTGTGGTCCGAGCCGACGAAATGCTGCTCGACGATAACGCTGCGGCTGTGTTCTCGCGCCTGTTCGAAGCCCCAGCGGACCTCGTCTTCTGTTGCGAGACCGATGTTGACGCCGCTTCCATGATTGCCATCGAGTGGTTTGGTGACCACGGGGTAGCCCAGCCGTGCTGCCGCCGCGACTGCGTCCTGCGCCGATCGCACCAGCTCCCCGCGTGGCACCGGCAGGCCGGCCTGTTGCAGCAGGAATTTGGTCAGGTCCTTATCCGAGGCGATCTCGGTCGCAATCTCGGAAGTGAGGTCACTGCAACTGGCGCGGATGCGCTTCTGATGCTTTCCGTGACCAAACAGCACGAGGCTGCTGTCGTCGATCCGCGCCGCCGGAATGCCTCGCCTCTCGGCCTCGCGCACCAAGGAAGCAGTCGTAGGCCCCAAGGCACGCTCGGCGGCCAGAAGCTTGAGCTGCTGCAGCCTGGCTGCGAACTCGAATGGCCCCTGCGTTTCCGCAATGTCGCCGAGCCCCTCGACACCATGCAGATTGGCCGGCAGCAGGCTGTCCACCAGTTCGAGCGCGACGCGCCCGGCGAGCAGCCCGACAAGCTCGTCCTTGTAGGCGAACATGACGTTATAAGTGCCCGGACTGCCTTTGACCGACCGTGTCTTTCCTCGTGTCACCCGGTGACCGAGCATGCTCTGCAGTTCCAGGGCGACATGCTCGACGACGTGGCCGAGCCAAGTTCCTTCCTGCATGCGGCGGACGAAGCCGCCGGCGGCGCCATAGCTGCAGCCATGGCCCGCAAGGCCGGGCAACAGTCGGACGATTTGTTCGGAAAACCCGGGCAGTTTGTCTGTCGGGAACGCCTCAAGGGCTCCGAGGTCGATCCTAATCTGGACCATTGGCGTCATGCTATAGAGGTGCGGCCCGCGAAACACGCGGGCATCCACGACGCGGATAGGGCGAAAACGCGAGGCGCCCCGATGAATTTCTTTGTCCGACATAGTCCGTTTCTCCTGACTAACTCCGCAACATCCGGAGGATCGGTTAGTTCCCGGCCTTTCAGTCCAAATATTTTTGCAGGAGAGAGAAACAAAAGTGGCCGTTAACATATGTTGGGCCAAGAACACCCTCTGGTCATCTCGGCCACGTGCGGCCGCTGTTCTGAGGGGCTACTTATCTCTCGGGACGAGGCGGGCCAGGCGTTCGCTCGTTTTCACAAGCATTCGCCGGGCACATCGCGGCCGTTGAGCTAGTGCCCGGCTTTAGCTCATGGCGACCCATTGTGCGGGTCCAGCACTGAGGCATTTAATCTTCAGCACGCCTTCGGCACCCGGGAACATTTCCAGACGCGTCAGGTTTGGAACCATCCTTGCACCGGAACTACAGCCATGCAGAGTCGAAAATCGGTGAAGGCCGCGCTTGTCAACGAGATCGACGCGGTCCGCCTTCGTATCTCGCTGCTTGAAAGCGAGCTATGCAGAGATGGCAGACCCAGGCAAATTGGATGGCGTTCAGGATACGAACTGAACGCCCACAAAGCCCGCCTTGCTCGACTGGAGACCGTGCTTGCCCACTATCCGTCGGCACCGGCGGCCCGGGCATCGAAACAGCAACAGCTTGAGTTGCGCGCAAGGCAACCAAGTAATTTTGGGGAAACGCCATGGCTGACAGACCCTCAATCAGAACTCCGCTAGCTCGAGTGCGGGGCCTTGGATCGGCGAAACACGGAACCGAAACGTTCATGCTGGAGCGGCTGACATCTGCTGCCCTGTTGATCCTTGTCATTTACATCGTCGCGATCGTTATAATGCTGGTCGGTGAGCCTCGAGACGCCGTCCTCAGCGTCGTAGGATCGATCTATGTCGCGCCAGCCCTTATTGGCTTCATTCTCGTAAGCTGCGTTCACATGCGGCTTGGAATGCAATCGATCATCGAAGATTACTGCCATGCCACCGTGCTCAAATCGCTTCTTCTGATCGCCAATTGGTTGTTCTGCTGGGCAGTCGCGCTCGCAAGCTTGTTCGCTGTGCTGTTAATCAGCTTCAGATAGCGATCCGGTTCTCAGCTGCAGCCAGCGTCTGCCACCGGCAGGCTGAAGTTCGCCTCAGCGGCGAACCGGGCTTGCTTGCGCAAAGGAGTTCGACAACCCGGCCTCATCTGATTTGCGGCAGCCTGTCCCATTGATGGAAAGGGGGTGGAGAGGTCAGCTCCCACTCCAATGTGGTAGCTCCTGGCCCCCATGGGTTCATGCCGGCGGCTCTTTGCCGGTAGAAAGCTTCCAAGATGCCGAAGAGGAAAATCACGACACTCGCGGCCGACAGGTACGATCCATACGAGGACACCATGTTCCAGCCGGCGAATGCGTCGGGATAGTCGACATAGCGACGCGGCATGCCCGCCAATCCAAGGAAGTGATGGGGGAAGAAGACGAGGTTCACGCCGACGAAGGTCGTCCAGAAATGGACCCCAGCCAGAAGCGGATTGTAGAGATATCCCGTCATTTTCGGAAACCAGTAATACCAGCCCGCGAAGATGCCGAAGATCGCTCCCAGTGAAAGTATGTAGTGGAAATGCGCGACGACGAAGTATGTGTCGTGCAATTCACGGTCGAGGCCGGCATTTGCGAGTTGAACGCCCGTCACCCCGCCCACGGTGAACAGGAATATGAAGCCGAGGGCCCAGAGCATCGGCGTCCGCAGGCTGACCGAACCGCCCCACATGGTTGCAATCCAGGAGAACACTTTTATCCCGGTCGGCACTGCGATCACCATCGTGGCGAAGGTGAAGTAGCGCTGCGTGTCGAGGCCTATCCCGCTGGTGTACATATGGTGGGCCCAGACGACGAAGCCGATCACCCCGATCGCCACGATTGCGTAGACCATCCCGAGATACCCGAAGATCGGCTTTCGCGAGAAGGTCGAGATCACCTGGCTGACGATGCCGAACGCCGGCAGGATCATGATGTAGACTTCCGGGTGGCCGAAGAACCAGAAGAGATGCTGGTACAGCAGCGGGTCGCCTCCGCCGTCCGGCGCGAAGAACGTGGTTCCGAAATTGCGATCGGTCAGGAGCATGGTGATGGCGCCGGCCAGCACCGGCAGAGCCAGCAGCAGCAGGAAGGCGGTGATGAGGATCGACCACACAAACAGGGGCATCTTGTGCAGGGTCATCCCCGGCGCGCGCATGTTGAAGATGGTGGTGATGAAGTTGATGGCTCCCAGGATCGAGGAGGCGCCCGCAATGTGCAGAGACAGGATGACCAGATCCACGGCGGGACCGGGATGGCCGGAGGTCGACAGCGGCGGGTACAGGAACCAGCCGGTCCCAGGGCCATAGCCGCCGGGGACGCTGGGCATGAAGATCGACAATAAAAGCAACATCAATGCCGGCGGCAGCAGCCAGAACGAGATGTTGTTCATGCGCGGGAAGGCCATGTCGGGGGCGCCGATCATGATCGGAACCATCCAGTTGGCGAAGCCGCCGATCAGGGCGGGCATCACAGTGTAGAAGATCATGATCAGCGCGTGGGCCGTGGTGAAGACGTTGTAAAGCTGCTTGCCGGCGTCGATCGCCGCGTCGCCCTGGTAACCGTAGATCATCGACGCCAGTCCGGGGAAAAACTGGATCCCGGGTTGCTGCAGCTCGATTCGCATGCTCACCGACAAGAGCATGCCGATCACCCCCGCGATGAAAGCGAAGACCAGATAGAGTGTGCCGATGTCCTTGTGGTTGGTCGAAAACAGCCATCGGGTGATGCCGGTCGGCTGGTGGCTGTCGAGACCGTCCGGATCTGCCGCCGTATATTCGTTCATGACCTTCTCCGCTTGAGCCGTCCGTCGCCAGCATCGAACCGTGCTGGAACTTGATTGTTCCCTCCACCGAACCGGCGGTAGGAACATTCCACGGAAGCCGCGGTTAGGTTCCGCGCGGCCGACCCTGCGCGGCTGAGGATCGACGTCCATGCTGGCGATAATTGCTGCGACACTGGTTCTGACTACGGTGGTTGGTGGGCTGATATCCGCCTTCTGGCTCGAGGCGCGTCATGGTCTCCATGACCCCATGCCGCCGGACATGTCGGTGCCCAGGCAACTGAACGCCCCGGCCTGGAGCCGGTGGTCCTGACATGGACGCGATCACCGCGACACTCGACCCGAGAACGCGAGCCGGCTGGCTGCTGCTCGGCTTCGCGCTCGGCGGTTTCTTCGACGGCATCGTCCTGCATCAGATCCTGCAATGGCATCATCTTCTCTCGGGCGTCGCCGATCCGGTGGGTTCCGACCTGCGCTTCCAGATCATGGCCGACGGCCTCTTCCATCTTTGCATGTATGTGCTCGCCGTCGCCGGCACGGTGCTGCTGGTGGCCGCGAGGGCGGCCGGCGCGCGGCCCGGGACCACCACGGAGATCCTGCGGCTCGCCTTCGCCGGGTTCGGCGTCTGGCATGTCGTCGATGCCGTCGTGTTTCACTGGCTGCTGGGTCTGCACCGGATCAAGATGAACAGCGACTTGCCGCTCGCCTGGGATATTGCGTGGCTGGTCATCTTCGGCATCGTGCCGCTTGTGTTGGTGCTGGTGCTGCCCAACCGCGGCGGACCGGCACGCGGTGCTTCGGCAGCGCTTACCAGCATCGTCCTGCTTGCGGGACTGGCAGCCGGCGCCGGCCCGTTCTTCAACGGTGCCGCCAATTCCATCATCGTCTTTCGGGCCGGGATGGAACCGGCGGCGATGATGCGGGCCGTTGAAGTCGCCGACGCCCATCTCAAATGGGTCGACGCCAGCGGCACCATCTGGGCGGTCGACCGCGTCTCATGGCGCGGGTTGGTAGCTCTTCACGCGCGCGGCGCCCTTGTGGTCAGCACGACGCCTGTCATTGCCGGATGCCTTGCCTGGACCGATGCCGCCGGAGTGAGCAGTAGCTCCAGCCGGCAGCGAGGCACTCCTGCCAGGCTATGACTTCCGGACAGGGATAGGGGAGTATCAAGCATGCAATTCGCCACCGAGAGCAGCCACGGCCGGAGCCTGACACCGCGCATCGTCGTGGTCGGCGGAGGCTTTGCCGGTCTGGAGGTTGCCAAGGCGCTCGGCAAGGCGGAAATCGGGGTGACGATCATCGACCGCCACAATCACCACCTGTTCCAGCCCTTGCTCTATCAGGTTGCAACCGCCGCCTTGTCGGCGCCTGATATCGCCGAGCCAATCCGCAAGATCCTGGGCCGCTATCCCTCGGTTCAGGTCCTCTTCGGCGATGTCACCGAGATCGTCACCGAGGCCAGGATACTGGTGCTCGCCGATGGGACCACGGTCCCCTACGACATCCTGGTCTTGGCCACCGGTTCGCAGCCATTCTATTTCGGCCAGGAGAGCTGGGCTCGGGTTTGTCCCGGCTTGAAGACCATCGAGGACGCGCGCACGATCCGGTCACGGCTGCTGCTATCGTTCGAGCACGCGGAACGGACCACCGATCCAGTCGAGCAATCCCGGCTGATGACGATCGCCATTATCGGCGGCGGCCCGACCGGTGTCGAACTGGCGGGCTCGATCGCCGAACTCAGCCGGCACACACTGGCGCGCGACTTCCGCAACATCCGGCCCAAGAAGACAAGGATCATACTGGTAGAAGCCGGCGAGCGTCTGCTCGCCGGATTCGCCCCGGAGCTTTCCAGATATGCACGTCTGCGCCTTGAAAGCCTGGGCGTCGAGGTCGCGCTCGGCAACCGGGTCGAGGCGATCGAAGCGCATCAGATCACCGTCGGCGGCCAGGTGATCCCGGTGGCCTTGACGCTCTGGGCCGCCGGGGTGGCGGCTTCTCCGCTGGTCGCCCAGCTTGGTGTCGGGCTCGACCGCGGCGGTCGGGTGAAGGTCGAATCCGACCTGCAGGTCGTCGGCCATCCCGATGTCTTCGCGCTTGGCGACGTCGCACTGGTCCTCGACGGGAACGGCCAGCCATTGCCGGGTCTTGCCCAGGTCGCCAAGCAGCAGGGCGAGCACCTCGGCAAGGCACTGGCACGCCGGATAGATGCTGGCGATACGCTGCCCGCTTTTGTCTTCAGCAATCGAGGCAACACGGCCATTGTCGGCCGCCACGCTGCCGTGTTCGAATCGGGTAGGCTGAAACTGAAAGGCTGGTTCGCCTGGTCTGCCTGGGCGCTCATCCATGTCTACCTGCTCGTCGGTTTTCAGCACCGCGTTCAGGTCTCGATCCAGTGGCTCTGGCGCTACCTGACCTATGAGCGTGGCGCCCGGCTCATCGCCGAGGAGCGAGTCGAACCGGGTTCGACATCGTCGCCGGGAGCGGCCCCGAGAGAGCCGCTGCCAACCAAGGCAGACGCCGCCCCGGCATTGCACGCCCGCACTGACTAGATTGCCGGGTGCTCAGTTCGGAGACAGTGGCGATGCGGGCGTCAGCTCTGGATTCCGCCACGGCCCGTCGTCCCACGGCAGCCCGAACCTCGATAGTTGAGGCGGGTGGTTCCCAGCTTGTATCCGGTGCCGGCCTGATGGATCCGGATGGCACCAACGACGTTGCGTCCCTATATGAACAAATGAACACAGGCTCCTCGAAACGGGATCTGTTGAACCCCTCCTCTTCAGAGACAGCTCGTCATGACGTCACCTGCGACTGCTGAACAACCCCCGGTCATTCAGACGGGGCTTCCCGCCCTGAGCAACAGCTATGCGCAATTGCCGGAGCGCTTCTTCGCGCAAACAGATCCGAAGCCGGTGTCCGAACCGCGGCTGATCCGGTTCAACCGGCCCCTCGCGGAGGAACTCGGGCTCGATGCCGACCAGCTTACCAGCCCGGATGGAGTGGCGATGCTTGCCGGCAACAGATTTCCGGAAGGGTTGCAAGCAATCGCCCTGGCCTATGCGGGCCACCAGTTCGGAAACTTCGTGCCTCAGCTTGGCGACGGGCGCGCCCTGCTGCTTGGCGAAGTGGTGGACGTCAACGGCGTTCGCCGTGACATCCAGCTGAAAGGATCGGGACCAACGCGGTTCTCGCGCAACGGCGACGGCCGCGCCGCACTCGGCCCTGTCCTGCGCGAATATGTCGTCAGCGAAGCGATGGGGGCGCTCGGCATTCCGACGACGCGAAGCCTTGCGGCGGTGCTCACCGGCGACCCGGTCTATCGCGAGGTCCGGCTGCCCGGCGCCGTCCTGACACGGGTGGCGGCAAGCCATATCAGGATCGGCACGTTCCAATATTTCGCCGCGCGCCACGACACCGAGGCGCTCAAGATACTGGCCGACTATGCCATTCAGCGTCACTTCCCACAGCTGGCGGGGGAAGCACGGCCGTACCGGGCTTTGCTGGAGGCCGTTGTCGCCGCACAGGCGGACCTGGTGGCGCGCTGGATGCTGGTCGGCTTCATCCATGGCGTCATGAACACCGACAACATGTCGATCTCGGGCGAGACGATCGACTATGGCCCATGCGCCTTCATGGACGCTTACGACCCCAGCGCGGTGTTCAGTTCGATAGACCGCGCCGGTCGCTATGCCTATGCCAACCAGCCTCGTGTCGCCACATGGAACCTTGCGCGCTTTGCCGAGACCCTGCTGCCGCTCATGAGCACGGACGAGAATGAAGCAGTGTCTGAAGCGGAAGAGGTGCTGAGGTCGTTCCAGGCCTCCTATGAGGCTGTGTTGCAGCGCGGCTTCCGCAGAAAACTCGGACTGCTGACCGAAGCGGAAGGCGACTTGCAGCTCGCTGCCGACTTTCTGGATGTGCTGGCTCGCGGCGAAGCGGATTTTACGCTCGGCTTCCGGCGCCTGGGCGATGACCTCGACGCTGCGGACGGCCAAGGCACGGCGCGGCAGTTGTTTAAGGATCCAGGCTCATTCGATGCCTGGTCGGCGCGGTGGCGCCAGCGCATTGCAAGCGAAGCAGCCGACACGGCCACGCGCCGGGCAGCCATGCAATCCGTCAATCCCAAATTCATCCCCCGCAATCATCGCATCGAGGCGATGATCCAGGCGGCGTTGGGCGGCGACTTCACACCGTTCGAGGAGATCTTGACGGTCGTCAGCCGTCCCTTCGATGAGCAGCCGGGAATGGAACGCTATGCTGAGCCGCCACGCCCGGATGAGCGCGTCCTGCAGACATTCTGCGGTACCTGAGACATTCGTGATGGTCGCTTAACATGTGCAAATGCGGAAGACCCATTTGCAAGCTATCGTCACGGGTACTCTCGTAAGGGCTGAGCTATGACGATCATAGAATTGGCATTCGAATTGCTGGCACGGAAGCTCGTAGACCGTACCGGAATATCAGACGAAGATGCTCGAGACCTTGTCGCAGCCATGGGAGCTGACTGGTCATCGCTCGTGCGAGCAGCGAGGGCGATCAAAGAGACTTAGGTCTTTTGACGTCGTTTTAGCTGCCATCAGCTGCAGGGAGAGCGGACCTGAGGCTGCTGCCGCGATCCAGGCGCGACACCATCACCGATCATGTCAGCAACGTGGTCAAGCACTGTATTTCGGTCGCTCGAAATCGACCGGATACAACACGCTGCTCTCCTGAAAGCCACTGAAGCCCGCTACGCAAGTCGCCGGAAGCTCGCAATAAACTGCGATAGCAGCCCAGTCTTGAGGTTTATATTGCAGGCCCGCATCACTGGCGGGGCGACGCGGGCCTGCCCAGAGATTGCCTGTCCTCGACAAGCAACGCAGGCCCTGCCGTTCGTTGAAATCCGCGTTGGGAGTCAGATTCCGTCGGCACCGAAATCACAGGTGCTGACGAAGCAGACGGAACTTCCCCCCACGATCACGGTTTGGAGTCACGAGACCAACCAAGGAGATGCAGATGTCGAGCAAAATGCCGCCCGTGCCGCCTGAGAACCAGAGCCAGAAGGGTCGAGGAGAAGGGCGACAGATTAGCCACGATGATGCCCAGCACGGCACTCACGGAGCGCCGGATCCGGAGCGCCAAGGGCAGCAAGCCAACACCAAGGTCAACACCACTCATCAGGGCCGTCAGCAGGATCGGTGATCATGTCCACATCGAAGAAACACCCGAACACGATCCGGCAGGGCGGGCCAGGCGCATCGCACGAGAACGCCAGAAAACCCTTACAGATCAACAAGCCCCCGGCGGATGAAGACCGTCGATCCAAAAGCCGAGTTTCAGGGGGTGGCGGTGAAAAGGACAGTCATCATTCGCACAATCCAGCCAAGAAGGGTAGCAACAGTTGAACCCACGGCTTTGTGAATGATTGTGCTAAAGCGCGCCGCGTGTGCATGTCATTGTCTCACAACCGAGCCTTTTTTTGAGTGACATGCATTAGCCGGACCAGGGTGAGGATCAGCGAGTCGAGACGCCCGGAAAAACCGGAGGCCGTGGGCCCGCACCACTGGCGGAGCGATGCGGGCCCGGCCAAGGGTTACGGCCCTCGACCAGCAGCGAGGGGCTCGCTGCCGCATGCAGAACAAGCCCCGTAATTTCAGGTTCCGCTTATATACAAAAAAGCCGGCCACCTTTCGGCAGCCGGCCAGTTCCAACAGAACAAGGGAACGTGCACTGATGGGGCAGTGCAACGCCCGAAGTGTTTCGAGGCGACGATGTTCCACCGGAAATCCACAGATTCGCCGTTTCGATCTACATTGGCCGGATTGAAAGATCTTTGACGATCTCTCCCAAGTTCTCGCGGAGCCCGGTCCGACGTGTGGCGCCCTGTCTGCGCCTTGGCTCTCTATGCGGCCAGCAAGCTCATCCTTGAAGAATGCCCGCCGCGGCTGCCGCGCGCGTCAAACACCGGCGTGCAATTGGTCGAGCGCGCGGCAGACCGGGGACGCGTCAAGTCGAGCGTCGGTCGACGTAGGTGTAGACGCCGGCCCCAATGGCGACCGCGCCGACCGTGATCACGATCGATGGCGCGCCCATCAAACTGGCAAAGACCGCCCAGATGAGGGCGATGACGATAGCGCCGAGTGTTCCCAGGATCAGTCTCGGCATTGTCTACCCCTCCACGTTCGGGCCGCCTGTGGATGGTCGTCACCCACCGGTCATGCGAAACGCCGCATGAAAGCACAGTGTGGCCCATGAGGTGAAGGGCCGCGCCGGAATACTCCGGTGCGGAAAAGATGATGCCCGCGCCGCCAAAGCCCGGGTGTTCAATAGCCAAATGGCTGGACCGGCGCCTAGCGCCTCAGCGCGTGGACTTCCGCCATGCTTTCGCCGCCCATCGGCAGGGCCATGTCATCATCGAGCAGCCGGGTGATGCGGGCAAAGCCCGTAAACGCCTTCCTGGCTGCTTCGGCCGACATTCTGCCCGACAGGGCCGCGGAGCAGCAATTCACGGCGCACTGATACACAGGCCCACGCCGTCCCAATGGCCATTTCTGCAAAAAGACCATCGCTTCGGCAACGCTATCGACTTCCTCGACGGGGTGTCCCTGCCCGCGCGCAATGCGCACGGGCGTAAAGAAATGCAAGCGGTCCATTTTGTTCTCTCCCTGGTCGGCCGCAGCGCGAACCAACCCTACTAAATTCGCGGATGGCGCGTTTGTTCCGCTTATTGCAAAAAAATCTGCGCTGGTAGGCTTGGGTTGCCGACGCCCGCTTTTGTCCGGAACGTTAGGCCGGCTGATGCATTTCGCTCTCGTGATTGCCTTGAGGGACACGTTCAAACCATGCGCATAGCCCATGTCGCCCCTTTGCACGAATCGGTGCCACCCCTTCTCTATGGCGGCACCGAGCGCATCGTTTCCTATCTGACCGAAGGGCTGGTCGAACTCGGCCATGAGGTGACGCTGTTCGCCAGCGGCGACAGCCGGACGTCGGCCAGACTGATACCAGGTCGCGAACGCGCGCTACGCCTCGATCCGCGCCCGCTGAAATCGGACACGGCGGCGCATCTTGCGATGCTTGCCGATGTGAGGAACCGAGCCCACGACTTTGATATCATTCATTTTCACCTCAGCCATCTCCTGCATTTCTCGTTCTTCGAGACCATGCCGGACAAGACGGTGACGACGCCTCATGGCCGGCTCGATTATGTCGATCTGGCGCCAGCCTATGAGCGTTTTCCGCGCTTTCCGCTGATCTCGATCTCGCATAGCCAGAAGACCGGGCTTGCGAATGCCAATTGGCTGGCCACCATCCATCACGGGCTGCCGACGGGTCTCTATCAGCCGACCTTCGAGACGGCGGCAGGCGAACCATACCTCGCCTTTCTCGGCCGGCTTTCGCGCGACAAGCGGCCGGACCGGGCCATCGACATCGCCTTGCGCTCGGGCATGAAACTCAAGCTGGCGGCCAAGATCGGCGACGATGATCGCGCCTATTTCCATGAGACGATCGAGCCGTTGATCGATGGCGACCGCATCGACTATGTCGGCGAGATCGCCGAGAGTGAGAAGACTGAATTCCTCGGCAATGCCGCTGGTCTGCTGTTTCCGATAGACTGGCCCGAGCCGTTCGGCCTTGCCGCGATCGAGGCGATGGCGTGCGGTACGCCAACCATCGGCTGGAACTGCGGTGCGTTGCCGGAAGTCATCGACCATGGCGTTACCGGATTTGTCGTCGATTCTCTCGACGCCGCGGTCGCCGCGGTGCCGGCCTTGCTGCAACTCGACCGGCGAAAGGTGCGCGCCGTCTTCGAAAGTCGGTTCTCCGCCAACAGGATGGCGCGCGACTATCTCACTGCCTATGCGCGTCTCATCGGCGCCCCGGCTGAATCGAAAGCGTCGTGAACGACGGCGGACGTTCCGAGCCCGAAACAGAGATTTGTGACTGATGACCGAACTTGACGAGCGCAAGCTCGACCCTGCCGTGGCCCTTGCCTCCCTGGACGAAACCGCGCCGCGCGAGCCGCACCGGCTGTTTGCCCTAAAGCAAGGCGACTGTTTTGCCGTGGCCGATGCCTACGGCGATATCAGGGGTGCGGGCGACGGTTTCTTCCGTGACGACACCCGGGTGCTGTCGGAGTTCAGGCTCACCGTCGGCGGCCGGCAGACATCGCTGCTCGGCGCCTCCCTCAGCCAGGACAATGTGCTGTTCACCAGCAATATGACCAATTTGCCGATGCAAAGCGTCGGTGGCCGCGACATCCCGCAGGGCGCCATCCATATCGAGCGCGTCAGGCTGTTGTGGCAGGACCGGCTGTTCGAGCGCATCACCCTTTCCAACTACAGCCAGGAGCATTCGGCAATCCGCGTCTCGCTGCATTTTGCCGCCGATTTCCGGGACATGTTCGAGGTCCGCGGTTCGACCCGACCGAAGCGCGGAATGGCGCATGCAGCGGAGATCGAGCCTGCCTCGGTGCTGCTGCGCTATGACGGACTGGACGGGCTGGCGCGGGTGTCGGCGATCTCGTTCTCGCAGCCGCCAGACCAGTTGAGCGCCGAGCGCGCGGATTTCCTCATCGCAGTGACCAAGCGCAGCAGCAAGATGCTTTACGTCGAGGTCGGCGCGGAACTGACCGAAACGCCCGACCGCGACCGCTTCCGGGCGGCCGCGGCGCGCGCCCGTTTCGGCATGCGGGCCAAGCGCCGCCATGGCGCGACGGTGCACAGTTCGGGTCGCGTCTTCAACGATTGGGTCGAACGCGCCCGCGCGGATGTCGCCTTGCTGACCACCGAGTTGTCGACCGGCCCTTACCCCTATGCCGGCATCCCCTGGTTTTCGACGGCCTTCGGCCGTGACGGCGTCATCTCGGCGCTGCAGATGCTATGGCTCAACCCCGGCCTGGCGCGCGGCGTGCTTGCCTTCCTCGCCCAGCACCAAGCGACCGAGACATCGCCTTTCAGCGACTCGCAGCCCGGCAAGATCATGCACGAGACGCGCAAGGGCGAGATGGTGGCGCTGCAGGAACTGCCTTTCGGCCGCTACTATGGCGGCGTCGATACCACGCCGCTCTACATCCACCTCGCCTGCGCCTATGCCGAACGCACCGGCGACATGGACTTCATCGCCAGCCTGTGGCCGTCTCTCTGCGCCGCCGCCAAGTGGACGGAAGAGGCGAGCCGCGCAACCGGCTTCGTCACCTATCAGCGCGCTGCCGAATCCGGCCTTGCGAACCAGGGCTGGAAGGACAGCTTCGACTCCGTCTTCCACGCCGACGGGCGCATTCCCAAGGGGCCGATCGCGCTGGTCGAAGTGCAGGGTTATGTCTTCGCCGCCTTCAGGGGCCTTGCCGCTCTCGCCCGCCGCCGGGGCGAGTTCGCGCAGGCCGAGCACTGGGAAAATCGCGCCGAAGAGATGCGGATCGCCGTCGAGCGTGATTTCTGGCTGGACGATCTCGGCTTCTATGCGCTGGCGATCGACGGCGCCGGAGAGCCGTGCAAGGTGCGCACCTCGAATGCCGGACACCTGCTCTATGTCGGCCTGCCCGAACCGGCGCGGGCTAAGATGGTCGCCGACCAGTTGCTTTCGGCCTCCTTCCACTCCGGCTGGGGGGTGCGAACGCTTTCCGACGATGCTGTGCTGTTCAACCCGATGTCGTACCACAATGGTTCCATCTGGCCGCATGACACGGCGATGTGCGGCGCCGGCCTGGCGCGGTTCGGCGAGCGTGACAGCGTGGTGCGGCTGATGAGCGGTACGTTCGAATCGGCAGTGCATTTCAACATGCGACTGCCGGAACTGTTCTGCGGTTTCACCCGCTCGCCGGGCGAAGCGCCGATCGCCTACCCCGTCGCCTGCCTGCCGCAAGCGTGGTCGGCAGGCTCGGCCTTCATGCTGATGCAGGCGTGCCTCGGTCTGGAAATCGACGGCTGGAACGGCGAAATCCACGTCACTCGACCCCGTTTGCCGATCGGCATCGATACGCTGACGCTCAGGCATCTGGGTGTCGGCGAAAAGAGGGTCGATCTTACCTTTCAGCGCGTCGGCGACCGCGTCGTCGCCTTTCTCGCCGACCGCCATGAGGGGCTGGTTCCGCTGATCGTGCGGACATGATCGGAACGGCTTTCAACGGGAACCGATCCCAGGGTTTGTGCGTTGCAAAAAACACAGGTTCTCACGGGCGATCGTCGGCTGCGAACACTCAAATGGAACCATGAAGAAAAAGGCCCTGACGGCCAAAATTGAGTTGGAATTGGAATGACTGATTATGGCATGGCCCTGCTCTGGGTCTTGATCCTTGCAAGCCTTGGCCTTTCGATTCTAGCCGTTCTGTTATCGATCTCCAGGCAACGTCGTAGCCATAGCTTGACGGTTGCACCGACTGCCGGCGAGGACGTCGCATCGGAAGCGACGCGCAAGGTTTTGCGGGAGTTCGAGAAGAATGGACAATCTCCCGACGCGGCGCTGGTGAACTGGTCGCCCGACACCTTGCGCAAGATACTTGCCGACGACCTGCCGGACGCGCAGGTCATCGTCGTCTCGAACCGAGAACCCTATATCCACAACATCAAGGACGACGGCGTCGAGCTTCTGGTGCCGGCCAGCGGCCTGGTGTCGGCGCTTGAGCCTATCACCCGCGCCTGCAGCGGCACCTGGATCGCCTATGGCGGCGGAACGGCGGATCGTCTGACGGTCGATAGCAACGATCGGGTTCAGGTGCCGCCGGACAATCCGTCCTATACGCTGCGCCGCGTGTGGCTGAGCGACGACGAATATCAGGGCTACTATCTCGGCTTTGCCAATGAAGGGCTTTGGCCGCTCTGCCATATCGCCTTCACCCGGCCGGTCTTCCGTGCCTCGGACTGGGAGGCCTATGAGGTCGTCAACCGCAAATTCGCCGATATGGTGGTTGCCGAGGCGCGCAATGAGCGGCCGATCGTGCTGGTTCAGGATTACCATTTCGCGCTCCTGCCGCGCATGATCCGCGAGCGCCTGCCGGAGGCGATCATCATCACCTTCTGGCACATCCCGTGGCCGAACTCCGAAGTGTTCAGCATCTGCCCATGGCGCGAACGCGTTCTTGATGGACTGCTCGGGAGCTCGATCATCGGCTTTCACACCCAGTTTCATGCCAATAATTTCACTGAAAGCGTAGACCGGTTCCTGGAAAGCCGCATCGAGCGCGCCGACGCCGCGATCTCGTATGGCGGGCGGACGACCCTGGTGCACGCCTATCCCATCTCCATCGAATGGCCGGCCGAACTCCTGGCGAAACTGCCACCGGTCGAGGAAAGCCGCGCCCGCCTGCGTGAGCGGTTCGGCCTGTCGGCGGACGTCAAGCTGTGCGTCGGCGTCGAGCGCCTGGACTACACCAAGGGCATCCTCGACCGCTTCCATGCGCTGGACGAATTGTTTACGCGCCACCCCGAGTGGATCGGCAAGGTAGTGTTCCTGCAGATTGCTGCCCCAAGCCGCGGCACGTTGCCGGCCTACCAGCAATTGCACGATGAATGCCTGCGTTATGCCAACGAGCTCAACCAGCGCTACGGTCATGACGGCTACAAGCCCGTGGTCATGGTGGCTGAGCACCATTCGCAGCAACAGGTCTATGAGATCTATCGCGCCGCCGACATCTGCATGGTCACCAGCCTGCATGACGGCATGAACCTCGTAGCCAAGGAATTCGTCGCCGCGCGTGACGACGAACAGGGCGTGCTGTTGCTCAGCACGTTTGCCGGCGCGTCGCGCGAACTGCTGGAAGCACTGATCGTCAATCCTTACGACGCGGCGATGATGAGCCAGGTGCTGCTGCAGGCGCTAACCATGTCACCGGACGAACAACGCGAGCGCATGCGCCCGATGCGCGAAATAGTGCGCGACAACAATGTCTTTCGCTGGGCCGGCAGCATGCTGCTCGATGCGGCGCGCCTGCGCAAACGCGGCGACCTCGAAAGAGCGACAAGTGTCGCCGAGCGGCCCGCAAACACCGACACCAACATCGTCTCGCTGTTCGACCGCATGCGGAAGGTGGCGTCATGAATAGCCTGTCAAAAGCACCGGGCCTGCCAACCGCACCCGACCTGCCGGAAGGACAATGGGCGCTTTTCCTCGATATCGACGGCACGTTGCTGGAGCACGCGGCGCACCCCGACGCCGTGTCCGTAAGCGACGAACTGCGCAACCTCCTCGGCGTCGTCGATGAACGGCTGGACGGCGCTGTCGCCTTTATCACCGGCCGCTCGGTCGAAGGCGCCGACCGCCTGTTTCATCCGTTGAAGCTGCGTGTTGCCGGTCTCTATGGGCTGGAACACCGGCTGACGCCGGACGGCCCGGTCGTTACCGCCGATGCTCCCGCCGATATCGCTGCCCTTGCCGACGCCATCGAGGCCGAACTGGATGACGGCCTTGTTCATATCGAGCGCAAGGGTCCGATCCTCGCCATCCATACGCGTGCGGCGCCGCATCTGCTGGCCAGGGCAACGCATCTTGCCGAACAGGCATTGACCGAGCTTCCCAAGGGCTATCGGGTTATCCCGGGCAACGCCGGCGTCGAACTCATGCCGCTCGAAGCGGCCAAGGGCGCTGCCGTGCGGCGTTTCATGGCAATCCCGCCCTTTGCCGGACGGCGGCCGGTCTTTCTCGGCGACGACACCGCCGACGAAAACGGTTTCGAGGCGATCAACGAGGCCGGCGGCATCTCGATCCGGGTCAAGCCGCGTGGGCCGACCGTGGCCCAATACAGGCTCGATGATGTCACCTGCGCGATAGCTTGGCTTGCCGCCAATTTCGACGCATCACCGGCTCTCAACCGCAAAGCGTCCTGATCGCTGCCGCCTGCGGATCGAATCAAGATACGCCGCGTTTGCGCCGACCTTCGCCAAAAGCCGATCGATAAGCGCTGTTCTCATTGAATATCTTTAAGGCCAAAGCCGGCAAATGGATTGCTTGCCGGTTCCCCGGCGTCAGGCATAACCTGCGCAGTCGACGCGTGAGGGCGCGTGCGGCATCAAGGGGAGGACATCGCAGTGACCATACAAGGCGCATCACCTGATCTATACAATGAGGATCTGGCTCCGGCCAAAGTCCGAAACTGGGGGCCGTTCTCGATCTTCAACGTCTGGACGTCGGACGTCCACAGCCTCTGGGGCTATTATCTCGCCGCAAGCCTGTTCCTGTTTTGCGGCGGCTTCGTCAATTTCATCATCGCCATCGGCATCGGTTCGCTGATCATCTACGCGCTGATGAACATGGTCGGCTATGCCGGCGTGAAGACCGGCGTGCCCTACCCCGTGCTGGCGCGCGCCTCCTTCGGCATCTGGGGCGCCAACATTCCGGCCCTGGTGCGCGCCATCGTCGCCTGCTTCTGGTACGGCGCGCAGACGGCGGCGGCATCGGGCGCGATCGTGGCGTTGCTGATCCGCTCGCAATGGTTCGCCGATTTCAACGCCAACACGCATTTCCTCGGCCACACGGGTCTGGAAGTGATCTGTTTTGTGGTCATCTGGGCACTGCAATTGCTGATCATCCAGAACGGCATGGAAACGGTGCGCCGCTTCCAGGATTGGGCCGGACCGGCGGTGTGGGTGATGATGTTGATCCTGGCGATCTATCTCTGTGTAAAATCCGGGAGATTTGCCTTCACCAGCGACATCCCGATGGATGTGCTGCTCGACAAGACAAAGGATGCCGGCGTACCCGGAACCCCTGGCTCCTGGACGTCGCTGTTTGCGGTGGCGGCGATCTGGGTCACCTATTTCTCAGCGCTCTATCTCAATTTCTGCGATTTCGCCCGCTATGCCCCAGACAAGGCATCGCTGCGCAAGGGCAACATCTGGGGCCTGCCGATCAATCTCATCCTGTTCTCGCTGGTCGCCGGCGTGACCACCATCGCTGCCTTCGACGTGTATGGCGAAGTGCTTCTGCATCCCGACCAGATCTCGGCGAAATTCGACAGCTGGTTCCTGGCAGCGCTTGCAGCCCTGACTTTTGCCGTGGCGACGCTCGGCATCAATGTGGTGGCAAACTTCGTCTCGCCGGCCTTCGACTTCTCCAATGTCTTTCCCCGGCAGATCGACTTCAAGAAGGGCGGCTATATCGCAGCTGTTATCGCGCTGGTGCTCTATCCCTTCGCGCCGTGGGAAGGCAGTGCCGCATCTTTCGTCAACGTCATCGGCGCGACGATGGGGCCGATCTTCGGGGTGATGATGGTCGACTACTATCTGATCCGGAAGGGCGAGGTCGACGTCGAGGCACTGTACCGCGAAGATGGCGAGTTCCGCTTCCAGGGCGGCTGGCACGTCAACGCCTTCATAGCAGCCGGCATCGGCGCCATCTTCTCCTCGGTCCTGCCGAACTTCACCAATTTGCTGCCGGCATGGTGGGGCGTTTATGGCTGGTTTTTCGGCGTCGGCATTGCAGGGGTCATCTACTACGTCCTTCGCACCGCCGCCCTTGGCGCAGGGGCCAGGACGGCGAAGGCGTGAAATTGAGGGATAGGGAGTAGTCAGTAGTCAGTAGTCAGTAGTCAGTAGGGAATAATACCCCTACTCCCTACTCCCTACTCCCTACTCCACCATCTCAGCCAACCTCCGCACCGTGTTCCAGTTGCGTGCGGTGCCGATGCCCATGCGCTTGTGGTTCATGGCAGCGAGCAGCCGCGAGCTTGGCCGCTGGCGCGAAAAGACGACCCAGATGTCGCCGTCGACCGAAGCCACCCTCTCGTCCTCGGCGGCATGGGCCTGGAGCGCGGCCACACCATCCGCTGGCGCTGGCTCGCGCATCACCCGCACGGCCACCTGATCGCCTGCCTCGGCAGAGTCGGCCGGGAATGGGTTGCCGGCGGCAAGTTTCAGCCAATCCTCGGCAGTGCGCACGATGATGACGACATTGCGGCCGAAGGTTTTTTCGAAGGCC
This sequence comes from Mesorhizobium sp. M0016, assembly GCF_040324035.1. Lineage (NCBI taxonomy): Bacteria > Pseudomonadati > Pseudomonadota > Alphaproteobacteria > Hyphomicrobiales > Phyllobacteriaceae > Mesorhizobium > Mesorhizobium sp. M0016. The sequence continues at coordinate 76,099 of NZ_JAMYVM010000007.1, read as the reverse complement.
GTTTCCAACTGCTGTTCCAGCTTGGCGATACCAGTCGCCCGTGTCTCGAAGACCAGATTGCCGGTCGCCACCAGGGTGCGCGGGTTCTTCAGCCCAAGCTGTTCAGCCATCGCCTTGAGGTCGGCCATGACGACCCGGCGGCCTTCGCCGAGGATAATGCTGTAGAGCAGCGCAACATAGGTTTGCATGGCAACGCGGCCTGCTTATACCAGCCGCGACTGGTCCACCGCGGCCGAGATGAAGCTGGCGAACAGGGGATGCGGCTCCAGCGGCCGGCTCTTCAGCTCCGGGTGATACTGGACGCCGATAAACCAGGGATGGTCGGGATATTCGACGGTTTCCGGCAGCACACCGTCGGGCGACATGCCGGCAAACACCAGGCCGCAATCTTCTAGCCGCTCCTTGTAGTCGATATTGACCTCGTAGCGGTGGCGATGGCGCTCGGAAATCTGGGTGTCGCCATAGATGTCGGCGATCTTCGAACCCTTGGCGAGTTCAGCCTGATAGGCGCCAAGCCGCATGGTGCCGCCGAGATCGCCCGTTTCGCGGCGCTTCTCCAGCATGTTGCCTTTCAGCCATTCGGTCATCAGGCCGACGACCGGCTCGTCGGTCGGACCGAATTCGGTCGACGAGGCGTGTTCGACGCCGGCCAGCGAGCGCGCTGCCTCGATGCAGGCCATCTGCATGCCGAAGCAGATGCCGAAATACGGCACCTTGCGCTCGCGGGCGAATTTCGCCGCCAGGATCTTGCCTTCCGAGCCGCGCTCGCCGAAGCCGCCGGGCACCAGGATGCCATGCACCTTTTCCAGCCACGGCGTCGGGTCTTCCTTCTCGAAAATCTCGCTCTCGATCCAGTCGAGCTTGACCTTGACGCGGTTGGCCATGCCGCCATGCGACAAAGCCTCGATCAGCGATTTGTAGGCATCCTTGAGGCCGGTGTATTTGCCGACAATGGCGATCGTTACCTCGCCTTCCGGATTGTGGATGCGGTTGGACACGGCCTGCCAGGGCTCCATGCGCGGCTTCGGCGCCGGATCGATACCGAAGGCGGCCAGCACTTCCGAATCGAGCCCTTCCTTGTGGTAAGCCATCGGCACGTCATAGATGTGGGGCACGTCGAGCGCCTGGATGACGGCGCTCTCGCGCACATTGCAGAACAGCGACAGTTTTCTGCGCTCTTCCTTGGGGATAGCGCGGTCGGCGCGGACCAGCAGGATATCGGGCGCAATGCCGATGCCGCGCAGTTCCTTGACCGAATGCTGGGTCGGCTTGGTCTTCAACTCGCCGGCCGTCGGGATGTAAGGCATCAAGGTCAGGTGGACATAGACGGCGTTGTTGCGCGGCAGATCGTTGCCGAGCTGGCGGATCGCCTCGAGGAACGGCATCGCCTCGATATCGCCGACCGTGCCGCCGATCTCGCACAGCACGAAATCATAGTCGTCATTGCCGTCGAGCACGAAATTCTTGATCTCGTCGGTGACGTGCGGAATGACCTGCACGGTGGCGCCGAGATAGTCGCCGCGCCGTTCGCGTTCGATGATGTTCTTGTAGATGCGGCCGGTGGTGATGTTGTCCTGCTGGTTGGCCGAGCGGCCGGTGAAGCGCTCGTAATGGCCAAGATCGAGATCGGTCTCGGCGCCGTCATCGGTGACGAAAACCTCGCCATGCTGGTAAGGCGACATCGTTCCGGGATCGACATTGAGATAGGGATCGAGCTTTTTGATGCGTGCGCGATAGCCTCGCGCCTGCAAGAGAGCCCCAAGGGCCGCTGCAGCGATGCCTTTTCCAAGTGAGGAAACCACGCCGCCTGTGATGAATACATATCGCGCCATGGGAGTCATCGCTTAACGCGGCCGAATTGATTCCGCCAGAGAAAAAACCGCCGCTGAGGCTTTTTCCAGAGAAGGCGCGATAGTCCCGAGGTTCGAGACTGGTGTTTTGGTCAAAACAAAAGGGCCGGCAAAAGCCGGCCCTTCGGCAGGTTTGTGAAAACGTCAGATGATGACGACCTTGGTGCCGACCCTGACGCGGCTATAGAGGTCCATGACGTGCTCGTTGATCATGCGGAAGCAGCCATTGGAAGCACTGGTTCCGATCGACTGCGGCGCGATGGTGCCGTGGATGCGCAGATGCGTGTCCTTCTTGCCGTCGTAGAGATAGATGGCGCGGGCGCCGAGCGGGTTCTGGCCGCCGCCGGGCATGCCGTCCTTGTACTGGCCATAATGCTTGGGTTCGCGCTTCTGCATGTCGAGCGTCGGGATCCAGCGCGGCCATTCCTGCTTGTCGCCAACGGCAACCTTGCCCTTGAACTGCAGGCCTTCGCGGCCGACCGCGATCGCATAGCGGCGGGCGGTGAAAGCCGATTCGACGAGGTAGAGGCGGCGCGCGCTGGTATCGATGACGATCGTACCCGGCTCGTAGCCGCTGAATTCGACGTCCTGCGGCACGAATTCCGGCTTCACCTTGAACTGTTTCTTGGCTTGCCGCTTGGCGAGAGCCTGGTCGAGCGCGCGCGTCTCGGGGAGATAGGCAATCGACGAGGCAGAGGACGTGCCGCCGAACAGGCCGGCGAACAGTCCGCCACTCGTCGGCTTCTGGCCCGGGGCCTCGCTGCGCAATTCGCCATTGTTGCCGGTCAGCGCGATATTCATCGCTTCGGCCGGAAGCGGTTCGGCCGATTCGATCGGCTCGACCGGCGCGATCGGGTCAACCGGAGCGATGATCTTGGTGGTCTTCTTGCCTGGCTTGGCGTCGGCAACTACCACCGGCTTGCCCTTGCTTGCCAGGAACGCCTGGCGCTGGGCATCGGCCCTGGCTTTCGCCGCATCGCGCATCGCCAGCTTGCGGGCCTCGAGCGCCTTGACGCGGGCGAGATCCCTCTCGGCGGCGATCTTGTCTTCGAGCTTGCTGATCTGAGCCAGATCATCCGGGCTCGGGTTTTTCTTCTTCTTGAGAAGCTTCAGCTGCGTCGCATCGCTCTTGGCGGCGACGTTGATGACAGCGGTTTTGCCAACCGCCTGCGGTGAGGTCATTGCCGGAGTGCCGGCGAAGACCGCGGAGCTCATGCCGAATACGGCACAAAACCCCATGAAAATGAAGCTGCGAAGCTGCATGGCGAAGATCCGATCGTTCAATGCTTGTTGCCCACGGCGTCGCCCGGCGCCCCCCAAGGGCGCAGAAAGTGCCGCCGGCAATCTATAATCGAAGTGGCGTACGGGCCTCAAGCACGGGGTGCGGTCGAATCTTCGTGATCGTGTGCCATTTGCCGCGACTGTGTTGAAACAACAACAGATCGCGGCATCTGACGCTACCGACTACTGGTTCGGAACCTGCGGTGTCACCGGCAAGGTAACGCCATTGGTAGCCGGCGGCGTAGCCGAATCGGTTGCAGGTGGCGTCGCCGGAGATGGAGCCGTCGCCGGGGCCGTGGTGGCGGGCGGCGTGGTGGCGGCGCCGTTGGCCGCGGGCGCGGCCGGTGCGGTGTTGCCCGAAGGCGGCGTCGGCGCCGTCGTGCCGGGCAACTGATTGAGCACGCCGTTGCCGCTGTCGGCCGGCACGCGGTCGAGAATGTCGATCGGTTTTTCGCCATAGCGGGCAACGATCGAGAGTGTCAGCGACGTCACGAAGAAGGCCGCGGCCAGGATCGCCGTCGCCCGCGTCAGCGCATTGGCGGCGCCACGCGCGGTCATGAAACCGGAACCGCCGCCAATGCCGAGACCACCGCCTTCGGAGCGTTGCAGCAGCACCACGCCGACAAGGGCGAGCACGACCATGAGGTGGATGACGATCAGTACGGTTTCCATATTTTATCCTGGCAAGCCCTGCCGCTCCCTGGCGATCAGGGCCGGTGATTTGGAGGCGGCTCCATACAATGCTTTAACGGCATTTCCAAGCCCGTGGCCGGAATATGGGAAGCAATGCGCCCTTTGCAACGATTTCCGCCGAACTGCTGCGTTCATAAGTCTATGACCGAACTGGTCGGCAACGAAATTCCGGGGCCTACGAGATATTCTGGTATGCCTCGGCGATGGCGAGAAAGTCGGACGCCTTCAGGCTGGCGCCGCCAACCAGCGCGCCATCGACGTTTTTGACGCCTAGCAGTTCGACAGCGTTGGACGCCTTGACCGAGCCGCCATAGAGGATGCGCATCTTGCCGGCCACGGCTGCGCCGAGCGCTTCCGCCAGTTTTTGGCGGATATGCGCGTGCGCCTCCGCCACGTCTTCGGCGGTCGGCGTCAGGCCGGTGCCGATAGCCCATACCGGCTCGTAGGCGATAACGGTGTTGGCGGGCGTTGCGCTCGGTGGCACCGAGCCGGCGACCTGGCGCGATAACACGTCGAGTGCTGTGCCCGCTTCGCGCTCGGCCTTGGTCTCGCCGATGCAGATGATGGCGACGAGCCCTGCCCGCCACGCCGCCGAGGCCTTGGCGAGGACGATGGCATCGTCCTCGCTGCGCTGTTCGCGGCACTCGGAATGGCCGACAATGACGTGGCTGGCGCCCGCATCCTTCAGCATCTCGGCTGAGACACAGCCGGTGAAGGCGCCGCTTTCCTTGATGTGGCAGTCCTCGCCACCGGCCCGCACCGGCGTGCGCGACAGGATTTCGACGGCGCGCGACAGCAAGGTCGCCGGCACGCAGACCAATGCTTCGGTCTCTGCGTCGAGCCCGCTCATGAAGCCGTTGCCGATCATCCTGAGCTCGTTCAGCGAAGCGCTGGTGCCGTTCATTTTCCAGTTGCCGGCAACGAGCGGTCGAATTCCTGGCGTCATGGGGATCTGGTTCTCCGGGCGACATTGGGGTCTCGCCCTCCCTATCAAAATCAGGCCACAAAGCAATCGACAGTGAGCCGGAAGGGCGCTATTGCGCTTGTTTCAGACTCGGGCGCACGCAAAACTGCGCAAAAATCGGAAGTAACAATGCTTGGTATATTGAGAAGCGCGGCAGGGACCTGGGTCGCGAAAGCCCTGCTGTCGCTGCTGGTGTTGAGTTTCCTTGCCTGGGGCGTCACCACGCGGATGACGGGCGGCTTCCTGGCTGGCCATCATGCGGTGATCACCGCCGGCAGCACCACCGTGTCGATCACCGAATACCGCCTCGCCTACGATCGCCAGATCGCCATGCTGCAACAGCAGATCGGCCAGCGCATCAGCCGCGACCAGGCCAAGGCCTATGGCATCGACAACCAGGTGCTGGCTCAGTTGGTGTCCGGCGCCGTCCTCGACGAACAGGCGCGCAAGCTCGGGCTTGGCTTCTCCAAGGACAGGCTGGCCGAACTGACGCGGCAGGAACCCGCCTTCCAGGGCCCGAATGGCCAGTTCGACCGCCGGCTGTTCGAATCCCGCCTGCGCGAACTGGGAATGCGGCCGGAGGATTATCTGAAGAACCGGGCTCAGGTGGCGGTGCGCCAGCAGATCGTCGAAGCGGTTTCGGACGGGCTCAAGGCTCCGGATACCTTCTTCAAGGCAGTTGCGCTCTATCGCGGCGAAGACCGCACCATCGACTATCTGATCTTGCCAAAGGCGTTGGTGGAGCCGATCGAGGCGCCATCCGACAGCGTGCTTCAGGCTTATTTCGAGGCCAACAAGAAAACCTACGCGGCGCCAGAATACCGCAAATTCTCCTATGTCCGGCTCGAGCCCGAAGACATCATGGATGTCAGCGCCGTAACGGACCAGCAGGTCAGCGACGACTACAACAAGAACAAGGGCCGCTACACCAAGCCGGAAATGCGCACCATCGAACAGCTGGTGTTTCCTTCCGCGGACGCCGCCAAGGCGGCATCCGATTCGCTGAAGACGGGCGCCACTTTCGACAAGATCGTCACCGCGCAGGGCAAGACCCCGGCCGACACGCTGCTCGGCACGCTCTCCAAGGATAAGATCACCGACAAGGCGGTCGCCGATGCCGCATTCGCGCTTGCCGTCAACGAAGTCAGCCCGGTCGTCCAGGGCGCGTTCGGTCCGGTGCTTTTGCGCGTTACCGAGATCAAACCGGAAACGGTGAAGCCGCTGGCCGAAGTGTCAGACCAGATCCGCAAGGATCTGGCGCTTGGCGAAGCAAGCCGCATCCTGCTCGACGTGCACGACAATTACGAAGACACCCGCGCCGCCGGCAGCACGCTGGCCGAAGCCGCCGCCAAACTCAAGCTCAAGGACGTTACCGTCGAGGCCATAGACCGCACCGGCCTCAAGCCGGACGGCACCATCATCAAGGACCTGCCGGCATCGCCGGACCTCATCAAGGCGGTGTTCGAGGCCGAGCCCAACACCGAGAATCAAGCCCTGACCACCCCTAACAACGGCTTCGTGTTCTATGAACTGACATCGATCACGCCGGCTCGCGACCGCACGCTGGACGAAGTCCGCCAGCGCGTGGTGGCGGACTGGACGACAGAGGAAACGACCAAGCGGCTGACCGCGAAAGCAGACGAACTCGACAAGCGCCTCAAGGCTGGCACCACACTCGACGTCATCGCCGGCGAACTGAAGCTTGAAAAGCAGACCAAGCGCGGCGTGAAGCGCGAGGCCGACGATGTCGATTTCGGCAAGGAGGGTGCTGCTGCGATGTTCGGCGTCGGCGAAGGCGGCACCGGGCTGATCCCCTCGCCCACCGGCGACGGCCAGATCCTGTTCAAGGTCGCCGAAGTGTTCGAGCCGGCCGGAGCCGACGCCAGCTCGGTACCCGACGATGCGCAAAAATCCTTCACGCAAGGCATGTCCGACGATCTGCTCGACCAGCTGGTGGCGCAGTTGCAGACGCAGTACGCCGTCAGCGTCGACCAGGCCGCCGTTTCCCAAGCCCTCGCCCAATGAATGGCCTTAGCCCAATGAACGTCTTGGCCCAATGAGCGCCCTGAAGACCCATATCGCCAAGGTCGCCACGGGAACCGGGCTTACCTTCGAGGAAGCGCGCGAAGCTTTCGACATCATCATGTCTGGCGACGCGACGCCGGGCCAGATCGGCGGCTTCCTGATGGCGTTGCGCGTGCGCGGGGAGACCGTGAGCGAGATTTCCGGCGCCGTCGCCACCATGCGTGCCAAGATGCTGCGCGTCGAAGCTCCTGAGGGCGCCATCGACATTGTCGGCACGGGCGGCGACAATTCGCATTCAGTCAACATCTCGACCGCTTCGGCCTTCGTCATTGCCGGCTGCGGCGTGCCGGTCGCCAAGCACGGCAATCGCGGCCTGTCGTCGCTGACGGGCGCTGCCGACGTGCTGGTCGCGCTCGGCGTCAAGATCGATATCCCGCCAGAGGTGATCGGCCGCTGCATCCAGGAGGCCGGCGTCGGCTTCATGTTCGCGCCGGCGCACCACCCGGCGATGAAGCATGTCGGCCCGACCCGCGTCGAGCTCGGCACGCGCACCATCTTCAACCTGCTCGGACCGCTGTCCAATCCGGCCGGCGTCAGCAGGCAGATGGTCGGCGTGTTCCTGCCGGAATGGATCGTGCCGGTGGCCGAGACATTGAAGGCTTTGGGCACCGAGCATGCCTGGGTGGTCCATGGCGACGGCTATGACGAAATCACCACCACCGGCGAAACGCAGGTGGCGGAACTGGCCGGCGGCGAGATCCGCCATTTCACGCTCACCCCGGAAGCCGTCGGCCTGCAGCGCCACACCAAGGACGAGTTGCGCGGCGGCGACGCCGCCTACAATGCCACGGCGTTGCGCGACATGCTGAGAGGTGCTGCCGGGGCCTATCGCGATACGGTGCTGATGAACGCCGGCGCCGGCATGGTGGTGGCCGGCAAGGCGACGACGCTTGCCGACGGCATGGCCGCGGCCACACAGGCCATCGACAGCGGCCGGGCGCTGGGCGTGCTCGACAGGCTGGTCGAGATTTCGAACGGATGAGCCGTGGCTGACATTCTGCGCAAGATCGAGGCCTACAAGCGCGACGAGATCGCGGCGGCGAAGGCGCGGATACCGTTGGCCGAGATCAAGGCGCGAGCCAAGGATGCCGACGCACCGCGTGGCTTTCGGAGGGCACTTGAGGCGAAGCGCAGATCGGGCAGCTTCGGCCTGATCGCCGAGATCAAAAAGGCAAGCCCATCCAAAGGCTTGATCCGTGCCGATTTCGACCCGCCCGCACTGGCGCAGGCCTATGAGAAAGGCGGCGCCGCCTGTCTTTCGGTGCTGACCGATGCGCCATCCTTCCAGGGCGCGCCGGAATTTCTCACCAATGCACGCAAGGCAGTATCCCTGCCCGCGCTGCGCAAGGATTTTCTGTTCGACCCTTACCAGGTCTACGAGGCTCGCGCATGGGGCGCCGATGCCATCCTGATCATCATGGCCAGCGTCGATGATGCCTTGGCGAGCGAATTGGAAGCGACCGCGTTCGAACTCGGCATGGACGCGCTGATCGAGGTGCATGACGAGGCCGAGACGCAGCGCGCGGTAAAACTCTCGTCGCAGCTGATCGGCATCAACAACCGCAATCTCAGAACATTCGAGACCAGCCTCGAGACCTCGGAACGGCTGGCATCGATGGTGCCGGGCGGCCGATTGCTGGTCAGCGAGAGCGGAATTTTCACCCACGACGATTGCTTCAGGATGCAAAAGACCGGCATCAGCACCTTCCTCGTCGGCGAGAGCCTGATGCGGCAAGAGGATGTCGCTGCGGCAACGCGGCTGCTTTTGACAGGCAAGGCGAAAGCAGAGGCCATCTGAGGATGGCAGCCGCCCTCACCCATCTCGGCGCCAAGGGCGAGGCCAACATGGTCGATGTCGGCGAGAAGGCGGAGACGACGCGCACGGCGGTCGCCGAGGGCTTTGTCTCGATGCGGGCCGAAACCCTGAAGATGATCCTCGACGGCGACGCCAAGAAGGGCGATGTGCTGGGTACCGCGCGCATTGCCGGCATCATGGCTGCCAAGAAAACGCATGAGCTGATCCCACTCTGCCATCCGCTGCTTTTGACCAAGGTGTCGGTCGACATCGAACCGGACACCACGCTGCCCGGCCTCAGGGTCACCGCGCTCGCCCGCGTCACCGGCAAGACCGGGGTCGAGATGGAGGCGCTGACCGCGGCATCTGTCGCGTGCCTGACCATTTACGACATGGCCAAGGCGGTCGACCGCGCCATGGTGATTTCCGGTATAAAGCTGGTGGAAAAGACCGGCGGCAAGTCCGGCGACTACAAGGCGGGTTCGTAAATGGCGCTGGTTCCAGTCGCCGAGGCGCTTCAACGCCTACTCGACGGCGCTGTGGCGTTGCCCGGTGAAAGCGTCGCGCTGGCGGATGCGGCCGGCCGGGTGCTGGCGGAGCCGGTCGTGGCGCTGCGTACCCAGCCGCCTTTCAATGCATCTGCCATGGACGGCTATGCCGCACGGGCGCAGGATGTGGCGACCCTCCCGGCGAGGCTTTCGGTGATCGGCACGGCGCCTGCAGGGCGCGGCTTTGACGGCGCTGTCGGCAAGGCGGAAGCCGTGCGCATCTTCACCGGCGCGCCGCTGCCTGAAGGCGCAGACACTATCGTCATCCAGGAAAATGTTCGCGATCTCGGCGGTGGCCGGATCGAGGTCACCGAACCGACGGCGAAGAACCGCAACATCCGCCGCCTTGGACTGGATTTTGCCCAAGGCGACGTGCTGCTGGAGAAAGGCCGCGTGCTCGATCCGGCTGCATTGTCGCTGGCGGCGTCGGCCAATCATCCCCGGTTGAACGTGGTGCAACGGCCGCTGGTCGCCATCATCGCCACCGGCGACGAATTGCTGCCACCGGGCAGCGAACCTGGCCCCGACCAGATCATCTCGTCCAACGCCTATGGCGTCGCTGCTGTGGCGCAGTCGGTCGGCGCCCGCGCCCTCGATCTCGGTATAGCGGCCGATCGCAAGGAAGCGATCGCGGCGCTGGTGAAAAAGGCGGTCGATGCGAAAGCCGACGTCATCGTCACGCTCGGCGGCGCCTCGGTCGGCGACCATGATCTCGTTCATGACGTGCTGACCGGCGAAGGCATGAACCTCGACTTCTGGAAGCTCGCCATGCGCCCGGGCAAGCCGCTGATGTTCGGGCGGCTGGGCGATATCAGGTGCATCGGCCTGCCCGGCAATCCGGTGGCGAGCCTGGTCTGCTCGCAATTGTTCCTGAAGCCGCTGTTGGCGCAGCTCGGCGGCCGTCCCCACCGGCAGGACATCCGCCAGGCTCAGCTTGGCGCCGCGATGCCGGCCAATGATCTAAGGCAAGACTATGTGCGCGCCGTGGTCCGGGAAGAAGCCGGCGCATTGGTGGCGACACCATTCGGCATCCAGGATTCCTCGATGCTGAGAATGCTGGCCGACGCCAACGGCCTGATCGTGCGCGAGCCCTTCGCTCCGGCGGCAGAAGCAGGCGCCGCTTGCAGCGTTCTGATGTTGCGCTGAAGGTCGCGGATCCAAACCGTTAATTCCAAGAGACAAGACTGGTTGTTACTCCGCCAGCAATGTCCGCGTCAGCGGATGTGTCGGATCGGCAAGCCCGTCGACGATGCTGAAATGATGCCGGTCCGGCTCGACCACTGTGCTGGTCGTGGCGCCGAGGCCGATCCAGATGTTGGCAAGCAGCGCATTCTGGCGCAGGAACTCCGCCCGCTCACCGCCGCCGGCCCAGCAGGTGATGCGTGCGCCATCCATCGGGCGCAGCAGCGCCGGGCTTTCGGCCAGTGCTTCCGCTTCATCGATGGCCAGTGTCCCATTCATCCCGGTGCGCATGATTGGCCGCAGGTCATGGACGCCGGAGATCGAGACGACATTGCGCACGCGGCCCGCCACATCGGCGGCCAGGGGTGTCGTTGTCGTCACCATCCTGGAGGCGAGATGGCCGCCGGCGGAATGCCCGGTCAGGATCACCGGCCCGCCGACCATCGTCGCCGCCTTGCCGATCGCCGCCGCGATTTCCCTAACGATGCCGGAAATGCGTGTGTCGGGACAAAGCGTGTAAGTCGGCATTGCCACGGCAAAGCCATTGGCAACCGCGCCGTTGGCCAGATGCGACCATGGCTTGTTGTCGAACGCCTTCCAGTAACCGCCATGGATGAAGACGACGAGCCCTTTGGGCATGACATCGGGAAGGAACAGATCGAGCCTGTTGCGCGGGCTGTCGCCATAGGCGATGTCGAGCTTGGCCCGACCGGACGCCGACATTGTGTCGCGAAAAGCCTGTGCCGGTGTGTCCCACGCGGCCGGCCAGCGATTGCTGCCGGCAATGTTGTCGCCGTTGGCGTAGGCATTGTCCCAATCGGCAACACGATGTTGGAGCATCTGCATCCCTCCCGGATGGCTTCAGTTCAGTCGACAGGAATGGCCGCCGAACAGGGCGGCGTCAATGCTGCGACCTAAAAACATTTTAGGCTTGAAACAAATTTCGACTGGTGCGATCCTGCGCCTTGTTCAGCCATGGGCGCGAGGCAGACAGGGGCAGCCGAAAATGCTTGGGCCATCAGCGCATATCGACACATTCACGCGCGACAACCTGCCGCCGCCGGAGCAATGGCCGGAGTTTTTGCTCGACGGCTTCGACTATCCCGACCACATAAATGCCGGCGTCGAATTGACCGACAGGCTGGTCGAAAAAGGGTTCGGCGACCACACCGCGCTGATCGGCAATGGCCGCCGCCGCACCTACAAGGAACTGTCCGACTGGACCAACAGGCTCGCCCATGCCCTGGTCGAGAATTATGGCGTCAAGCCGGGCAACCGGGTGCTGATCCGCTCGGCCAACAACCCGGCCATGGTCGCCTGTTGGCTGGCCGCCACCAAGGTTGGCGCGGTGGTCGTCAACACCATGCCGATGCTGCGCGCCGGCGAACTCGCCAAGATCGTCGACAAGGCGGAAATCACGGTTGCGCTTTGCGATACAAGGCTGATGGACGAGATGACCGCCTGCGCCAAGGGCAGTGCGTATCTCAAGCAGGTCATTGGCTTCGACGGCACGGCCAACCATGACGCGGAACTCGACCGCGCCGCCCTCGACAAGCCGGTCACCTTCACTGCCGTCGACACCGGCCGCGACGATGTCGCCCTGCTCGGCTTCACCTCCGGCACCACCGGCGTGCCGAAGGCGACGATGCATTTCCACCGCGACCTGCTGATCGTCGCCGACGCCTATGCCCGCGAAATCCTGGAGGTGACGCCCGACGACATCTTCGTGGGCTCCCCGCCCCTTGCCTTTACCTTCGGTCTTGGCGGGCTCGCCATCTTCCCGCTGCGTTTCGGCGCCGCGGCGACGCTGCTGGAACAGGCGACGCCACCCAACATGATCCACATCATCGAGACCTACAAAGCGACCATTTCCTTCACCGCTCCAACCGCCTATCGGGCCATGCTCAAGGCCATGGATCAAGGCGCTGACCTGTCCTCGCTGCGCGTCGCGGTTTCGGCGGGCGAGACGCTGCCGGCGCCTGTCTTCGAGGAATGGACTGAGAAGACCGGCAAGCCGATCCTCGATGGGATCGGCGCCACCGAGATGCTGCATATCTTCATCTCCAACCGCTTCGACGACATGAAGCCGGCCTCCACCGGCAAACCCGTCGGCGGCTATCAGGCACGCATCGTCGATGACGAGATGCGGGAGCTGCCGCGCGGCTCTACTGGCCGGCTGGCGGTGCGCGGCCCGACCGGCTGCCGCTACATGGCCGATGCCAGGCAAAAGGACTATGTCCGCGATGGCTGGAATCTCACCGGCGATACGTTCACGCAGGACGAGGATGGCTTCTTCCACTTCGCCGCGCGTTCCGACGACATGATCGTCAGCGCCGGCTACAACATCGCCGGCCCCGAGGTCGAAGCGGCGCTGCTCTCGCATCCCGACGTCGCCGAATGCGCGGTGACCGGCGCCGAGGACGGTGAACGCGGCCAGATCGTCGAGGCGCATATCGTGCTTGTGCAAGGTGTTTCGCCGGACGCATTGACCGTCAAACGCCTGCAGGACCACGTCAAGGCAACGATCGCGCCCTACAAATATCCGCGTTCGGTGAAGTTCATCGACGCCTTGCCCAAAACCCAGACCGGCAAGATCCAGCGCTTCCGGTTGCGCGCGGAGAAGAGCAATTGATTAAGCCGCACGATCCGGCGTCCGATGGCGCGCAGATGTCGTTCAAGGAGCGGATGTCCTACAGCGACTATCTGCAGCTGGACAAGGTGCTCGATGCGCAGGCGCCGCTGTCTTCGGCCCATGACGAGATGCTGTTCATCATCCAGCATCAGACATCGGAATTGTGGATGAAGCTCGCTTTGCACGAGATCGGCGCCGCGATCCGCTCTATCCGCGCCGACCGCCTCGAACCGAGCTTCAAGATGCTGTCTCGCGTCGCGCGCATCTTCGAGCAGCTCAACAATGCCTGGGACGTGCTGCGCACGATGACGCCAAGCGAATACACCGAGTTTCGCGACGCGCTCGGCCAATCCTCGGGCTTCCAGTCGTGGCAGTACCGCGCTATCGAGTTCATGGCCGGCAACCGCAACCTAGCCATGCTCGGGCCGCACAAGCACCGGCCCGATCTTACGGACAGGCTGGAAGCGATCCTGGCCACGCCGTCGCTGTACGACGAGGCGCTTCTGCTTTTGGCGCGCAATGGCTTCGACATCGGCGCCGATGCCGGGCGCACGGACTGGCGCGAGACGCGCGTCGAGAACGAAGACGTGCTGGCTGCCTGGCAAACCGTCTACCGCGACCCGCAGCGCTACTGGATGCTCTACGAACTGGCCGAGAAGCTGGTCGACTTCGAGGATTACTTCCGCCGCTGGCGCTTCAACCACGTCACCACGGTCGAGCGCATCATCGGCTTGAAGCGCGGCACGGGCGGCACCTCAGGCGCCTCCTATCTGAAGAAGATGCTGGAGGTTGTGCTGTTTCCGGAGCTCTGGACGGTCCGCACCCGGCTCTAGAGCATTTCACCGTTTAACGTAAACGGCGAAATGCTCTAGCTCTTTGATTTGACGCAATTGCGGACGGAAAACCGCTTCACACTTTTCCTGAAATTGCTCTAGTTCCTCAGGTGACCGCGGTCTTCACCGCGAAGCGGGCGTCCTGCCAGGCGCCGGTGCGCAGAATATCCTCCAGGACTTCGACCGCCTGCCAGACATCGCCATATCCGACATAGAGCGGCGTGAAGCCGAAACGGATGGTCGACGGCGCCCGGAAATCGCCGATCACGCCGCGCTCGATCAGCGCGCGCATCACCTGATAGCCATGCGGATGGAGGAACGACACCTGGCTGCCGCGCTGGCTGCCGTCGCGAGGACTTTCCAGTTCAAGCCCGTAGGCGCCGCATCTGGCTTCGACGAGCTGGATAAACAGGTCGGTCAGCGCGATGCTTTTTCTGCGCACCGCCGCCATATCGACGTCGTTCCAGATATCGAGCGCGCCCTTGAGCGCCCGCATCGACAGCACCGGCTGCGTTCCGCACAGGAAGCGGCGAATGCCGCTGCCGACGGCAAAGCCCTGCTCGAAGGCAAACGGCCGCGCATGGCCCCACCAGCCGCTGAGCGGCTGGCTGATATCACCATGGTGGCGCTCGGCCGCGTAGATGAAGGCCGGCGAGCCCGGGCCGCCATTGAGGTATTTGTAGGTGCAGCCGACAGCGAAATCGGCATTGGCACGGTCGAGTTCGACCGGCAAGGCGCCGGCGGTGTGGCAGAGATCCCAGATGATCAGCGCGCCGGCGTCATGTGCCTTGCGCGTCAGCGCCGCCATGTCGCGCAACTGGCCGGATTTGTAGTTGACGTGGTTGACCAGGATGACGGCAACGCTGTCGTCGATCAGGTCCTCGATTGCGGCCGCGTCGACGCCCTCCAGCCGCAGCCGCGTTCCCGGCCGGGTCGAGGCGACGCCTTCGGCCATGTAGAGGTCGGTCGGGAAACTGTCGCCCTCGGCAACGATGACCGACCGATTCGGCCGCATGCCGAGCGCGGCGTGCAGCAGCTTGTAGATGTTGATCGAGGTTGTGTCGCAGACCACCGTCTGCCCGTCAGCCGCGCCGATCAGTCGTCCGAGCTGATCTCCCAGTTCCACCGGCATGTTGAACCAGCCAGCCGTGTTCCAGGCGCGAATGAGGTCGTGCGCCCATTCCTGCGTGGCGGCCTGTTGCAATTCGCTGAAGACGGCTGGTGACGCGGCACCCAGCGAATTGCCGTCGAGATAAATCACGCCTTGCGGTAAGACAAAGCGTCCACGCATGGAGCGCAGCGGATCGGCGGCATCCATTGCTTCGATTGCAGCGAGATCGGGTGTCATCATGATCCGGCGCCCCTCCATGGACAAACGCGCGCGGCGGAGCCTGCCCGCCCAAACATGCCGGCGATCTTGAGTGGTCGCCCTTGAGCTGTCAAACATTATATATAATTCACCCATTGAAAGGCTTTGATATATAATACTCAGCCGAGCGTTTATGTCTGATGGATCACGATGCTGGATGACGAGCAGACCTCGAAGACGGAAGTGGCCTATCGCCTGCTCAGGCGCGATATTCTTGCGACCCGGCTGGCGCCTGCCGCGCCGTTGAAGCTGAGCACGCTGCGCAACACCTACGGCATCGGCTGGACGCCGTTGCGCGAGGCGCTGTCGCGGCTGGAGGCGGAACGGCTTGTGACCGCCATCAGCAACCGCGGGTTTGCGGTCGCTCCCGTCTCTCGGGCGGAGCTCGAGGATTTGGCGCGTGCGCGGCTGGTGGTCGAACTGCCCCTGCTGGTGGAATCGGTCGAGAAGGGCGACCGCGAGTGGGAAGACGCGGTCGTTGCCGCCCACTATCGTCTCTCACGGTGCGGGTCTGTTCTCGACGATCCATCGGATGATGCGGTCGACGCGTGGTACGAAAAACACGAGGCCTTCCATGCGGCGCTGCTCAGTGCCGCGACATCCAGCTGGCTGCTGCGCTTCAATGCAACGATTTCCGACCAATTGCATCGCCATCACCGCTTTCTGGGTCTGGCCCCGACGCTGCGCGCCGCCGCCGGCCGCACGGATGGGCACCGGAAGGCCGTGGCGGCCCTGCGCGACGCCGTGGCGATCGAACACCATACCGCCCTGATGGAAGCGGCCCTCGATCGCGACGTCGAACGTGCGAAAACTCTGATGACCGCTCACATCGGCTACACGCTGCGGGTCTATGCCCAGAGCGAACCCGGCGCGGATGCTGCGCAGCCCCGTCCGAAAAGGAAGCGGCGATCGTAGCCGACGACGCAGGCCACTTGTCTTCGTTTCACCCCGTTGCTGGCAACTGGGCGCAGGCGGCGCTCGCAGCGCCGAACGTTACGCTGAACAAAACGTCAACACATTCATTAAACTTTAAAAGGTTGCGGAACACAACTGGAACAGATAGTGTTTGTTCTGGGTTTGTTTTTTCTGATTCTGGTTTCAGAACCCTTGGGGGCCGCGATGCTGACGCGCAAACAACATGAGCTTCTGATGTTCATCCATGAACGCCTGAAGGAGAGCGGAATCCCGCCGTCCTTCGACGAGATGAAGGAAGCGCTCGACCTCGCCTCCAAGTCCGGCATCCACCGACTGATCACAGCGCTTGAGGAGCGCGGTTTCATTCGCCGGCTGCCGAACCGGGCGCGCGCGCTGGAAGTGCTGCGGCTACCCGACTCGATCGCACCAGGCCTCAACGCGGCGAGGAAGTTTTCGCCGAGCGTCATTCAGGGCAGTCTTGGTCAAGCCGGCCAAGGGCAAGGCGGCCAGGGACAAGGCGGGATGGGCCAAGGCGGTCTCGGCCGCCAGATCAGGCCGGGCTCGCCGTCGCGTTCGATGTCTGCCGGCAATGACGATGCCGTTTCCTCGATTTCAATCCCGGTGATGGGACGCATCGCCGCCGGCGTGCCGATCGACGCCATCCAGCATCAGACCCATTCGATCTCGGTGCCGCCCGACATGATCATGGGCGGTGAACACTACGCGCTCGAGGTCAAGGGCGATTCGATGATCGAGGCCGGCATTTTCGATGGCGACACGGTCATCATCCGCAATGCCGACACAGCCAGCCCCGGCGAGATCGTGGTGGCGTTGGTCGACGATGAGGAAGCGACCCTGAAACGCTTCCGCCGCAAGGGCGCCTCGATCGCCCTGGAAGCCGCCAACCCGGCCTACGAGACCCGCATTTTTGGACCGGACAGGGTGAAGGTGCAGGGCAAGCTTGTCGGATTGATCCGGCGCTACTGAGCCGGCTTGGGTTTGTACTTTTCACGCTGGTTGTAAGGCGGCAGGCCGCGCGCGTCGCGGGAGAAGCGGCGTTGCTCGTGCCAGGGGCGATACGGCTTGTCGACGGCGAACCGGATGGTTGGCGCTGCCGCTGCCGATTGCGGATCGAAGAAGACGGCGGCGCTGCCGTCGCGGGCCAGCTGTTTCTTCGTCACGACCAGGACCAGCGGGTCGCGGCACGGATTGTAGGCGGTGGCGTCATCGATGACGATCAGGCTCGCGAAGGCACAGGCCGGCCGCGCCGTCTTGCGGTCTTTCGCAAGAGCTACAATGGCTCCGGAAGGGTGTCGAGCGATACAGAGATCGCCGGTGCAATAGAAGGGCGAGCCGGGCGGCAGATCGAGCGGATCGAGATCGAACCGCGTATCTGTTGCCTCGAAAATCTCGGGCGGGACAATGGTTTCGGCCCGCAGCGCCCGTTTCCAATTGTCCGTGGTGAATTCGTTGGAGCGTTCGCGGTTGAGGGCGAGTTCGCCGCCACCGATCGGCATGGCCACCAAATGTGCGTCCTCGGATATGAGCACGTCGGGCGTAAGCACCTGCGGCACCGTCAACAGGCCGGCCAGCGCGAAAGGCACGGCCGCCAGCCTGAGCCAGGTGGTGGCCATGGTGGCGATGACGAGGGCGACTGCCACCAACAGCACCGAGCGGATGGAGATCAGCCCGACGGCGTCGACCGGCGAGCGCTCGGAAATCCAGGCCGATATAGCGATCATCGCCATCAGACCCTTGCCCATCACATAGAGGAACGGCCCGTCGGCGCCGAACGGCATCGCCAGTGCGCTGAGCACGGCAAAGGGCATGACGATCAACGAAACAATCGGCATCACGGCCAGATTGGCGATCAGGCTGAGCGGCGACACACGCTGAAAATGCCAGATGGCGAACAGCAAGGTTGCACTGCCGGCGATGATCGAGGTCATGGCGAGGCCGCCCATGGCCAGCGCGAATTTTCGCGACAGGAAGCCGACGAAGGAGCGCTTTGCCAGCGGCGTTCTCACCTTGTCGGCGCGGTAATCGGCCCAGCCGGCATAGGCGCCGACAAGGGCGGCTGTGGCGGCAAACGACATCTGGAAGCTGGGACCGACCACCTCGTGCGGCGACACCAGGATGACGGCAATGGCGGAGATCGCCAGATTGCGCATGGTGAGCGCGGCACGATCGAAGAGTACCGCGACCAGCATGACCGCTAGCATGATGAAACTGCGCTCGGCGGCGACCACGATGCCTGAAATGACGAGATAGGCGGCGATGGAGACGAGTGCTGCCACTGCTGCATATTTCTTGACTGGGCGGCGCGAAGAGAAATCGGGAAACAGCGCAAAGGCGCCACGCAGCAACGCCATGATGGTGCCGGCAACCAGCGCCATGTGCAGGCCGGAGATGGAGATGATGTGGTAGATGCCGGTGCGCCGCATCGCTTCGTTGACCTCGTCCGGGATGCCGGCGCGCACCCCGACAATCAACGCCGCGGCAATCTCGCCTTCGGCGCCGCCGATCTTGCCCCTGATATGGTCGGCAATGTTTTCGCGCGCGTTCTCGATTGCCGAGGAGAGCCGCGCGGTCAGCGGCGGCGGCCCCTGCGTAGCAATGGTTTTCGGATTGCCGAGAAAGAAGCCGCTGCCGCCGATACCGGTGAAATAGCTGTCGAAGGAGAAATCGTAGCTCTCCGGCCGCACCGGACCGGTCGGCGGCAACAGCCTGGCATAGCCGGTGATCAGGGAGCCGGCGGTCATATCGGCGGGAACGGTCCGCGCCGAGAGCCTGACCCGCTCCGGGGCGTAACGCAGCTCGGGGTAAGCGGTCGAAACCACGTCGAGCGTCAGCCTGATGCGGCCGCTTTCCATCTGTTCGAGACTGACGACGCGGCCGGTCAGCCGTGTCTGAATCTCGGAGCCGAGCATCTGCGTTCCGGCGCGCCAGGTCTCGACTTTGGCGGCGACGACGCCGAGCGCGCACAGCATCGCGGCCATGCAGAACAGATGCGTCCTCGGCCGCGATCGCGTGGCGACAGCGCAACATGTCGCCAGCACCACAATGGCGATTGGCTGCGCAAAGCCCGGCTCGCCGGCCAGCGAGAAATAAATGATGACGCCGGCCGCCAGGAAAACCGGCACCAGCAGGAAGGCGACGCCCCGGTCGAGCTCCGTGTTGGCGGCCACGGCAAGGCTGCGGCGGAGCGCGGGCCATGACGGACGGCGAAGCCGTCTGCGCAGACGGGCGATAGATCCGGGCGCTGTGACTTGCGCCGGCAACGCGTGACCGGGCAGCGCAGGCGCGACGCCGGGATGCGGCTCAGGGAGCGCGAGGGGCAGCGGCTCGGCATAGGGACTATCGGCAAACAGCGAGCGTTCGCTGACGCTTGCCTCGGCGCCTTCGCCTTCCTTCGTGCCCCGGCCACGTCCAGCCATCGGGTCTGCCCCTTGCGCCCCAGACCCCTATGCTACATGAACGCGCAAAGCGCGAAAGTCCGCGTGATCGCGTCCACCGCGCCGGAATTGACCATCACTCGCCAAGGACGCTCAATCCTCAATCATATCCCGGCCCTCCGCCCTCAGGCGAGCAAGCCCATCGTGCATTGCCTTCAATTGTTCGGGTGTATGACCCTGCCATTCAGCGAGCTCCCCCAGGATGAGTAACGGATCACGGGAGCGGTAGGATTTCGTCGGATTACCGGGAAATTTTTTATCGGTCAGGTTAGGGTCATCCATGAAAAACCCCGTCGGCTTTACGATGTAAATCCTTTGACGACCGTCACCCGTTGCAAGCTCTGCTCCCCAGATGGCGGCTTCCAGTGTCTGGGTGAAATAGATCCATGACAGTGGTTTACCTCTGAAATTGGAAGGGTGGCCGACGCTCAGCAGATCCCCGGGTTTCAAATCCGCCCGGGTGCCATGGTAGAACGGATCACCCTCCGTATGGTCGGCGTTTCTGGTCATCGGTAGTCCTTCTTTCAATCATGCTTCCTTAGTGGCGAGACCGGACTGCACACAGTTGCGGTGTTCACGATAATGATTGCAGAAAGGTCAATATGCGTGACCAAGCCAACGCTGTCACGGCGGCTTTGTAGTCGGGCAGTGCCGCCTCCGTGAAGAAATGTCCGCTCGTCAGAGGAGGCTACCACCGTCGCAGCGATGTTCCAGGCACTGTGACGGACGCTGCAGCCGAATGAAACCCAGACATTGACGCTGCTGCCAAACGAGGTTGCGCGGAGGTGCGAACAGATTTTGTGCTACAAGGCTCCGGCGCCCGTTGACGCAACCGATAATTGGCAACGTGCCCCGGCCTCATCCAGCCATCGGGTCTGCCCCTTGCGCCCCAGACCTCCTATGCTACATGAACGCGCAAAGCGCGAAAGCCCGCGCGATCACGCCCCGCTTTCCAAGGTTCCCGAGAGTTCCATGTCCGACACGGTCGTCACCCGTTTTGCCCCCTCGCCCACCGGCTATCTGCATATAGGCGGCGCGCGCACCGCACTGTTCAACTGGCTGT
Source organism: Mesorhizobium sp. M0016 (assembly GCF_040324035.1). Taxonomy (NCBI): domain Bacteria; kingdom Pseudomonadati; phylum Pseudomonadota; class Alphaproteobacteria; order Hyphomicrobiales; family Phyllobacteriaceae; genus Mesorhizobium; species Mesorhizobium sp. M0016. Next base: position 55,434 of record NZ_JAMYVM010000007.1, on the reverse strand, counting down.
ACGCCAAGCACACCGGCGGCACGATGGTGCTGCGCATCGAGGACACCGACCGCGAACGCTTCAACGAGGCGGCGACACAGGCCATTCTGGATGGGCTGACCTGGCTCGGCCTTTCCTGGGACGGTGAGGCCATATCGCAGTTCGAGCGCGCGCCACGCCACCGTGAGGTGGCCGAGGAGCTGGTGCGCCTGGGCAAGGCCTATTACAGCTACGAGACCCCTGCCGAGCTCGAGGCGATGCGCGAGGCCGCACGCGCCAAGGGCTTGCCGCCGCGCTACAATGGCGCGTGGCGCGATCGTGCCCCCTCGGAGGCGCCTCCCGGCGTCAAGGGCGCCATCCGCATCAAGGCGCCGACCGAGGGCGAAACCGTGGTGCACGACCGTGTGCAGGGCGAGGTGCGCTTCCCCAACAAGGACCTCGACGATTTCATCATCCTGCGCTCGGACGGCAATCCGACCTACATGCATGCCGTCGTCGTCGACGACCATGACATGGGCGTCACCCACATCATCCGTGGCGACGACCATCTGACCAACGCCGCGCGCCAGACGGTGATCTACAACGCGATGGGCTGGGACGTCCCGTCGATGTCGCATATCCCGCTGATCCACGGCGCCGACGGCGCCAAGCTGTCGAAGCGGCACGGCGCACTCGGTGTCGAGGCTTATCGCGCCATGGGCTATCTGCCCGAGGCACTGCTCAACTATCTGGCGCGGCTCGGCTGGAGCCATGGCGACGACGAGATCATGTCGATCAAGGACATGATTTCGTGGTTCGACATCGGCGATGTCAACAAGGGTGCGGCGCGTTTCGACTTCGCCAAGCTCGAGTCAATCAACGGCGCGCATATGCGCAAGATGGCCGATACCGAGCTGTTCGACATTTTCGTCGCCACTCTGCCATACCTCGAAGGCGGATCTGCTATCGCCGCCCGTCTCGACGACGCCAGGAAGGCGCAGCTGCTGGCCGCCTTGCCGGGCCTGAAAGAGCGCGCCAAGACGCTGGTGGAACTGGCCGATGGCGCGGCCTTCCTGTTCGTCGAGCGGCCGCTGCCGATCGACGAGAAGGCGGCAGCACTGCTCAGTGCCGACGCGCGCGCGATCCTGCGCGGCGCACATGCCGCTTTGCAGACTGTTTCGGGCGATTGGTCGGCTGCCGCGGCTGAAGCCGCGGTGCGCGAGTTCGCAGCGGCCGGCGGCCACAAGCTCGGCGCCGTGGCCCAACCGCTCCGGGCGGCCCTTACCGGCCGTAGCACCTCGCCCGGCGTGTTCGACGTGCTTGCCGTGCTTGGCCGCGAGGAAAGCCTGGCGCGGATTGCGGATCAAATCGATTAGGAGCGAGCTGGCCCAAAAAGATTGGCATTGAAAGGCGGGTTTCGCAGTGCAACATTAGGCCTTGGCCCAATCAGGCACGCACCTCCCAAAATGCGGTGGCGAGTTCGCGCATTCCGGTGATTTCGACGTGTCGTTTGCAGGAATTGCCTTGCCGGCATGAGGAACATGAAGGAGTTTGAGAATGAGCGAAGCTGCGACAAGACTGGAAACCGGCAGCAAGACGACGCACCCGTCGACTGCCACGCTCGAACTGGCCGGCAAGACGCATGAATTCAAGGTGCGAAGCGGGTCGGTCGGGCCCGACGTCATCGACATCGGTGCGCTCTACAACACCACCGGCGCCTTCACCTACGATCCCGGCTTCACTTCGACGGCGAGCTGCGAGTCGGCGATAACCTTCATCGACGGCGATGCCGGCATCCTGCTTCACCGCGGCTATCCCATCGACCAGCTGGCCGAGCATGGCGACTTCCTCGAAGTCTGCTACCTCCTGCTCTACGGCGAACTGCCGACCAAGGCACAGAAGGACGATTTCGACTACCGGGTGACGCGCCACACCATGGTGCACGAGCAGATGTCGCGCTTCTTCACCGGCTTCCGCCGCGACGCGCATCCGATGGCTGTGATGTGCGGCGTGGTCGGCGCGCTGTCGGCCTTCTATCACGACTCCACCGATATTTCGGACCCGTATCAGCGCATGGTCGCCTCGATGCGGCTGATTGCCAAGATGCCGACGATTGCGGCCATGGCCTACAAATACCATATCGGCCAGCCCTTCATTTACCCGAAGAACGAGCTGAACTTCGCCGCCAACTTCCTGCATATGTGCTTTGCGGTGCCGTGCGAGGAATACAAGATCAATCCGGTGCTGGCGCGCGCCATGGAGCGCATCTTCATTCTGCATGCCGACCACGAACAGAACGCCTCGACCTCGACCGTGCGGCTTGCAGGCTCGTCGGGCGCCAATCCGTTCGCCTGCATCGCCGCCGGCATCGCCTGCCTGTGGGGCCCGGCGCATGGCGGCGCCAATGAGGCGGCGCTCAACATGCTGGGCGAGATCGGCCATGTCGACCACATCCCGGAATTCATCGCCCGCGCCAAGGACAAGAACGATCCGTTCCGGCTGATGGGCTTTGGCCATCGCGTCTACAAGAACTACGATCCTCGTGCGAAAATCATGCAGAAGACGGCGCATGAAGTGCTGGGCGAACTCGGCATCAAGGACGATCCGCTGCTCGACATCGCCATGGAGCTGGAAAAGATCGCGCTGACCGATTCCTACTTCATCGAAAAGAAGCTCTATCCGAACGTCGATTTCTATTCCGGCATCACGCTGAAGGCGCTGGGCTTCCCCACCACCATGTTCACCGTGCTGTTCGCGGTCGCGCGCACCGTCGGCTGGATCGCGCAGTGGAAGGAAATGATCGAGGATCCCCACCAGAAGATCGGCCGTCCGCGCCAGCTCTACACCGGCGCGCCGGAACGCGACTACGTGCCGATTGCGAAAAGGTGAAAGAGAGTGAATGGTGAATGGTGAATGGTAAGTAGTGAATAGCAGGTAGTAAGTAGCAGCTTGATTATAGGTGAGAGCGCGTTAATCCTATTCACTATTCACTATTCACTATTCACTATTCACTATTCACTATCCACTAAGCCCTATTCGCTCTCCCGATGTGGCGAAGAACGACATCGGCGGCGATGTCGCCGGAGGGTCTGTCCGTGGCCATGCGTCTGGCAACCTCGGCAAAGCCACCCTTTTGCCAGGCGCGGTAGGCGGTGTCTGAGAACAGTGCCTCGAGCTGCCGCGCCAGATAGTGCGGCCGCACATACTGGTTGTAGCTTTCCGGCACGACCGGCCGGTCGGCAATAAGGTTGGGCAAAGCAGCGCTCCACACCGTGATCAGGCTCTGCGCCATCAGCATGATCGGATCGAACTTGTAGCAAGAGATCATCGGGACACCCGACATCGCCAGTTCCAGTGACACCGTTCCAGACGCGATCAGCGCCGCATCGGCCTTGCCGAAGGCCTGCCACTTGCGCTCGGGATCGAGGATGACTTCTGGCTCCTGATCCCAGCGCGCCACCGATGTTTTGACCAGTTCGGCGACATGCGGCACCGTCGGCAGCAACAGCCGCAGCCTGTGGCCACGCGCGCGCAGCGCCGACACCGTCTCGCCGAACGGACCGATAAGCCGGCTCACCTCGCCGCGCCGCGACCCTGGCAGGACGAGCAGCGTCTTGACGTGATCGGCCGAGAGATCGCGTGGCTGGGCTTGCGCCCTGGCCGCGCCCAGCACGCCTGGATCATGCGTGAGGCGATGTCCGACGTAAGTGCCGGGCGGGCCGCCGAGACGGCTGAGCTCCTTTACCTCGAAAGGCAGGATGCACAGTATGTGGTCGACATAGGGCTTCATCGCGGCCGCCCTACCCGGCCGCCACGCCCAGACGCTCGGGCAGACATAATGGACGATCGGGATCGACGGATCGGCGGCGCGGATCTTTTTGGCGACGCGCAGCGAGAAATCGGGGCTGTCGATGGTGATCAGACAGTCGGGTTTTTCGGCGGCGACAGCACTTGCCGTCTGGCTGATCCGCCGCATCAGGCGCGGCAAGTCACGCAGGATGGCGCTGAGCCCCATCAGCGCGATCTCGGCGCCGTCGAACAGCGGCGCCAGTCCGAGCGCCTGCAGATGCCGCCCGCCAGTGCCGACGAGTTGCACCTCGCGCCCGGTCATGCGCTTCAGCGCCTGCACGATGTCGGCGCCCAGCAGGTCGCCGGATTCTTCGCCGGCGACGATGGCAATCTTCAGCGGCTTCTCAGCTGCCATGGACAGCCCCCGCAGCCGGCAGGCCGAACACGAACAGGCCGAGCGCATTGGCGCGCGCGAGAACGGCGGGGCCTTCGAGGATGAGCGAACGGCCGGCTTCGACGGCAATGCCGGCGAGCCCCGCGGCATGCGCCGCCTCGACGGTCTGGGGGCCAATAGATGGCAGATCGGCACGCAATTCCTGGCCAGGCTTGGCGCATTTGACCAGGACACCGCGCGTCTTGCCGGCCAGCCTGCCATGGCCGCGCAACTGCTGCGTCCGCTCGAGCAGTCCGTGGGTGCCCTCGACGCCTTCCAGGGCAACAGTGCGGCCACCGATGGCAATTGCCGCCTGACCAATGTCGAGCGCGCCGATGGCCTTTGCCGCCGCGTGTGCCGCCTCGATATCGCGCCAGTCGGACTTTCGCGGCACTGCTTTGGTCAGCGGCCCTTCGGCCGCGACGAGCCGGGGCACGACTTCATGCGCACCGACAACCTTGACGCCCCGTGCCTCCAGGCCGCGGGTCAATATCTTCAACAGCCCGTCATCGCCGCGGGCAAGCGCCATGGCGAGCGAGGGTATAAGTGCCAGTAGCCCAAGGTTCGGACGCATGTCGACCAACCGCGGCCTGCGCCTGATCTCGCCGGCAAGCACAAGATGGGTGATGCGCCGGCGCCTCAGCAACGCAACCAGCGAGCCGATGTCTTCCAGCGCAAGGCTTTCATGCTCATAGATTGTGAGGTCGGACTGACGGTCGGCCTGACCTTCGACCAGGATGATGACAGGCCGATGTCCGGCCTCCGCCAGGCCGGCGGCAACTTCGACCGGCAAGCTACCGCCGCCGGCAATGATGCCGACCCTGGCGTCCGGCGCAAGTTCGAGGCCCGTTGAAGTGGCCTCAGCCTTCGTCATCGGCATCGTCGCCGTCGCCACCCTTAAGCGACGGGACGGCAAAATGCCGCTTGCCGCGACTGGTGATGAAATCGATGATTTTCATGGCCGTCGGCGACGACGCAAACTCGGCCTTGGCGAATTCGATGTTCTCGCCGACAGTGCGGGAGCGGTCGAAGATGGTCTTGTAAGCCTTGCGCAGCAGGTAGATTTCGGCGCGCGGCAACCCGGCGCGCTTCAGGCCGATGATGTTGAGTCCACGCAGGCTGGCGCGATTGCCCACCGCAATGGCGTAGGGAATGACATCGCCGACAAAAGCCGAGCAGCCGCCGAGAAAGGCGTTGTCACCAACACGCACGAACTGATGAACGGCGCTGAGGCCGCCAATATAAACGCTGTCACCGACCTCGCAATGGCCGCCCAGGGTCGCGCCATTGGCGAAGGTGGCGTTTTTACCGACGACGCAATCATGGGCAATGTGGGCATAGGCAAGGAAATTGCCGTTGTCGCCGACGGTCGTCTCACCGCGGCTGGAATCGGTGCCGAGATGCATGGTCACGCCTTCGCGGATCGTGCAGTGCTGGCCGATGACCAAAGTGGTGCGGCCGCCCTTGTGCTTGGTGTTCTGCGGCGGTCCGCCCAGTGTCGCCATTGGATAGACCTTGGTCGCGGCGCCAATGGTTGTCGCGCCCAGCACCGAGACATGGCTGACCAGTTCGACGCGGTCACCGATCACGGCGTCAGCGCCGACATAGCAGAAAGGTCCTATTGCGGCGCCTTCGCCGACCTGCGCGCCGGCCTCGATGACGGCCGAGGGGTGGATTGAAGTCTGTATTTTCATGAGCATTTCGAACCGTCAGCCGGTAACCATCATTGCCGAGATCTCGGCTTCGGCGGCCTTTGTGCCCTCCACCATGGCCTCGCAGGCGAATTTGAGCAGGTTGCCGCGCATCTTGATTTTCTTGACGTGGATTTTCAACTGGTCGCCCGGGACGACCGGTTTGCGGAATTTCGCATTATCGATGGTCAGGAAATAGACCAGCGACGGCTTTTCCGTGTTGAGGTTACGGATGCAGATCGCGCCGGCCGTCTGCGCCATGGCCTCGACGATGAGCACGCCCGGCATCACCGGCTGATCCGGGAAATGGCCCTGAAAATGCGGCTCATTGATGGTCACGTTCTTGATGCCGATGGCAGAATCATTGCCGTCGATTTCGATGATGCGGTCGATCATCAGGAAGGGATAGCGATGCGGTAAAAGCTTCATCAACCCCAATATATCGACCGCTTCGAGCGTCGCCGGCACCATCTCAGCTACTTCCCCCTTCGCCCTGCTTGCGCGTCCTGGCGAGCTTCCTCAGCATGGCGATCTCGCGCATGGCTTCCGCCATCGGCTGCGCCGGATAGCCTCCCCAGATCTCGCCCGCCGGCACGTTGCTCATGAACCCGCTTCTTGCAGCAAGCTTGGCCCCTGATCCGATGGTCAAATGATCGGCAAGGCCAACGCCGCCCCCCATGGTGACACCGTCGCCGACGGTGACGGAGCCGGAAATACCAGAGAGCCCGGCAATAATGCAATTGCGGCCGATGCGAACGTTATGGGCGATCTGCACCAGATTGTCGATCTTGGTCCCCTGACCGATGACCGTATCCGACATAGCGCCGCGATCGACGGTCGTGTTCGAGCCGATTTCGACATCGTCCTGAATGATGACGCGGCCGACCTGCGGCACACGCTCAGGGCCTTTGGCGCCGCCGACAAAGCCGAAGCCGTCCTGGCCTATCCTGGCGCCGCCATGAATGATGACGCGGTTGCCGATCAGCGCATACTGAACACTGACACCCGGCCCAATGTAGCCGTCACGGCCGATCTGGCAGGAGGGGCCGATAACGGCGTGGGGGGCAATGACCGTTCCGCTGCCGATGGAAGCGCGGGGGCCGATGACCGCTCCGGCCTCGATGATCGCCCCGGCCTCGATATGCGCCGAGGCATCGACATGAGCTTGCGGCGAGACCCCGGTTTCGCTGGTCATCGGTCCCGGCGTAGCCGCCGTCGGGAACAGCAGCCGGCCGATCATGGCGAAGGCCTGCTGCGGGCGCGGATGAACCAGAACCGCAATGCCGGCCGGCGCCTTGCCCGCGAACTCGGCGGGACAAAACACGGCCGCCGCCTTCAGCGACTGCATCAGCGCGAAATTGCGCTTGCCGTCGACGAAGACGAGCGCACCCTCGCCGCCTTCATTGGCTGGCGCCAACGCATCGATCGATATGTGGGCAAAATCGGAATCGACAAGCGATGCGCCGGTCAGATTCGCGACTTCGCCAGCCGTATACCGGCGTGATGGCGCGAAGAACACCGGATCGGTCATTCCAGAAGCAATATCCAGCTAGGTCGGATCAGTTCTCTTCCGGACCCCAACGGCCCGGAAGCATCGTTACCCGCGCATCAGAAGCGGCTCGACATGCCGAAGTTGAATTCCTGCACGTCGTCGGTCTTTTCCTTCTTGACGGGCATCGCGTAGTCAATGCGGATCGGGCCGAAAGGCGATGACCACAACAAGCCGACACCAACCGAAGCGCGCAACTCTAGATCAGTTGAAGCTTGAGTAACCCCGGCGACGTTAATCTTGCTGCCATACAGTGTGGCGGCATCAGCAAACACGGCGCCGCGCACACCAAAGCTTTCCGGAATGACCGGTATCGGGAACTGAGCTTCCGCCGACGCATTGAAATAGGTGGTGCCGCCGAGGTGGTCACCCGTTGCAATATCCGCAGGACCGATGCCACCATACTCGAAGCCGCGGATCATGCGGTCGCTGCTCTGGAACTGATCGAAGATACGCAGGCCGTCACCGCCGAAGCCTTGGATATGGCCGGCGCCGCCTGAGATCAGGCCGACCAGGTCCAGCTGTTCGGACAACGTCTGGTAGACAGTCCCACGACCGGTAACCTTTACGAATTTGGCATCGCCACCAAGGCCGGCAACTTCCATGGTCGTGGTGGCGTAGATGCCTTCATGCGGGCTCTTCATGTCATCGATGGTGTTGTAGACCAACCCAAGGCTGACCGACGACTTGATCCAAGGGCTTTCATCAATTCCCTGGACGATTGCCGCAGATACGTTGCAGTCCGCGTCGGGAATCCCGTCGCCAGGGGCGTTGCCCGGGACGGCAGGATTGTTATCGCAACCGTCGTCGAGCTTGTACTTCTCCTGGGCGATATTGTACGCCAACTGCGTCGAGATGTTGTCGGTGATCGGCAGGCCGAAGCGCACCGTCGCACCCAGCGTCTCGCTGTCATAGTGGTCGTAGTTGCGTGTCTGCTGGAAGATGTCGAAGCCGGCAGCGATACGGCGCCCGAGGAAATAGGGCTCGGTGAAGGACAGGCTGTAGTCGCGCGAATTCTTGCCACCACCCGCCGAAACCTTGATGTACTGGCCGCGACCGAGGAAGTTGCGCTCCGCGACCGAACCTTCGACGGACGGACCCGCAGTGTCGCCACCGGTCGAATATCCTGCGCCAACCGAGAACTCGCCGGTCGATTTCTCGACTACGTCAACCACGAGCACGACCTGGTCTGGCTCAGAACCCGGGACAGTCGAAACGTCGACTTTCTCAAAGTAATCTAGCTTTTCCAGCCGCTTCTTCGCGCGCTGGATGAGTACCTGGTTGAAGGCGTCGCCTTCGCTGACATCGAACTCACGACGAATGACATAGTCGCGCGTGCGGTCGTTGCCGCGGATTTCGATGCGCTCGATATAGGCCTTGGTGCCCTGGTCGATCGTATAGACGACCGAAATGGTGTGGTTCTCGAAGTTGCGATCACCGCGCGGTGTCACCTGGGCGAAGGCATAGCCCGAACCCGCGACCTTTTCGGTCAGCGCGATGATGGTGTCCTCGACATTCTTGGCGTTGTAGACGTCGCCCTTGTGGGTCTGAACCACCGATTCCAGCGCCTTCGAGTCGACTTCGGGAATGGTGCTCTCGACGCTGACGTCGCCGAACGTATAGCGGTCGCCTTCCTGGACGGTGATGGTAACGGTGTACTGGTTGGTCGTGTCGTCGAGCTCGCCGACGGCTGAGACCACCTGGAAGTCGGCATAGCCGTGATTGTAATAGAAGCGGCGCAGCGATTCCTGGTCGGCGCGGAGCTTGTCCTCGTCATAGACGTCGTCACGCAGCACGAAGGACAAGAAGCTCGAGCGCTTGGTTGCGATGACGTCGGACAGGCGGCGGCTCGAATAGGCGCTGTTGCCGACGAAATTGACAGCGGCGATCTTGGTGCGGCCGCCTTCGTTGATGTTGAAGACCACGTTCACGCGGTTGTCGCCGAGATCCATGATCTGCGTCGTGACAGCGGCGTCATCCCGGCCAATTCGCCTGTAGGCAGCCTTTACCGCCTCGACATCGGAGTCCAGCGTTGCCTGCGAGAACGTCCCGCGCGGCTTCAACTGCACGGCGACTGCCAGCGCGTTGTCCTTGAGCTTCTTGTTGCCCTGGAACAGAACCTGGTTGACGACCTGGTATTCGGCAACCTTGACTACCAGCGTCGAACCGACCTGATTGATCTGCACGTCCGAGAACAGCCCGGTGCCGAACAGCGCCTTGACCGCATCGTCGATATCGGCGCTGGAAAACGCCTTGCCCGGCTTGATCGTGATGTAGTTGCGGATGGTGTCGGCGTCGACACGCTGGTTGCCGCTGACCTCGACTCTCGAGACAACGGCTGCCTGCGCCGCAGATGTGGCAACGAACTGCACGGCGAGCGCACCTGGTACAACCAGAGCGGCGGACATAGCCACCGCGGACGCGGCGCTCAAAAATTTGGATGCTGCCTTCATCGGGCTTTTGTACCTTTTCTCGAAGTCCCCACGGCGAGAAAACCGGACGTGCGGTAATTTCTCCTACCGTATTAACCGGATTTTCCCTACACGCAAGGCTTCTGGTTAATTTGTAATTACTTAACCCTGATGCGTGGCTTTCGCGTCACGCATACCCCCGTGCATGGTAAACGGCGTCTCAACATTGCCGGTGCTGAAGCCAAATTTCTTCATGATTTCAGCACCCAAACAGATCGTTCCAGAAGACGAAGCCCATAAATCCCAGAACCAGAAAGAGGCCGGCCCGGTATCCCATTTCCATCATCCGCTCCGATACCGGACGCCGGAAAACGGCTTCGAGTGCGTAGAACAGGAGATGGCCGCCGTCGAGGGGGGGAATCGGCAAAAGGTTCAGAATTCCGATCCCGACCGACAGGCCGGCGACGAGTTGCACCAGCCATAGGAAGCCCAGCTTTGCCGCCTGCCCCGACATCTTGGCGATCTTGATCGGGCCGCCCAGCTGGCATTTGTCTTCGCGGCCGACAACGAATCGCTGCAGGAACTGGCCGGTGCGCTGAATGACGTGCCCCGTCTCCTCGACCGCGGCGCCGACTGCTCCGACAGGGCTGTAGGTGATCAGCCTGGGCTGGCCGACATCCTTGTTGTTGACGACGCCGATGACGGCCACCTTGACCTTGTTGCCCAGTGCGTCCAGCTGCTCCATCGGCTCCGGCGTCGCGACGACCGTGACCTCCTTGCCCTCGCGCAACATGGTGAAGGTGATGGCGTCGCCGCCGCGGCCCGAAACTAGGCGCTGGACGTCGGCGAAGGTCTCAACCTTGCTGCCGTCGACGGCGACGAATCGGTCGCCTGGCAAAATGCCGGCCCTTGCGGCTGGACTGCCGGCGGTGACCGCCGCCACCATCGGCTCAAACACAGGGCGGCCATAGAGGGAAAACAGCACGGCAAAGACGGCAATGGTCAAAAGGAAGTTGAACAGCGGGCCGGCCACCACCGTGGCGGCGCGTTTCCAGATGGGTTGCGTGTGGAAGGCGACCTTGCGTTCAGCGTCAGTCAGCGTTTCCAGATCTTCCGAACTCGGCTGGCTCGACGTGGCGCTCATGTCGCCGACGAATTTGACATAACCGCCGAGCGGTATGGCGCAGAGCTTCCAGCGCGTGCCGTGGCTGTCGTTGAAGCCGAGAAGTTCGGGGCCGAAGCCGATCGAAAAGGCCTTCACGCCAATGCCGCACCAGCGGCCGACCAGGTAATGGCCCATTTCGTGAATGAAGACGACCACGGTCAGCACGAACAGAAACGGCACCAGCGTGCCGAGGACAAAGCCTTCCGTGCTGAAAAACGCGTGAAGAATTTCGTTCAAGTCATGCCCTCAAATTCACCCGCGGCAAAAGGTGTCGCCGCGACTGTGACATCAATCCAGGCGAATCCGTGGCGTGCGCCATTTCTTCGCCGTGAAATATCACTCAAGCCGGAAACAGCCCCTGCGCCGGATGATCGGCGCCCGCCGAAATCCAGCCGATCACGTATAGGGCAAAAGCCGCCGCGACAAGCCCGTCCACCCTGTCCATGACACCGCCATGCCCGGGTATCAACGCGCTTGAATCCTTGCGGCCGTGGCGGCGCTTGACCCAGGATTCGAAGAGATCGCCAGCCTGGGCAACAATCGACAGCACCAGCGCAACCATGGCGAGGACGCCAAGATTGCCGGCCCCGGCGGCGGCAGCCAGAAGCACGCCGGCGGCCACGCCGCCGACAGCGCCGCCAAGCGCGCCGCTCTGCGTCTTGCCGGGGGATATAGATGGCGCGAGCTTGGGCCCACCGACGGAGCGGCCGACGAAATAGGCGAAGATGTCGGTCGCCCAGACCACGGCGAACAGAAACAGGATTGCGACCAGGCCGGGATGGTCGCCGCCGCGCAGCAGCGCCAGCGATAAGCCGGACAAAGCCGCGTAGGCAAGACCGGCTGCATCCCATTGCGCCGCTCCACGCATACGGGCGCCGACAGCAGCGACCACAACCATGGCCAGGACAAGAGACAGAAGCCACGATGCCGGCACGCCTGCAACCAGGGCGACGACGAAAACCAGAAGCAGCGCTTCGGGAATGAAGCCGAGGGTCGCACCGGCCAAGGGGCGCGACATGCGCGCCCATTCATAGAAGATGACCGCCGATATCCCGGCGCAAAGCAGGCGGAACCACAGCCCTCCCAACCAGGTCAGGCCAAGCGCTATTGCGGCCAGCACCAGCGCCGAGACGATGCGAAGCTGAAGATTGTTCATCCCGCCGCCGATCACGAGGCAGCGACATCTTGAGCGGCAAGCCCGCCAAAACGGCGCTCGCGGCCAGCAAAATCGCGCAATGCGTCGGCCAGGTGTTCGCGGCTGAAGTCAGGCCAGTAGCAAGGCAGAAAAACCAGTTCGCTGTAGGCTGCCTGCCACAGAAGGAAGTTCGACAGCCGAAGCTCGCCACTGGTGCGGATGACCAGCTCCGGATCGGGAATGCCTGCGGTGTCGAGGGCGCCGGCAAAAGTGTCTGCCGTGATCGCCTCTGCGTCGATCTCGCCGCGCGCCACTGCGGCTGCGAGCTTGCGTGACGTGCGCACGATCTCGTCGCGCCCGCCATAGTTGAAGGCGATGACCAAGGTCAGCGATTCATTGCGCGCAGTCAGCGATTCGGCCTCTTCCAGCAGGCCCCTGATGTCCGGCTGCAGCCCCGCCCTGTCACCGATGATCCTGACGCGCACGCCGTTCTGGTGCAGTTCGGCCAGATCGCGGCGGATGAACAGTTTCAAAAGCCCCATCAGATCGCTGACTTCGGCCTTGGGCCGCGACCAGTTTTCCGACGAAAAGGCGTAGACGGTCAGGAAGGAAATGCCGAGACCGGGCGCGGCGCGCACCGTCTTGCGCAGCGCTTCGACGCCGGCGCGATGGCCGGCAAGCCGCGGCATGCCGCGCGCCTTGGCCCAGCGTCCGTTTCCATCCATGATGATCGCGACATGCGCGGGCGTTGCCATTGTCTCGCTTTCGGGCCGGTGCGGGCCGACCCTAAACCTGCATGATTTCAGCTTCCTTATCGGAAAGCAGGTGATCGATGGTGCTGATCGTTTCGTCGGTCAGCTTCTGGACCTGATCGGAGCGCTTGCGCTGATCGTCCTCGCTGATGTCGCCGTCCTTTTCCGCCTTCTTCAAGAAGTCCATGCCGTCGCGACGGACATGGCGCACCGCAACGCGGGCGTTCTCGGCGTAGCCATGCGAAATCTTGACCAGTTCCTTGCGGCGCTGCTCGTTGAGCTCGGGCAGCGGAATTCTGAGATTGGTGCCGTCGACGATCGGATTGAAGCCGAGATTGGATTCTCTGATGGCACGGTCGACCGCGCCGACCATCGACTTGTCCCATACCGAAACCGAGATCATGCGCGGCTCCGGCACCGACACGTTCGCCACCTGGTTGATGGGCATGGTGGTGCCGTAGGCCTGGACCTGGATGGCGTCGAGCAGATTGCTGGAGGCACGGCCGGTGCGCAGCGAAGCCAGATCGTGCTTGAAGGCGGCGATCGCGCCATCCATGCGCCGCTTGAGGTCGTCGAACTCACCACTCATCTTAGTCTCCTCGACCCGTTTGATCCGGGTTCACTGCTTAGGGCCTATATCCGGACCCTCTTTCGAAAACTGATCCCTTTTTAGGAGAGTATACTCCGGATTATTCGTCGGCGACGATCGTGCAACGGCCGCCGCCCCGCAGAATATCGCCGAAACCACCTTTTTCGTGGATCGAATAGACGATTATCGGGATGTTGTTTTCGCGCGCAAGTGCAATTGCGGCGGTATCCATGATCGAAAGGCCCTTGTTGATGACTTCGGCATGGCTGATGCGCTCGAAGCGGGTCGCATTCGGATCCTTCTTGGGATCGGCCGAATAGACGCCGTCGACCTGGGTGCCCTTGAACAGCGCGTCGGCGCCGATCTCGGCGGCGCGCAAGGCCGCGGCCGAATCGGTGGTGAAGAACGGATTGCCGGTGCCGCCGGCGAAAATGACGACCTTGCCCTGGTTCATATAGGCGGTGGCCTGGCGCTGGGAAAAACTCTCGCAAAGTTCGGGCATGGCTATGGCCGACAGCACGACGGCGTCGACGCCGATCTTGTTCAGCGAGGTGCGCAGCGCCAGCGAGTTGATGACGGTGGCCAGCATGCCCATGTGGTCGCCGGTAACGCGGTCGCCGCCCTTGGATGCCACCGCCACGCCGCGAAAGATATTGCCGCCGCCAATGACGACGCCGACCTCGATGCCAAGTGCGCGGGCTTCGGCGATGTCGGCGGCGATTCGGTCGACCACCGAGACATCGATGCCGAAATGCTGCTCGCCCATCAACGCTTCGCCCGACGCTTTCAGCAGGACACGTCGATAGAGGGGCTTTGCCGTCATCTGGACCTCGTCATTGTTGCGTGTGGCAGCCTGGGCAGGCCGCCCTCGCGCGGGCGCCGCCGCTGGCGCGATGCCGAGTTCCGATACACGAAGGGCGCCGCGATGTCACGCGGCGCCCCTCGCCCAATTCCGCCTTCCCGTCGCGGCCCGTCAGTTGCTGGTGATGCTGACGGCGTCGCCCTCGACCAGCAGCGGCGGCGCATAACCCAACGGCTTGTCGCCGGTCACGGCGCCGCCGGTAACCCGGGCTTGTATGTCGGAACCGAAATAGGCGTACGGGAATGGCGGCGGTGTCCTGCTGACCGTATCCAGCCGCGCGCGAAGCTCGGCGGGTAAAGTGAAATCCAACGCCGCTAGATTGTCCTGCAACTGCGCCAGCTTGGTGGCGCCAAGAATCACGGTGGCGATGCCCGGTTGCGTTGCCACCCAGTTGAGCGCGACCTGCGCCATGCTGCGTCCGAGTTCGGCGGCAACTTTTTCGAGCTCCGCCACGATCGCCCAGTTGCGCTCGGTGAACTTCTGGAACCCCGGATGAGTGGTGTTGCGAAAGCCGTCGAGCCGGCCGGCATGGCCTTCCTGCGTCGGCCGGTACTTGCCGCTGAGCAGCCCGCTGGCCAGCGGGCTCCACACCATGATTCCTGCGCCATGGCGGGTGCCGAAGGGCACGAACTCATTTTCGGTCGAACGCTCCGCCAGCGAATATTCAAGCTGCAAGGCCGACACCGGCTCGTAGCCGCGCCACTCGGCGATCGTCTGCGCGCGGGCAGCATACCAGGCCGGCACATCGGACAGGCCGACATGGCGAATTTTGCCCGCACGCACGAGATCATCCATCGTGCGCATGACCTCCTCGGCCGGCGTCAGCCCGTCCCAGACATGGAGGAGGTAGAGGTCGATATAGTCAGTGCCCAACCGCTTCAGCGAGGCGTCCACGGCGCGCAAGATGTTCTTGCGGCCATTGCCACCGGCGTTCGGATTGCCGGGCTCCGCGTTGAAGGTGAATTTCGTGGCGATCACCGCTCTGTCGCGCAAGCCTCGCTCGGCGATGAATTCGCCGAGCCAGGTTTCGGCTGTGCCGCCGGTGTAGAGGTCGGCGGTGTCGAAGAAATTGCCGCCGGCCTCGACATAGGCGTCGGCCATGGCGCGCGCGGTTTCCCTGTCCGCGCCCCAGCCCCATTCGGTGCCAAAGGTCATGGTGCCCAGTGCCAGCCGGCTGACGCGCAGGCCGCTGTTGCCCAGTGTGTAATAGCTCATGGTCATGGTGTTTTTCCTATCCTGATTTCTTGACGCCGGCTCACTGGCCAGGCGTCATCTTGACCCAGGGATTGCCGCGCTCATGCGTGGCGCGGAAAACGAAGCCGTCGACTTTCCAGCCGGTCCCGGAGCGAACCAGATGGTGCTCGTAGGTGCCCCAGACTTCCCACAGCGGGTCGCCATTGCCTTCCATCCGGTTCCAGGCATAGCCGTTCGAAGAGACGGTCGCCGCGTCCGCCTCAAAGATCACCTGGTGATTGGTGCGCAGATGCAGGCTGGTCTTGCTGCCCCTGAGGTTGCCGGCCCAGGTACCGATCAGATTGTCGGAGGGGATGGTGGCGGCAGGCTGTCCTGACAGGCTGCTGAAGTCGACGGTGACACGGTCGGCGAAATAGGAGCGGGCAAGCTTCCAGTCCTGCGCATCGACGGCACGGTCGATGGCATCGGCGATGCGGATGACGGCGCGTTCGTCGGCGAGCGCGCGCCAACCGGACGGCTCGGCGCCGCCGGCATCGACCGGCGCTAGGGCAAGGCCTGCGGCGAAGGTAGCGTGTTTCAAGGCATCCATCTCTCTTCTCCTTTGTGCATCGGTGATGGCAATATGGGTCAGCCTGTCGGCATCGAGAAGATTGAAGTGTTTGCAAGGACTATGCGATATCATGCATGAATGGACCGGGATCTGCTCAGTCATTTGCCTGTCATCGTCGCCGTTGCCCGACGCGGCGGCTTTGCGCTTGCCGCGGCCGAACTGGGCATGTCCCCATCCGCCGTCAGCCATGCGGTGCGCCTCGTGGAGGAGCGGATCGGCCAGCCGCTGTTTGCGCGCACCACGCGCAGCGTCTCGCTGACGGAAGCCGGCAAGGCGCTGGTGGAGACGGCAGCCCCTGCTCTCCAGGATATCGCCGACCGGATGGACCGCATCCGAGCCATCAAGGGCCGGCCCTCCGGCTTGCTCAGGTTGAACGTTCCCAACATCGCCGTTCCACTTGCCGTCACTCCCGTGGTCGCCGCGATGGCTGAACGCTATCCTGATGTGACCATCGAATTGCTCATCGACCAGGGGCTGGTGGACATTGTCGGCGAGGGTTTTGATGCCGGCATCCGGCTGGGCGAGATGATCGCACAGGACATGGTCACGGTCCGGCTGACGCCGCCATTCAACGCCGTGATCGTCGCCTCCCCCGCCTATGTCGGCCGGCATGGCCGTCCGCGCGGTGTGACGGATCTTTCGGACCACAATTGCGTCGGCTACCGGCTTGTGCGCTCCGGCGCACTCTATCGCTGGGACCTGACCGAGGACGGCAAGGATGTCGTGGCCGAGACGAAGGGTACGGTCATCGTTACCGATTCGCTGGCCGCGATCGACCTTGCGCTTGCCGGCGTCGGGCTGATCTATGTGTTCGAGCCGCTGGTGCGCGCGGAATTGGCCGCCGGCCGCCTCGTTCAGATCCTGCCGCAAACGGCGATCGAGGAGCCCGGCCTCTTCCTCTACTTCCCGCGCAGGGCGTCGATGGCGCCAAAGCTCAGGGCCTTCATCGACACCGCACAAGAAATCGGCCGAGCATCCTTGCGGACACCCGGCCGAGTTGCCTGAGCTGAGAAGCCCTTTTCGGGGCTATTTTTAAAACTACTTCTTCACCGCCGCCGCGACTTCCGCCGCGAAATCGGTCTCTTCCTTTTCGATGCCTTCGCCCAGCGCAAAGCGCAGATAGGCGGAGATCTTGGCCGGAGCGCCGATGTCCTTCTCGGCATCCTTCAGCGCCTGCTCGACAGTGATGTCGGGATTGAGCACGAAGGCCTGCTTGAGGAGCACGACTTCCTCGTAGAACTTGCGCAGGCGGCCTTCGACCATCTTTTCGATGATCGCTTCCGGCTTGCCGGACTGGCGCGCCTGGTCGGCGAAGATCGCCTTCTCGCGCTCGACCGCTGCCGGATCGATCTGCTCGGCGGTCAACGCCAGCGGGTTGGTGGCGGCGACATGCATGGCGACATGGCGGCCAAAGGCGTTGGCGGCATGCTCATTGCCCGTCGTCTCGATCGCGACCAGAACGCCGAGCTTGCCAAGACCATCGGCAACCGCATTGTGGACGTAGGTTGCGACAGCACCGTGCGGGACGGTGAGCTTGGCCGAACGGCGGAAGCTCATGTTCTCGCCAATGGTGCCAACGGCGTCCTTGATGGTGTCAGTGACCGACTTGTCCGAACCCGGATACTTTGCGGCAGAGACAGCCTCCGTCGTGCCATAAGCAAGCGCGACCTTGGCGACATTGCGAACGATCTCCTGGAACTGCTCGTTACGGGCCACGAAATCGGTCTCGGAGTTAACCTCGACGATGGCGGCCTCGCGGACGCCGGAGTCGACGCCGATCAGGCCTTCGGCGGCAGTACGGCCAGCCTTCTTGTCGGCCTTGGAAATGCCCTTCTTGCGCAGCCAGTCGACGGCCTCTTCGATGTTGCCGTTGGTCTCGGTCAACGCCGCCTTGCAGTCCATCATGCCCGCGCCGGTCAAGTCGCGGAGTTCTTTGACCTGTGCAGCCGAAATGCTCATTGTCGCCTCTTTGTTTTAAATGCACCGACGCACCACCGGTACTCGGTGATGCGTCCGTCTAGCGTGCCAAATATGAGAATGATAAAGGCCGCAACCGGCCTTCGATTGTCAAGCTTCCGGAGCGTCCGCAGCCGGGGCCGGAGCCGGATCAAGCGCCGGTTCGACCGGAGCTTCGACCGAGGCGCCGATGTCGACGCCGAGCGCGCCCTGCTGGCGGGCGATGCCGTCGATGGCAGCCTTGGCGATCAGGTCGCAATAGAGCTGGATGGCGCGCGCCGCGTCGTCATTACCGGGGATCGGGAAGTCGATCTTGTCCGGATCGCAGTTCGAATCGATGATGGCAACGACCGGAATGCCGAGGCGCTTGGCCTCGAGAATGGCGATCGCTTCCTTGTTGGTGTCGATGACGAACATCAGGTCGGGCGTCGAGCCCATGTCCTTGATACCGCCGAGCGCCTTGTCGAGCTTCTCGCGCTCGCGGTCGAGGTTCAGGCGTTCCTTCTTGGTCAGGCCCTGGGCTTCGCCGGCCAGCATCTCGTCGAGCTTGCGCAGGCGCTGGATCGAATTCGAGATCGTCTTCCAGTTGGTCAGCATGCCGCCGAGCCAACGCGAGTTGACATAGTATTGGGCCGAACGCTGTGCGGCGTCGGCGACGATGTCGGACGCCTGGCGCTTGGTGCCGACGAACAGCACGCGGCCGCCCTTGGCAACGGTGTCGGAAACCTGCTTCAGAGCCTGGTGCAGCAAAGGCACCGTCTGCGACAGGTCGATGATGTGGATGTTGTTGCGGGCGCCGTAGATGTAAGGCGCCATCTTCGGGTTCCAGCGGTGGGTCTGGTGGCCGAAGTGAATGCCAGCTTCCAAAAGCTGGCGCATGCTGAAATCAGGCAGTGCCATTCTTAGTTCCTTTTCCGGTTAGCCTCCACGGACACAGGCATTTTTGGACTTTGTCCTCGAACGCCACCGGAGGTTTCAGCCGGATTTCTCCCGGGCAGACACCAAAGTCCGTGTGTGGAATGAGCGCGCATATAGAGGGGAAGCGCTGCAAACGCAAGCGGTGAGGTGCTTCATCGCTCAGCGTGCGGCAATCAGCGCTCCGGTGCCGATCATGGCGCTGCCGGCGAACCGGTTAATCAGCCGCATGCGTTCGGGCGTCCTGAACCAGCCGGATGCCCTGCCCGCCAGCGCGGCGTAGATGCCCATGGTGAGAATATTGGCGCCGACGACGACTGCCACCACCAGCAGGCTGTCGGCAAACGTCATGGTGTCGAGGTTGAGGATCAGCGGCATGATCGAGGCGTGGAACAGGATCGCCTTCGGGTTGCCGAGCGCCACGGAGGCGCCAAGCAGGAACGAACGCGACAATCCGGTTTGGGGGATTCCTTGCGCGGCCGATTGCGCGGCCGCGGCCCGCCACATCTTTGATGCCGAGGAAAATCAGGTAGGCCGCACCGGCGTATTTCAACAGGAGAAACACCCATTCGAAGGTCTGGGCCAGCGCCACCAGCCCGAGCAGTGCCAAGGTGACCAGCACGGCATCACCGGCGGCAATGCCCATTCCGGCGACGAACGCACGCAGGAAGCCGCCTGCCACGCCGTTGGTGATCACCGTGAACATCGCCGGACCCGGCGTGGCGGCGGCAAGTGTGATGGCAAGGCAATAAGCCAAGAATGCCGTTAGCGTCACGATCGGCCCTTTCCGTTGGGTACCCGTACGCGCCTGAAGATCGAAACGATCTCCTCGCGGCTGCATTCGATGGCGCCGAGCCGCACCGCCCGGTCGCGCTCGAAGCCGGTTATGTCATAGTGCGGCGCCGATGTCCTGGGCGGCCCCTGGTAGGACGAACGCTTGACACCAAGCTCGGCGGCGAAACGATGCAGTTCGTCCGTATCGTCGGCCATCAGGTGGCACCAGCGATGGCCGGCCCATTTCCAGATCGCCGCATCGACATAGACCGCCATCGGGAACTGCCATCAAGCCTGCCGTGCCAGCGCCGCATTGTTGCTATTTCGAGACCGGGCAAGGCTTGGTCTGATCGAACAGCGAGAGGTTGACCAGCTTTCCGGTCATCGAGAACTCGCCATAGTCCATTGTGAGGTCGCGGGTGATGCCGTTCTCGTGCAGCTTGAAGCTGATGCGGTATTCCGGCACCTCTTCGCCCGATTTGTCGGTCTCGTCGAAATAGGCGATGTCGACCGGCCAGTATTTGTCGCCGGCAAGCTTGGCCAGCGCCGGCGCTTCGGGGTCGGCCTTGTCGCCCTCGGCCTTCTTGCCGACGATGACGGTGGTGGTCATCACCTTGTTGGCATCCTCCGAACCGTCGAACAGGCTGGTTTCGTAGAAATTCTCGCCCTTCTCGGCCTTGCCGATCAGTTCGACCAGATGCTGGGTCGGGAACTGAGTAGCGGCGAGTTCCAGGCTGTTCTTCTCGGGCTTGTCGATGTCGACCTTGAGGCCCTTGGTCTCTTTCGTGGCGGTGCCCTTGACCTCCTTGTCTAGGTTCTGGTCGACGAAGGATTTGGTCACGAACGAGAAGGTCTTGCCTTCGGCGTCCTCGAACGTGGTCGTCTGCTGGTCGGTCAGCCTGGTGTTGTCGCCGGTGGCGATCTGGGTGACGAAACGGAATTTTACCGTATAGCCCTCGCAGGGCGAGCCGTTGAACTCATAGACCATGCGGCCGGAAATGCCGGTGATGCCCGAGCGGTCCGACGCCTTGTCGAGGGTAAGATCGTAGACGGCGCGATGCGCCTGCAGCGCCGGCACGGCAAAGGCTGGAGCCATCGAGAACAGCACCGGAACGAGAACGGCGTGGAAGGCAAGGCGCGTTGCGCGCATAAAGGGCTCCGATCGTCGCAGCTGATGGCAGGCCGCAGGTAAGGATGGTCCAGCTTAAAAAAAGTCGTGGCGGAAGCGAGGCAAAAATAGCAATTTCGGCCCGGCCAGCGCGGCGTCTCCAAGCAATAGGGAAATACGATGAGTGAAACAATCGAAAAGCGGCTAAGCGATCTCGGCGTGACGATACCTGCCGCCGCAGCGCCCGCCGCGAACTATGTGCCCTATTGCAGGTCCGGCAATCTTTTGTTCACCGCCGGGCAGTTGCCGCTCAAGGACGGCAAGCTGCAGGCAAGCGGCCTGCTCGGCCGCGACGTCGACACGGCAACCGGCAAGGAAGGCGCAAAGTACTGTGCAATCAACATCTTGGCGCAGGCAAAAGCAGCACTTGGCGATCTCGAAAAAATCCAGCGGCTGGTCAAGATCACCGTCTTTGTTGCATCAGTGCCGGATTTCGTCGAGCAGCATCTGGTCGCCAATGGCGCCTCCGATTTCCTGGTCGCGGCCCTTGGCGAGCGCGGCAAGCATGCCCGCTCCGCCGTCGGCACCGCCTGTCTGCCGCTTAATGCCGCAGTGGAAATCGAAGCCGTCTTCGAGGTCGCATGAGCAGGACCAAGACAATGACCGACCTTTCCTGGCTGACCGCCCGCCCGGTGGCGCATCGCGGCTTTCACGACATGAACAAGACGCGCTGGGAAAACACGCTGTCGGCCTTCGCTGCTGCCGCCGAGCGCGGCTATGCGATCGAATGCGACGTGCATTTGTCGTCCGACCGCGTCCCCGTCATCATTCATGACGGCGATCTCAGGCGGTTGACCGGCCAGGACGGCTTTGTCTGGCAGCGCACGGCAGCGGAACTGGCGGCGCTCAGGATCGGCGGCACCAAGGACCATGTGCCTTCACTTCAGGAGGTGCTCGACCTGGTCGACGGCCGCGTGCCTTTGGTGGTCGAACTGAAGGGCGTGCCCGGTTACGACGAGGGCCTGGTGGCAAGCGTCGGCAAGATGCTGGAGCGCTACAAGGGCAAGGCGGCGATCATGTCGTTCGACCACTGGCTGGTCCGCGATTTCCCCAGGGATGCGCCTGGCATTCCGGGTGGGCTGACCGCCTATGGCAGGGACAACCAATTGATCGAGGCGCATTTTGCCATGCTGGCACATGACCTCGCCTTCACCTCCTATGCCGCGGGCGATCTGCCGAACCCGTTCGTCAGCTTCGTGCGCGAAAGGCTTAAAATGCCTGTCATCACCTGGACGGTGCATGACCAGCCGGCGGTGGATCTCACCTTCAAATACGCCGACCAGATGACGTTCGAAGGGTTCGAACCCGATCTGGTCAATGTCGCCTGATGGAAGTGCCTGAAACGTGACTTGTAGCGGCCCCGACAGAGCTTAAATAAGCCCCATGGATCAGGGTGATGAAGGTGACGGGCAAACGGCGAATGCGGAGTTTTCCATCCGCGTTGCCGCCGGCATCAATGCCTTCACCTGCGACGAGTGGAACGGCTTTACCGGCACAACCCGCAGCGACACAGAAAATGGCTATAACCCTCTCGTTTCATATGCTTTTCTGAGCGCGCTTGAAGATTCCGGCTGCGCCGTGCGGCGTACCGGCTGGCAAGGTCATCATCTCAGACTGGAAAATGCCCAAGGCAGATTGCTGGGCGCCGTGCCCTGCTATCTCAAATCGCACAGCCAGGGCGAATATGTCTTCGACCACGGCTGGTCGGATGCGTTCGAACGCGCCGGCGGCAACTACTATCCGAAACTGCAATGCGCCGTGCCGTTCTCTCCGGTCACCGGCCCTCGCCTGCTGGTCAGCAAAGGCGAGGACAGCGCCATTGTGAAGGCCGGTCTCGCAGCGGGCCTGAAGGCGGTGACGGAAAAGCTCGGCGTGTCGTCCGCGCATGTCACCTTCGCCAGTGAAAGCGACGTTGCAACGCTGGAAGCAGCCGGCTTCCTGCACCGCACCGACCAGCAGTTCCACTTCTTCAACGAAGGCTTTTCGACCTATGACGATTTCCTCGCTACGCTGGCATCGCGCAAGCGCAAGGCGATGAAGAAGGAGCGGCGCGAGGCGCTCGCCAACGATATCTCGATCGACCGGCTGACCGGCAAGGACCTGACCGAAAGGGCCTGGGACGATTTCTTCGCCTTCTATATGGACACCGGCAGCCGCAAATGGGGCCGGCCCTATCTCAACCGCAAGTTCTTCTCGCTGATCGGCGAGCGCATGTCCCAGGATATCCTGTTGGTAATGGCCAAGCGCAATGGCCGCTATGTCGCCGGCGCCATCAACTTCATCGGCTCCGATGCGCTCTACGGCCGCAATTGGGGCTGCATCGAGGACCACCCGTTCCTGCATTTCGAAGTTTGCTACCATCAGGCCATCGACTTCGCCATCGAGCGTAAGCTGAAGGTGGTCGAGGCCGGCGCGCAGGGTGAGCACAAGCTGGCGCGCGGCTATCGTCCCGTGACCATGCATTCGGCGCACTACATCGCACATCCCGGCCTGCGCAATGCTGTGGCCGACTATCTCCGGCGGGAACGCCGCGAGGTCGAGCGGATGGGCGAAATCCTGGAAGAGCATACGCCGTTCCGCAAGGATCTTGAGGAATAGCGATCCGCCCCTGCCCTCGCCTGTCGATATCGCCGGACCATCTTGCCGGTCCGGGACAGCTTCGCTACACCGGGAGCATACTCCCGGAGCGCCGCCATGACCGAGGCCTACGACCCCAGCAATATCTTCGCGAAGATCCTGCGCGGCGAAATCCCGTCGCACCGCGTCTACGAGGATGATGCCGTGGTCGCCTTCATGGATGTGATGCCGCAAGGCCCCGGTCACACGCTGGTGGTGCCCAAAGCACCGTCGCGCAATCTGCTCGATGCAGATCCGGCGACGCTCGGCCGGCTGTTCACCACGGTCCAAAAGGTGTCGCTGGCGGTCAAAAAGGCTTTCGGCGCTGACGGGGTCACGATCCTGCAGTTCAACGAACCGGCCTCCGGCCAGACCGTCTACCACCTGCATGTCCATGTCATCCCGCGGTTCGAAGGCATCGCGCTCAAGCCGCATACGGGGCAGATGGAGAAGCCCGAAGTGCTGACTGAGAACGCGGCCAGGATCCGGGCAGCGCTGAACGGTTGAGGGGGCGCGCGCCTCACGGCGATGCGCTCAGCCACAATCCACTGCGTCGGTTAGGAAAATATCAAACCACCCGTGATAACGCGCGCCGTACCGGGATGCGTTTGGGTTTCAAAATCGCGGAACATTCGGTTGCGACATCAGAGCCGTTGGTAGAAGCAGCTGCCGGGCGGGCCTTTCTGCGCACCTTGGCGGACGCGTACCGGCGACACCGCCTGCTGCAGGCGATGGCCATCGCTGCCCTGCTTTTGGCAGCCGCGGTCGGCCTGCGCACCGGAAACATGCCGGATTTCGGCGTGCTGGAAGACTATGCCCAATACCTTCTTTTCGCTTTCTGGATCGGTGGCTGCGCCTTCGCACTCGGCAGCTTTTTTCACCTTGCGCAGGACATTGTGTGGAGCGGCTATATCGGGGCGACGCCAGGCAGTCTCGGCATATCCGCCTTCCCGTCCATGCATGTGGCGATGGCGGTGCTTTTCGCGCTTTATGCAACACGCCGCTCACGGTTGGCCGGCCTTTTGATGTGGGCATTCGCCGCAATCATCATGGTCGGCTCGGTCGTCCTTGGCTGGCATTATGCCGTGGATGGCTATGCGAGCGTTCTGATTTCGATCGCCATCTGGAAGGCGTGCGGGTTCTTCCTGGGCAAGTTTGCACCCGAGGGCGTCGCCGCCTGACCTAACAACATCTGACCTGAAAAGCAGGGGCGCTGTGTCGGCAAACCGGCCAGCCATGAAAAAAGGCCCCGTCACCGGGCCCTTTTTTCATTGGCGAACTTTTTAGCTCTTGCGCGGCAGTTGCGGCACCAGGCTGCGCTTGCCGCCATCCTTGCCCTTCGGCTCGGGCTCGTCCTTGCCCTTGGGCTGAGGCTTCTGCGCCACCGCCTTCTTGGCGACGGGCTTCTTGGCCACCGCCTTGCGGGCTTTCGGCGCCTCTTCCGGCTCCTGCTTCGGCTGCACCGGGGCTTCGTCGGCCAGTGATTCGAGCTTCAGGCCGGTTTCGCCGGTTTCCTTCTTCTCGACTGTGACGCGCACCGTGCCGCCCTTCTTGAGCTTGCCGAACAGCACCTCGTCGGCCAACGGCTTCTTGATGTGCTCCTGGATGACCCGGCCGAGCGGCCGCGCACCCATGCGCTCATCATAGCCCTTGTCGGCCAGCCAGGCGATCGCGTCGGACGACAGGTCGAAGGTGACGCCCCGCTCGGAGAGCTGGGCCTCGAGCTGCATGACGAACTTCTGCACCACCTGATGGATGACCGGCACCGGCAGCGAGCCGAACGGGATGATCGCATCGAGACGGTTGCGGAACTCCGGCGTGAACAACCGGTTGATGGCCTCGACATCGTCGCCTTCGCGCTTGGTCGATCCGAAACCGATCGCCGCGCGCTGCGCATCGGATGCGCCCGCATTGGTGGTCATGATAAGGATGACATTGCGGAAGTCGATCTGCTTGCCGTTGTGGTCGGTCAGCTTGCCGTGGTCCATGACCTGCAACAGGATGTTGAACAGGTCCGGATGCGCCTTCTCGACCTCATCCAGCAAGAGCACGCAGTGCGGATGCTGGTCGACGCCGTCGGTGAGCAGACCGCCCTGGTCGAAGCCGACATAGCCGGGAGGCGCGCCGATCAACCGCGAAACGGTGTGGCGTTCCATATATTCCGACATGTCGAAGCGGATCAGCTCGACGCCGAGCGAGGCAGCCAACTGCTTGGCGACTTCGGTCTTGCCGACGCCGGTCGGGCCTGAGAACAGGTAGGAGCCGATCGGCTTTTCCGGTTCGCGCAGGCCGGCACGCGCCAGCTTGATTGCCGAGGTCAGCGCGGTGATGGCGGTGTCCTGGCCATAGACGACGCGCTTCAGCTCGATGTCGAGGCCTTGCAGCACCTTCTCGTCGTCGGCCGAAACCGTCTTCGGCGGGATGCGGGCCATCGTGGCGATCGTGGCTTCGATCTCCTTGATGCCGATCGTCTTCTTGCGCTTGGATTCCGGCACCAGCATCTGCGAGGCGCCGGTCTCGTCGATCACGTCGATCGCCTTGTCCGGCAGCTTGCGGTCGTTGATGTAGCGGGCCGACAGTTCCACCGAAGCCTTGATCGCCTCGTTGGTGAACTTCACCTTGTGGAATTCCTCATAATAGGGCTTGAGGCCCTTCATGATCTCGATGGCGTCCTCGATGGTCGGCTCGTTGACGTCGATCTTCTGGAAGCGCCGCACCAGAGCGCGGTCCTTCTCGAAGAACTGGCGGAATTCCTTGTAAGTGGTCGAGCCGATGCAGCGGATGGCACCCGAAGACAGCGCCGGCTTCAACAGGTTCGACGCATCCATCGCGCCGCCTGACGTGGCGCCGGCCCCGATCACCGTGTGGATCTCGTCGATGAACAGCACGGCGCCGGGATAATCCTCTAGCTCCTTGACAACCTGCTTCAGCCGCTCTTCGAAATCGCCACGGTAGCGGGTGCCGGCCAGAAGCGTGCCCATGTCGAGCGCGAAGATGGTGGCGTCCTGCAGCACTTCGGGCACGTCGCCTTCGACGATGCGCTTGGCCAGACCTTCGGCAATCGCCGTCTTCCCGACGCCGGGATCGCCGACATAGAGCGGGTTGTTCTTAGAGCGGCGGCACAGCACCTGGATGGTGCGGTTGATTTCGCTCTCGCGGCCGATCAGCGGATCGATCTTGCCGGCCTTGGCCTTGTTGTTGAGGTTGACGCAATAAGCCGTCAGCGCATCCTGCTGCTGCTTCTTCTTGCCGCCTTCCTCCTGCGGCTCGGCGCCGTTCTGGCCGCCCTGCTCGTCATCGGCGCCGCGCGGCGAGCGCGTCTCCGATGCGCCGGGGCGCTTGGCGATGCCGTGCGAGATGTAGTTGACCGCGTCGTAGCGGGTCATCTGCTGTTCCTGCAGGAAATAAGCGGCATGGCTCTCGCGCTCGGCAAAGATGGCGACGAGCACGTTGGCGCCGGACACTTCCTCGCGGCCGGATGACTGTACATGGATCACGGCGCGCTGGATGACGCGCTGGAAGCCGGCGGTCGGCTTGGAATCCTCATCGTAACCGGTGACCAGATTGTCGAGTTCGGTGTCGATATAGGTCAGAACGGTGTGCTTCAGCTCGTCCAGATCGACGTTGCAGGCGCGCATAACGGCGGCCGCCTCGGTGTCGTCGATGAGGGCGAGCAGCAGATGTTCTAGGGTTGCATATTCATGGTGCCGCTCATTGGCGAGCGTCAGCGCCTGGTGAAGCGCCTTTTCCAGGCCTTGGGAGAAAGCCGGCATGTTACCTCACTTCTTCTCCATCACGCATTGCAGCGGATGCTGATTCTGTCGGGCGAAATCCATGACCTGAGACACTTTGGTCTCGGCCACCTCGAATGTATAGACCCCGCACTCGCCCACCCCATGATTGTGAACATGAAGCATGATGCGTGTGGCGGCTTCGCGGTCCTTTTGAAAAAAGCGCTCCAGGACGTGAACCACGAACTCCATGGGCGTATAGTCGTCGTTGAGGATGAGGACCCTGTAAAGGCTGGGCTTCTTGGTCTTGGTCTTCGTGCGCGTAATGACGGCTGTGCCGCGACCGGCCTCATTGCCGTCGCCGTCACTTTGCATCCGCACCACGCTTGTTGTGGCAGTCAAACCTGAAGTCACGTAATCCTGCCTCTTTCGAATCCCCATGGCGAGTTCGATATGTAGGTGTTCGATGGACGATTTTAAGCCCTTCTTGTTAGCTGACAATATGGCTAGGTGGGCAAACCGAGGCGATTTTCAAAATCGTGAACCGCCAAAGCCCCGGAATTGAAACCGGCATGAAAAAACCCGGCCGCGCATCCGCGACCGGGTCTGTTTTGCAAGCCCGAAAGGCCGTGCCTGGTATTCTCGAGCGAAATTACTTCGCCTTGGCGACAATCGATTCGAAGGGCTTGTAAGCCTCCTTGGCGAGATCGGCATAGAGATCGCCGAACTTGGTCGCCTCGGCAACGAAGCTCTCATAGCTCTGCTTGGCGAAGTCGGACTGGATCTCGACCGCCTTTTCCAGCGACTTGGCGGAGAACAGCTTTTCGACCGCGGCGCTGCCGGCTTCGAAGCTCTTCTTGGTGTATTCGCCAGCTTCAGTGGCGATCGCCTGCGCGCCCTTGGAGAGCGAGGTGAAGCTCTTCAATCCGGTATCGGCAAACTCCTTGCCGTATTTCGAGAAGTCCTCGTAGGTCTGGGTCATTTGACGTTTCCCTTGGCGTTTTGAAGCGCCCTTGCCTGAGCGCGGTTGTGCAATGCACGAGAATATATTGTGCGCTGCACAAAAGTCAAGATTTCAGCGGCATCAGGCCGCGCTGCGCCGGCATCAGCTAAAATTCGAATAAAGAAAGGCTCAAGCCCGAGGAAAATGGTGAACGCGCCGGTTACCATAAACGGATTGGTAACGCTGGCTGCGATAGTTTGACAACAAGTGAGGTCGGATCCCTTTGCCGCCTCCAGGGCAATGAGTTTCAAAGGAACTATCAGTGCGTCAGGCGTTGTCGGTCTTCGGTTCAAAATCCGCATCTTCCCTCAAAACGATCATGATCCTCGCTTTGGCGATGTCATTTGTCGTTGCGGATGCCGCGTCCTCGATGGCCGCCAGGTCTTCGGCGATCGTCGTCGACGCCAAGACCGGCAAGGTGCTTTATTCGTCCGATGCCAACGGCCGGCGCTACCCGGCGTCGCTGACCAAGATGATGACGCTCTATCTGACCTTCGAGGCCATGGCGAATGGCCGGATCAGCAGGAACACGCCCGTGCCGTTCTCGGCCAAAGCGGCGGCCGAACCGCCGACCAAGCTCGGCGTCAAGGCGGGCGGAGCGGTTTCGGTCGAGACCGCCATCCTGTCGATGGTGACCAAGTCGGCCAATGATTCGGCGACCGCGCTCGGCGAACTGCTCGGCGGCAGCGAAAGCAATTTCGCCCGCATGATGACCGCTAAGGCGCGCGCGCTCGGCATGGACGGCACCGTGTTTCGCAATGCCAACGGCCTGCCCGATCCCGGCCAGTT
Source organism: Mesorhizobium sp. M0016 (assembly GCF_040324035.1). Taxonomy (NCBI): domain Bacteria; kingdom Pseudomonadati; phylum Pseudomonadota; class Alphaproteobacteria; order Hyphomicrobiales; family Phyllobacteriaceae; genus Mesorhizobium; species Mesorhizobium sp. M0016. The sequence goes on along the minus strand of NZ_JAMYVM010000007.1, from coordinate 26,344 downwards.
CACAACCGCCCACGACATGGCGATGCTTGGCATAGCGCTCAGGGAACATTATCCGCAGTATTACGGCTATTTCTCGCAGCGCTCCTTCCTTTACGGCCGCCAGCGCATCAATGGCCACAACCGTCTGCTCGGCCGCATCAAGGGCGTCGACGGCATCAAGACCGGCTATACCCGCGCCTCCGGCTTCAACCTCGTCTCGTCGGTTTCGGATGGCAACCGCCGCCTCGTCGCCGTCGTCATGGGCGGCACTTCGGGGCGCAGCCGCGACAACCAGATGGCCGGCATGATCAACGCCTACATGCCGCGCGCATCGACCCGCGGCGGCGGCGCCCTGGTCGCCAAGGCCGGCGGCGACAATCCGGTCAAGGCGCTGGCCAAGGTCTTCCTGCCCAAGCATGACGCGCCGACGCCGGATGGCAAGCCGATCGTTGAAGACGATGCCGTGGCGTCCAATGACGATCCGACATCCGCTGACGAGCAGTCTGCTGAAGGCCAGTCTGCCGACGAACAGACGGTGGCCGCGGTCGAAGAGCCCGCCCCCGTCGTCAAGACCAGGAAGGTCAAGACCGTCATCGTGACGGCGCCGAAGGTCGAAACTGCGCAGATTGTGGCTGCCTATGCCGAACCCACGCCTGTATCCCCACAGGCGGTCGACCCGGTCAACACGGCCTCGGTGCCGGCTGGTTGGGCGGTGCAGGTGGCGTCGTCGCCCAAGCAGTCCGAAGCCCAGGCTTTCCTCGACAAGACCGCCAAGCTGGCGCCCAAAGTTCTTGGGGCTGCTTCCGGTTTCACCGTCGCCTTCGAAAAGGATGGCGAGACCTATTACCGTGCCCGGTTCGGCGGCTTCCGCTCGAAGGATGCGGCCTGGAATGCCTGCAATGCCCTGAAGAAAAAGAAAATCGCCTGCTACGCCGTCCAACAGTAGGGCGGCGTCGGAACCATCTCCCGGAAATTTACTGCGTCGAAGGAGACTAGTTGTGATTGGAGAGCAAGACGTCCTTGGCTTCGTTGATCCGCGCCGCCAGGAAAGACGTGCCGCCGATGTCGGGGTGCAGGCGCTGCATCAGGCGGCGGTGCGCCTTGCGGACATCCGCCGCGGCGGCCCCCGCTTCAAGACCAAGGATCTTGTAGGCCTCCTCCTTAGTCATGGCGCCCGCACCTGGCGCAACACCCAGCCCTTCGCCACCGTTCGCCTCAGCGTCGTTGCGCCAGACGGGAAAACGGCCGTCAAGATACGTCTCTAGGAGCTGGCGGCTCTCCGGGTCGCCGGGGAGTTCGCGGTAAAGCTGCTGCAGCTCGGCCAGGCCCATCGCGCCCAGCATCTTGCCTTCATGGCGGCCGGCCAGAACCAGGCCTTCAAGCCCGCCCGTATCGTGATCAAGCTCCATTTCCAGTGCGGCGGTCCGCACCGTTGAGCGCTTGCCGGGCGCCGGCCCGACCGACGGCCGCTTCATTCGCATCGACCCGTACCAGGCAAGGGCCGCGGCCAGGATGAGGCCGGCAATGCCTTCGCGCCCGACCACCAGCACGGCAAGGCCAACCAGCGCCAGAAGCACCGGCCCGAGCGTGCGCATGCCGCTTGCCAGTTTTTGCGCATCGGCACGGACAAAGATCGTCGCCGCGCCGAGCAGCACCAGAAACAGTGCAACAAGTGCAATGATAGCGCCCATCAATTCCCGCCGCCCCTGAGATGCTCGATCAGCAGCCGGTCTCCCGGCCTGTCCCTTGCCTCGAGCGCCTTCAATCCGCCGGTCGCATAGACGGCAACCGCCGAAAGCAGCCCGGCCAAGGTCGCGGCAGCCCGCCGATCAAATCGGAACCAAGCCCCTTTGGACAGCCGCGCAATCTCCTTGAACGCCTTTTCTGCGCCGGGATCATGGCCTTCCTGGAAGACGAAGACGGGAACGCCGTGCAGACCGAGGCTGCCGGCCTTCTGCGCCAGGTCGTCGATATCCTCTTCCATGGCGTCGCCGATATAGACCAGAGCATTGACCTTGGCCGCCGCCGTTTCCTTCAGCGCATGCGCCAGCACCTTGCCGATCTGGGTGTGGCCGGCACGGCAGTCGATCCGCGTCATCAGCTGCTTCAGGGCATTGGTGTCGGCGACAAAAGCCGACGAGCGGCACTCGCCCAACCCGCGAAAATAGGCCAATTGGACACTGAGGGTGCCGGCCTTGCCAACGGCGTCGAACATCTCGCCCTGCAGCTTGGCGGCGACATCCCAGGTCGGCTGGCGGCTCATCGTTGCGTCGAGGGCAAGGATCAGCCGGCCCGTGCCGGTCGCGACAAGCGTCCGGGCCTGACGGATAAAGGCGTCGATCTCGCCGGCATTGGATTGAGGCTTGACCGGCGCAGGACTGGCCCTTGCGGGCACGCGCTGCTTCTTGTCGCTCATAAGAAGCAAGATGTGGCGTTGTCGGCCCCCTTGCAAGTCCAGCCTTGGACAAGATGAAGGGCCAGCGCTCGACGCTCTGGGAGAAGCGGCCGCGCCCTTGGCTCTACAGCAAGCCCAGATCGGCGAGCTCGCGCTTCAGTTTCGGCGGCATCTCGACCATTCCGGCCTTGCCCTTGCCGATATCGGCGGGCGCATCCGAAGGTTTGAGATAACGCCAGCCCTGGAAGGCGCGGCGCGGCTGCCAGTCGGTGCGCACGACGTCGAGGTCGAGCATCAGGCGGCAACGGCCGATGCCTTCGTCGTCGGTGAAGGGCCTGATATCAGTGATCAGCTGGCGGCATTGCACGCTGCCCTTGATCACCCAATAAAGCGAACCGCCATCGGTGACCTCGGCGCCGCGCGCCGGCACCATGCGGGTGGTGTGCCAGTGCTCGGCGGGTTCGCCGGCGCGGCGGCGCTCATCGAGGCGGAAGGCGATCCATTCTTCGAGGTCCTCGACGCTGTCGCAACCGACGCACAGTTTTAGGAGATTGAGTGCCATCGCTTAAGGTTTAGTCCGGCGCGCGATTGCGTCAACGGCCCTGCCCGACTTCTCCACAGTGCCAGTGGCGTTGCGCGGTCAGCATTCCACGACATTGACGGCGAGCCCACCAAGGCTGGTTTCCTTGTACTTCTCGTTCATGTCGAGGCCCGTCTGGCGCATTGTTTCGATCGCGGCGTCGAGCGGCACGAAATGGACGCCGTCGCCTTTGATCGCCAGAGAGGCGGCGGTGACCGCCTTGACGGCGCCGAGCGCGTTGCGCTCGATGCAAGGCACCTGGACCAGACCGCCGACCGGATCGCAAGTCATGCCGAGATGATGTTCGAGCGCGATTTCGGCGGCGTTCTCGACCTGCTCGGGCGTGCCGCCCATGACGGCGCAGAGACCCGCGGCAGCCATCGCCGAGGCCGAACCGACCTCGCCCTGGCAGCCGACCTCGGCGCCGGAGATCGAGGCATTGGTCTTGATGATGCCGCCGACGGCGGCCGCCGTGAGCAGGAAGTCGCGGATGCTCGGCTGGTCGGCCTCGGGGTGGAAATGCAGCCAGTAACGCAGCACCGCCGGCAATGTGCCGGCCGCGCCATTGGTCGGCGCGGTGACGACGCGTCCACCGGCGGCGTTCTCTTCGTTCACCGCCATGGCGTAGATCGACAGCCAGTCATTGGCCAGCAAAGGGTTGGGCTTGTTCTGCTGCCATTGCTCCTGCAGCTTGTCGTGCAGCATGCGGGCACGACGGCGCACTTTCAGCCCGCCCGGCATGATGCCGTCCTGCGACAGGCCGCGGTCGATGCAGCCCTTCATGGCGCCCCAGATCGCATCAAGGCCGCTGTCGACCTCCTCGCGCGACATATGCGTCTCTTCATTGACGCGCTTCATGTCGGCGATAGACAGGCCGCTTTTGCCTGCCATCTTCAGCATCTCGACGGCGTTCTTGAAGGGATAGGGCACCTTCTTGCCTTCTGTGGTCACCGAGCCCTTGACCTTCATCCGCTGCAGCTCTTCCTCGGACACCACGAAGCCGCCGCCGATGGAATAATAGATGCGCTTGAGCAGCAGCCGGTCGCCGGCATCGTAAGCGTAGAAGGCCATGCCGTTGGCGTGGCCGGTGAGCGGCGTCTTGCGGTCGAGCACCAGATCCGTCGCCGGGTCGAAGCGATAGGAGGGATGGCCGTGTGGCGATATCCGCTTCTCGGCGGCGATGCGCGTGGCGATGCCTTCGGCCTGATCGGGATCGACCGTCTGCGGTGTCAGGCCAGCAAGGCCGAGGACAACGGCGCGATCCGAGCCATGGCCGATACCGGTATAGGCGAGCGAACCGTGCAGGCTGGCGCCCAGACGATCAACTTTCGCGCCGGCCGGGCGCGGCCAGTCGTCTCCGGCGATCTCGTCGAGAAACCGCCGCGCCGCTGTCATCGGTCCCATCGTGTGCGAACTCGACGGTCCGATGCCGATCTTGAACAGGTCGAAAACCGAAAGAAACACGCTGCGCCGTCTCCGGGAATGGGATCAAGACCTACATATAGGACTTTCCATGATGTTTGTGCTGTTTTGCGGATTGCGGCGCTGCACCTGCCGACCTTGTTTGCTCCGGCAGCGACATCACCGGCTGAAAGCGCGTCGCGCTGAAACGGATTCATGCGACGCGCTTTAAGTTCTTGTTTCAATGCATGTCGTTGTCCCAGAACCGCAGCTCACTTCTGGGCGGCATGCATGGAGCATCGAACTGACCGCTTTGCCTGTGGTAAAAGGGGGCATGGGCGATTCCTTCCATCTGTCGACGGCTGATCTGGCGGCGCTGGCTTTCTTCCTGCTCGCATGGTTGCTGCATACGCTGGCGTCCGACGGCAGACTGGTCAGCCGGGTGTCGTTGACGATGGCCATGAACGTGCAGCGCGAGGCCTGGATGCGCACCATGGCCGAGCGCGAAATCCGCATCGTCGACACCGCCATCATGAGCGGCCTGCAGCAAGGCACCGCCTTTTTCGCCTCCAGTTCGCTGATTGCGCTCGGTGGCTGTTTCGCGCTGCTTGGCGCCTCGGATCAGGTCCTTGCCGTGCTGAACGATCTGCCGTTGAACGCGACCTCATCGCGCTCCGCCTTTCAGATCAAGGTCTTTGGCCTGGTGCTGATCCTGGCCTTCGCCTTCTTCAAGTTCGGCTGGGCCTACCGTCTGTTCAACTACTGCACGATCCTGATCGGCGCGGTGCCGATCCCCTATGGCGAGGCGTCACGCAACCCGGTCAGCGAAACGGCGGTGTGGCGCGCGGCGCGCATGAACATGCTGGCCGGCAAGCATTTCAATTCAGGCCTGCGCGCGGTGTTCTTCTCGATCGGCTATCTCGGCTGGTTCGTCGACCCGATCGTGTTCGTGCTGTCGACGCTGCTGCTTCTGGCGGTGCTGGTGCGGCGCCAGTTCTTTTCAGCGGCGCGACAAGCGGTGATCGGTCAGCCGCCCGGGCCGGGGAAAAGCTGGTCGATCCGGCCCGATAGCCAATAGGCGGCGAGCCCGATCCATTCGCGGATCGCCATGGTCGTGGTCTGCAGCGAATCGGGTGCGTTGTCGCGAAACAGGCCAAAGCCTTCCTTGCCCGAGGTGCGATAGTCGACCGGCCACGGGACCGTGTGAAAGCCGGCCTTGTCGAACAGCGCCTTGGCGCGCGGCATGTGGAAGGCGGAGGTCACCAGCAGCCAGGTTTCGCCCGATTTCGGCGTTACCAGTTCCTTGGTTAAGACGGCATTCTCATAGGTGTTGCGGGATTTGCTCTCGAGCATCAGGCGATCGGCGTCGACGCCAAGCGCACCGAGCAGCCGCGGCGCGGTGGCCGCATCCCCCTCGCCATCGATGAACAGTTCACCGGTGCCGCCCGAGATAACCACTTTCGCCTCGGGAAAGCGCCGGGCAAGGATCGCCGCCTCGACCATGCGGTCGCCGCCGGAATTCAGCTCATAGCCGCCGCGCGCCAAGTTGATGGCGCCCTCGAAGCCGCCGCCGAGCACGACAATGCCGTCGACCTTCCGCGGCAGCGGCGGCTTTGGGAAGCGCTCTTCGAGCGGATTGAGCATCATGGCGCCAAGCGACGTCCAGGCCGACAGCGCCAGAATCAGGAAGGCGAACACACTGCCCGTCGCCGCCAATCGCCGGCGGCCGATCAGCGCCGCGAGCAAGCCGGCAAGCAGCAGGAAGATCGCCAGGTTGAGTGGTTGGACGAAGAACCAGAATACCTTGGAGAGATAGAAGAACATTGCCTGCCTATCTCCAGCTCAAATTGTGACGGCCGGTGAAGTGCTCGACCGCACTCGCTACCGCTTCCGCTTCGAGGCGGCTTAACTCCCTGCCGAAAACAAGGACGCCGTTCGCGTTGGTCAAGCTGATGACTTCCGACAGTCCCACTTCGTCCGTGGGATAGGTATGGTCGAGGATTTCGACCCTAAGATGCCCTTTCAAAGGCAGTGACCACCGATTTCGCAAGGAACCCCTCACCGAGCGCACGGCTGCAGTGTCGGTCAGCCGCAGGGTTTCCCTGCCGAACACCCGCCAGATGAAATCCTTGCCCAGGAAATAGGTGAAGAGGGCAATGACCGCCACGAAGGACAGCAGGCCGAGCGTGCCGCTGGTGAGCGTTGCGGACGACATATCCGTCAATCCCATGTAGCCGGTGTAGGCGACGATCGCGGCCCCGATCAGGACAAAGACTGTCCTGAAATCCGAGGTGCGTGGCGGGTTCGTGATCAGCAGTTCGTTTCCCGTCTCGACGATGGAAATGCGAGACGGAGGCGGCATGCTACCACCACTTCTCCGGCTGGAAGGTTCCCGCCGCCTGCTCGATGACGGCGGCTGTCTGGAACAGGGTTTCCTCGTCGAAGGGACGGCCAATCAGCTGCAGGCCGAGCGGCAGGCCCTTGGCATCGAGGCCGGCAGGCACGGCAATGCCCGGCAGTCCGGCCATGTTCACGGTCACCGTGAAAATGTCGTTGAGGTACATTTTGACCGGATCGGCGGCCATGTCCTCGTCAGCGATGCCGAAGGCGGCCGACGGCGTCGCCGGCGTCAGGATGACGTCGACGCCGTCGGCAAAAACCGTCTCGAAGTCGCGCTTGATCAAATTGCGCACCTTCTGCGCCTGCAGATAGTAGGCATCGTAATAACCTGCCGACAGCACATAGGTGCCGATCATGATGCGACGCTTGACCTCCCGACCGAACCCGGCGGCTCGGGTCTTTTCGTACATGTCGACAATGTCCTGGCCCGGCACGCGCAAGCCATAGCGGACGCCGTCATAGCGCGCCAGATTGGATGATGCTTCGGCAGGCGCTACGATATAATAAGCCGGCAAAGCATATTTGGTGTGCGGCAGCGAAATGTCGACGATCTCGGCGCCGGCATCCCTGAGCCAGGCAATGCCCTTCTGCCACAGCGCCTCGATCTCTTCCGGCATGCCGTCGACGCGGTATTCCCGGGGAATGCCGACCTTCATGCCCCTGATCGGTTTGCCGATCGCCGCCTCGTAATCCGGCACCGGCCGGTCGACGGAAGTGGTGTCCTTGGCGTCGACCGAGGCCATGGACTTCAGCATGATCGCGGCATCGCGCACGTCCCGGGCGATCGGGCCCGCCTGATCGAGCGACGAAGCGAAGGCGACGATGCCCCAGCGCGAGCAGCGGCCATAGGTCGGCTTGATGCCGACGGTGCCGGTGAAGGCGGCTGGCTGGCGGATCGAGCCGCCGGTGTCGGTGGCGGTGGCGCCGGCGCACAGGAAAGCCGAGACGGCGGAAGCCGAGCCCCCCGACGAGCCCCCCGGCACCAGTTGGGCATTGTCCAGCGTGCGCGCGGTCTTGGTGCCGCCGGCCGAAACGAAACCGCCATCGCCCTGATGCGTGGTCGGCATCACCACCGTGTCGAGGCGCGAACGCCGCCACGGATTGACGACAGGGCCGTAATAGGAGGTCTCGTTGGACGAGCCCATGGCGAACTCGTCCATGTTAAGCTTGCCCAGCATGACGGCGCCGTCTGCCCACAGATTGGCGGTGACGGTCGATTCGTAGCGCGGCTTGAAGCCGTCCAGCACATGGCTGCAGGCCTGGGTGTGGATACCTTCGGTGCCGAACAGGTCCTTGATGCCGAGCGGGATGCCTTCCAGCGCACCGCCCTGGCCCTTGGCGAGCCTGGCGTCGGAAGCTTTGGCCATATCGCGCGCCTTGTCGCCGGTGACGACGATGTAGGCATTGAGCACCGGATTGGCGCGCTCGATGGCACCGAGATAGGCCTCGGTGATTTCGACGGCCGAAATCTCCTTGGCGCGCAGCTTGGCGCGCGCCTGCGAAATTGTCAGATGGGTCAATCCGCTCATCAAAGGCTCTTTTCGTAAAACACCGACCACTCGGAATCGGGATAATCCAGCACCGGCCCGCAGCGCGAGAAGCCGGCGCGTTCGTAGACGGTCCAGGCGGCGGGATGGCGGTCGCCGGTTTCAAGCACCAGGCGCTTCAGCCCTTCGCTGCGCGCCAGCGTTTCGACATGCTCGACGATCTTGGCGCCGATCTTCCTGCCGCGATGCGAGGGCCGCGTGTACATGCGCTTGACCTCACCGACGCGGGCGTCATGGCGCTTCAGCGCGCCGCAACCGATGGCTTGCCCGTCGTCGCGGGCGATGAACACGGTGGTGTCGTCGCCAGCCATCTGCTCGACCGTCAGATGGTAGCAATGCTCCGGCGGCGTCAGTTCGAGCAGCGTCGCGTTGAGCTCCTCGACCAAAGCGCGGACATCGTCCTGCAGCGGCGTTTCGACGGCGATCTCGATTGCCATCGGCCAGCTACTCCACGACCTTCGGCACGAGGAAGAAATTCTCGTCAGTGGCCGGCGCGTTGGCGACGATATCGGCAGCCTTGTTGCCGTCGGTGACGATGTCTTGGCGCTTCTTCATCTCCATCGGCGTCACCGATGTCATCGGCTCGACGCCGGAGACATCGACCTCGTTCAGCTGCTCGACAAAGCCCAGAATGGCGTTCAGCTCGCCGGTCATGCGCTCGGCATCCTCCTCGCTCACCGCAATGCGGGCGAGACGCGCGACGCGCTTCACAGTTTGCAGATCAACGGACATGTCTTTAGCCTTTGGGAAAACCAGATGGCGCTATAGCGGCGTGGCGCGTTCCGCGCAACATCGATCGTGCTTGGGGATAGAGCCCGTTCATGCCAGGGCGGCATTTCAGCCTAGGGCAGCGATACACCCTCGCACAGATAATAGCTGCCGCCATTGCCGGCCTGCTCGCCTTCGTCGGCGGTCGGGCGCACCGAGACGATGTCGATTTGGGTCGCGTTCATCTGCGTGATCGACAGTATATCGGGAAAGAGAAAGCCCGGCTCCTGGCAGATGGCAGTGACCGCCCAGCTCGGCGAGCGCGTCGCCTTGGTGACCTGGACGAACTCGCAATTATACTCGACGCTTTGCAGGCCGTCCGCCGACAAGATGACATTGCCGGTGTCGATCAGCGTCTGCAGCGTGTCCTTTTTGGCTTGCGCGCAAAGCTCCTGGGTCTGGAGGTAAACGCCCTTGATGAAGTCCTCGGCGGCGGATGCGGGCGACGCCGCAACCAGCATCGACACGCAAAGAGTCACTCTCAAGCCCATGGTTTGATTCCCCTTTGCGACAAGGGATCGTTCAAACGATCGCTTTATAGTGTGATCGTTTGGCCGATCGCTGGCAAGGCTACGTCGACACCTGACCCTTCGAGGCCGGCCACGAACTTCTCCGCCGTCGCGTCGATGATCGGGAAGGTGCCGAAATGGCAGGGAACGACCGTGTCGAAGTGGAAGAAGCGCCGGCAGGCCAGGGCCGCCACCGCGCCGCCCATGGTGAAGCGGTCGCCGACCGGCACGAGGCCGATCTTCGGCTCATGCAGTTCCTCGATCAGCGCCATATCGGAGAAGATGTCGGTGTCGCCCATATGGTAGAGCGTCTTGTCCTCCGGGAAATGCAGGACCAGCCCGTTGGGATTGCCGAGGTAGACGTTCTGGCCGCCATCGAGCCCAAACGACGAGGAATGCAGTGCCTGCACGAAGGTGGTGGTGAAGGCACCGCAATCGACGGTGCCGCCATGATTGCCGGGATTGATCTTCTTGCCGTCGACGCCCTTGCCGACCAGGTACATGCAGATCTCGTAATTGGCGACCAGCTGGGCGCCGCTCTTCTTCAGCACCTCCACCGCGCCGCTGACATGGTCACTGTGGCCGTGGGTCAAAAGCACATGGGTGACGCCTTCCGCCGGCCCCTCCCAGCCGCTCGTCCATGATGGGTTGCCGACGAGATAGGGGTCGATCAGGATGGTCGCGCCTGATGTCTCGACGCGGAAGGCGGAATGTCCGTACCAGGTCAATTTCATCGATCGTGTTCCTCGATTTTGGTTGCGCCGGAAGATAGAACGCCGGCAGCAAAATTAAAGTGACATAGTGTGCTCGCGGTTCAAAAGAACGTGTCGCGGTCTTTGTTACGGCAAGTCTGGGTCACGGTAAGTCTGGGTCACGGTTAAGACTGGGTCACGGTAAAGCTGGTGGGGAAAGCCGTTGGGCATCATAGCAATCGAGGATCTGCCGTCACGCCTGGAAGGCGGCAGGACGCTGGCCGGGCTCGACCTCGGCGACAAGACGATCGGTGTCGCCGTTTCCGACCGCGGCCTGTCCTTTGCCCATCCGCGCCCGGTCATCCTGCGCAAAAAGTTTTCGCTGGATGCGGCAGCGCTGCTCGCCCAACTGCAGAAGGACAATGTCGGCGCGTTTGTGCTCGGTCTTCCGATCAACATGGATGGGTCGGAAGGTCCCCGCGCCCAGAAGTCGCGCGCCTTCGTGCGCAACATGGCAGGCATAACCGACCTGCCCTTCGTGCTGTGGGACGAGCGGCTGTCGACGGTGGCGGCGGAGCGGACGCTGATCGAGATGGATTTCTCGCGCCGAAAGCGCGCCGACAAGATCGATTCGGCGGCTGCGGCCTTTATTCTGCAGGGAGTTCTGGACCGGCTCCAGTCGCTTGACCCACGCGATCGGACGGAACCGGATTCCCCGCCTGCCGCCTGACCCAGGCCATGATGTTGCGGCGGCGGCGAAACGCCCACAATGCCATCAGCAGGAAGCCGTCGAAGATGCAGGCCCTTGCCACCATGCCCGGAATGATCGCCGGATCGATGCCCAGCATCTGCCCGTAGAGCTGGAACACGAAATCATGCAGCTGCCGGCTGAGCATGACGTAGCCGAAATTGATGTCGTTGAGCGACAGGAAGAACCAGCCCCAGAACAGAGCGAGTGGCGCGGCCCACAATGCGAACAGCGTGCGCATCAGTGACCGTCCCTGCGGCTGGAGCCGCCTCTGCGACCGCTGGGACCAATGTCCGGACGGCCGGAAATGCGCGACAGCAAGGAGCCGTGCGCGGCACCCTTGGCTATGGCATGGGCGGTGGCGCGGCTCTCTGCCTCCCGAGAAACCATGACAGCGAAGACCGACCTCCGCTCGGCCAGCATGGCGACATAGGAGGCCAGAAGTGCCGCCAATTGCACGGCGACAACCAAAAACAGGCCGTTGATGCCTCGCGCTGCGCCGCCGATCAGGATGAGCGACAACACCGCGGATGCCGAAATGAAGGCGGTCCGCGCCACACTGTCGGCTCCGTCCGGGCTCGCCGCGGCGTTAACCAGGCTCTCGACGAAGACCCAGCAAAACAGCACCGCCACGACCAGCAAGGCGATGGCCAGCGGCGCCACGACGGCAGCATTGCCGAGATCGGCCAGACGAGTGTTTTCCACGACGACGCCGAGCACGCCCAGAGCGCCCGCAACGCCGCGGTTTCCATCGACACAGATGAACGCCAGCAGGGCGAAAACCAGCGCCCAGTGCAAGGCCAGAAAGGACGTCAAAATGTGCCGCATGGCATTCCTGCTTTGGTGACAAAGACAGTGGGGTCTGCGGCCTGCGGCTGCAACGGAAACCATTCGTTAAGGTTAACGGCTGTCCACAGGCAGGCAAATTCGTTCACGGCCTGGCGGAAGGCCCTCAATTCACCGGCGGATAGAGCGTGTCGATGATCATGCGCGCATCGTGGCGCGAATCGAGCATGCCATAGGTGTTGCGCCACTGGCCGGCGAGCCGCGTCTCGACGAAGGCGTCCGCAATCCGCCCTGCCCCCAGCCGGCGCAATTCCGCAGCTGCCGCCGACAGCGCCAGCTGTTCGGTCAGCAGGCGGGCCGACCCCTCATCGGTGCCGGCGACCTGCATGGCCGCCTTGAGCACGCCAATGGTTCCGCGTCCGCCGGCGCCGAGATCGCGGTCGATGCCGGCCAGCACCTCCTCGAACAGGCCGGGCGCGCGGCCGAGCACGCGCAGCACGTCGAGCGCCATGACATTGCCTGAGCCCTCCCAGATCGCATTGACCGGGGCTTCGCGGTAGTAGCGGGCGAGCGGCGCTTCCTCGACATAGCCATTGCCGCCGAGGCACTCCATCGCCTCATAGAGCAGTGGCGGCGCGATCTTGCAGACCCAGTATTTGACCACCGGGGTCATGGCGCGGGCAAAAGCAGCCTCGCCGCGGTCGCCGGCAGCCTCGTCGAAGGAGCGCGCCAGTCGGAACGAGAGTGCCGTGGCGGCGGCGACATCGAGCGCCATGTCCGCCAGCACGCGCTGCATCAGCGGCTGTTCGATCAGCGTCGAGCCGGCCACCTGGCGGTGACGGGCGTGATGCACGGCCTCAGCCAGCCCCGCTCGCATGATTGCCGACGAGGCGACGGCGCAGTCGAGCCGGGTCAGCGTGACCATGTCCATGATTGTCTTTATGCCGGCGCCGGGCTCGCCGACCATCTCGCCGATGGCGTTGACGAACTCTACCTCCGATGAGGCGTTGGAGCGGTTGCCGAGCTTGTCCTTCAGCCGCTGAAAGCGGAAGCCGTTTCCGGAACCGTCGCCGAGGATGCGCGGGACGAGAAAACAGGAAAGCCCTTCCGGCGCCTGTCCAAGCACGAGAAAAGCGTCCGACATCGGCGCCGACATGAACCATTTGTGGCCGGTGAGGCGATAAAAGCCGCTGCCGGCGCGTTCGGCCCGTGTGGTGTTGGCGCGCACGTCGGTGCCGCCCTGCTTTTCGGTCATGCCCATGCCGAGCGTCAGCCCGGCCTTGTCGACCGGCGGCTTTTGGCTCTGGTCGTATTTGCGCGTCGTCACGCGCGGCGCCCATTCGCGAAACAGCTTTGGGCTGGCCATCAGGGCGGCCAGCGAAGCGCTGGTCATGGTGATGGGGCAGAGATGCCCGGTCTCGAGTTCGGCGGTCAGGTAGAAACGCGCGGCGCGCACCTGATGGCGACGGCCGATCTCGCTATCGCCGTTTTCCCAGATCGAGGAATGCAGGCCGCCGGCAACCGAGCGGCGCATCAGCGCATGATAGGCCGGATGGAATTCGACGAGGTCGATGCGCCGGCCCTGACGGTCATGCGTGCGGAGCTTCGGCGTCTCGACATTGGCGAGGCGCGCCAGCTCCTGCGCCTCCTGCGTCAGGACGAACCGGCCAAGCCCGTCGAGGTCCTTGCGCACCGGATCGGAAAAACGCTCGGCAAGCTGGATCAGCAACGGATCGCCCCGCCAGGCGTTGCCGCCCGTCAGCGGCGGAGGCTGGTTGGTCACGTCGTCGGTCACGCCCAATCCTTCTGAAAGTAGAAGGGCCTTCTAACGCAAGAAAGGCCTCACATCACAAGGCTTCGAATCCGAAGCAATCGGCTAGATATAGCCCAAGGCAGGCGGCGCGCGCGACGAAAATACCGGGGAGAAAGGCCGCAATCCCAAGCTGGCGCTTGCGGCAAGGAATTCTCCCCCCTATAGCAGCGCCTTGAGATGACCGACGCTTCGTCCCTGCCGCTTTATCCTCACCGCCATCTTCTGGGCATCCGCGATCTTTCCCCCGGTGACATCGAGCTTCTGCTCGACCGGGCAGATCGCGCCGTCGCCATTTCGCGGCAGTCCGAAAAGAAGACCTCGACGCTGCGCGGCCGCACCCAGATCAACCTCTTCTACGAAGCCTCGACGCGCACGCAGTCGTCGTTCGAACTGGCCGGGAAACGGCTCGGCGCCGACGTCATGAACATGTCGGTGGCGAGCTCTTCGGTGAAGAAGGGCGAGACGCTGATCGACACGGCGATGACGCTGAACGCCATGCGCCCCGACATCCTGATCATCCGCCACCAGTCTGCGGGCGCCGCCGCCCTTTTGGCGCAGAAGGTCGGCTGCTCGGTGGTCAATGCCGGCGACGGCGCGCATGAACACCCAACGCAGGCGCTGCTCGACGCGCTGACTATCCGCCGCGCCAAGGGGCCGCTGTCGAAACTGATCGTAGCGATCTGCGGCGACATCCTGCATTCTCGCGTGGCGCGTTCCAACATCATGCTGTTGAACGCGCTTGGTGCGCAGGTGCGTGTGGTGGCGCCGTCGACCCTGCTACCGTCCGGCATCGAGAAAATGGGCGTCATCGTCTCGCGCTCGATGGCAGAGGGCCTCAAGGGCGCGGACGTGGTGATGATGCTGCGCCTGCAGCGCGAGCGGATGGAAGGCGCCTTCGTGCCTTCGGTACGCGAATATTTCCGCTATTTCGGCCTCGATGCCGAAAAGCTGAAGGCCGCCAAGGACGGCGCGCTGGTGATGCATCCCGGTCCGATGAACCGCGGCGTCGAGATTGCGTCCGAAATCGCCGACGGTCCGCAAAGCGTCATCCAGGAACAGGTCGAGATGGGGGTGGCCGTGCGCATGGCGGTCATGGAAGCGCTGCTCGATCCCCGCCGCAATGCAGAGGGCCGCGGCGCATGAGCACGACGGTCTTTGAGCGCGCCCGCATCGTCGACCCGTCACGCGGCATCGACGAGGTCGGCACCGTCATCGTCGAAGGGAAAAAGATCGTTGCCGCCGGCAAGGCTGCCCTGAACCAGGGCCTGCCGGCGGGAGCCACCGTGGTCGACTGCGCCGGCAAGGCGATCATTCCCGGCCTGATCGACGCGCGCGTCTTCATCGGCGAACCGGGCGGCGAACATCGCGAGACCATCGCTTCGGCCAGCGTTGCGGCGGCGGCCGGCGGCGTCACCTCCGTCGTCATGATGCCCGACACCGACCCGGTGATCGACAATGTCGCGCTGGTCGAATTCGTGCTGCGCACCGCCCGGGACACGGCAAGCGTCAACATCTTTCCGGCGGCGGCGATCACCAAAGGCCTCGCCGGTCGCGAGATGACCGAATTCGGCCTGTTGCGCGAGGCCGGTGCGGTCGCCTTCACCGATGGGCGGCACACAATATCCAGCGCACTGGTGATGCGCCGGGCGCTGACCTATGCCCGCGATTTCGGCGGCGTCATCGCACATGAGACACAGGATGGCGACCTCGCTTCGGCGGGCGTGATGAATGAAGGCCTGTATGCCAGCTGGCTCGGCCTTGCCGGCATTCCGCGCGAGGCCGAGTCCATCCCGCTGGAGCGCGACCTGGCGCTGGCACGGCTGACGCGCGGCGCCTACCACGCGGCCAAGATCTCGACGGCGATGGCAGCGCAAGCGATGACGCGCGCGAAAGCCGACAAGGCCAATGTCACGGCGGGCGTGGCGATCCACAATCTGTCGCTGAACGAGAACGATGTCGGGAAATACCGCACCTTCTTCCGGCTGACGCCGCCTTTGCGCGCGGAGGAAGACCGGCTGGCCATGATCGAGGCGGTCAAGGACGGCACGATCGACATCATCGTCTCCTCGCACGACCCGCAGGATGTCGACACCAAGCGCCTTCCCTTCGCCGATGCAGCTGCCGGCGCGATCGGGTTGGAGACGCTGCTTGGAGCAGCGCTTCGGCTCTACCACAATGGCGACGTGCCGCTACTTCGGCTGGTCGAAACACTGTCCACCGCACCAGCAAGGCTGTTCGGCCTGCCGGGCGGCACGCTGAAGCCGGGAGCGCCGGCCGATCTTGCGCTGATCGACCTTGAAGAACCCTGGATCGTGAGTGAAAGCGGCATCCGCTCGCGCTCGAAAAACACCTGCTTCGAAGGTGCGCGGCTGCAAGGCATGGTCTTGCAAACGCTGGTGGCGGGCCGCACAGTGTTTTCGAGCTAGAGCGATCGCGCCACGTCGCAGACCGATATGTTGCTGGGGAAATGCGGGGGCAAACAATGAGTTATAACGTTATCCTGGCATTGCTGTTCGGCTATCTCCTCGGCTCGATTCCCTTCGGCCTCTTGATCACCCGCGCGGCCGGCCTCGGCGATGTGCGCAAAATCGGCTCCGGCAATATCGGCGCCACCAACGTTCTGCGCACCGGCAACAAGGGCCTCGCCGCCGCGACGCTGGTGCTCGACGCGTTGAAGGGTACGGCGGCGGTGATGATCGCGCGCCATTTTGGACACGACTACGGACTGTGGGCCGGCCTTGGACTCTGGGCGGGCCTTGGCGCCTTCCTTGGCCATCTGTTTCCGGTCTGGCTCGGTTTCAAGGGCGGCAAGGGCGTGGCGACCTATCTCGGCGTGCTGATCGCGCTCGGCTGGCATGTGGCGCTGATCTTTATCGTCGTCTGGCTGGCGATGGCTTTTCTGTTTCGCTATTCCTCGCTGGCAGCGCTGACGGCGGCGGTCATCGTGCCGATCGCGCTTTATTTCTGGAGCACACCTGAGACCGCCGGGCTGTTCCTGGTGATGAGCCTGATCGTCATCTTCAAACATCGCGCCAACATTTCGCGCCTTCTTGCCGGCACCGAAGGCAAGATCGGAGCCAAGGGTTGAGCAAGCCCGCCGCCGGGCCGCGCCTCAGCGACCGGCAGCGGCTGAGCTGGCTGCGGCTGATCCGCACACAAAATGTCGGCCCGGCCTCGTTTCGCGAATTGATCAACCGCTTTGGTTCGGCGGAGGCGGCGTTGGAGATGCTGCCCGAGCTGATGATTTCGGGCGGAGCCAAAAGGATCATGCGCATTCCTTCCGTGGAGGAAGCCGAAGCGGAACTCGACGCAGCCAGTGAAAACGGCGCCCGCTTCGTCGGCATCGGCGAGGCCGACTACCCGCCGATGCTGAAAAACATGGACAATCCGCCGCCGCTGATTGCCGTGAAGGGCGAGGCAGCCGTCTTTCGCCTGCCGGCGGTGGCCATCGTCGGCGCCCGCAACGCGTCGCTCGCCGGCATCAAGATGGCGCGCATGCTGGCGGCGGATCTTGGCCGCGACGGCTACGTCATCGTTTCCGGCCTGGCGCGCGGCATCGACACGGCAGCACACCAGGGCAGTCTCTCGACTGGTACAGTGGGTGTGCTGGCCGGTGGGCTCGATGTCCCCTACCCGCCCGAAAATATCGGCTTGTGCGACGACATTGCCGAGCGTGGCGGCGCCGTTATTTCGGAAATGCCGTTCGGCTGGCAGCCGCGGGCGCAGGATTTTCCGCGCCGCAACCGGCTTGTCGCGGGCGCCGCCCTCGGACTGGTGGTGATCGAAGCTGCGCAACGCTCCGGCTCGCTGATCAGCGCGCGCCTGGCCGGCGAGATGGGCCGGCTGGTCTTTGCCGTACCGGGTTCGCCGCTCGATCCGCGCTGCGCCGGCTCCAACGGGCTGCTCAAGGATGGCGCCACCCTGGTCACCGAGGCGGCCGATGTTTCCGGTGCGATCGCACCCTTGGCGGGCACGCGAACGCGAAGCATTGCGCCGCCAGAAAAGGCACCCGATTTTTCGGCAACACCCCCGCCCGGTGAGGACGAACGCAGCGGCGTGCTCGAGGCGCTGGGCCCAACGCCGGTGGGCGTGGACGAGATCATCCGCCACACCGGCCTCAACGCCGCGCAAGTCTCCATGGTGCTGCTGGAACTCGACCTTGCCGGCCGCATCGAGCGCCATGCCGGCGGCAATGTCTCACTGGTTTCGTGACGTTCCAGCCGATCCCGCCGCACGTCGGCCGCAACTCACGCGTCGAGGGTCACGCCGGCGGCGCCAACGCCGGTACAGATGCCACCGCAGGGTATTTTCCAGGCGGCTCTCGAAAAAGCACTCCGCCATTCCAGGGCTCTCCGTTGCACTGACGATCACGCTCGCGATGGCATACTCGACAGCTGACGAAAACCGGGCTCGACAGTCTGCGCATCAGTCAGCGGAACAGATACTTCGATACCTCCGGATTGCCACGGCGCCACATCACATTGTCCAGAAAATAATGGTGCACATTGATGAAGATGAGCACGATGAAGAAGAACAGCGATGACCCCAGCACTTGCCTGTCATAGGGAATCAAAGCCGTCAGCGCGGATGGGATCAGCCAGAAGCCGAGATAGCCAAGGGCCGTGCCGCCGACGATGAAGCCGAGGAGCCGAAACCTGTAGAGGGGGCCGAGAAAGGACAGGATTTTCGGCTGCGGATCGCGTTCGGCATCGGAGCTGTCACGCTCAACATTGGTCTGATAGCGCCAGACCACGGCGAGGTACTGCAGCGAGTGGAGCGCCGGCACGATCAGCAGCCAGAGCGGATTTATTCTCACAATCAGGATCCAGAGATAGAGCGACGCGACGTAGGCCACGATGCCGTTATAGGGCAGCTTGCCACCGTTCTTTCGCCAGCGATTGACCAGCATCAAAAGCGTAGCCGCCGTCGAAGCAATGGCTGCCAGCAAGGCGATGTCGGTGATCCAGGAAGGGACCGCGAAGGTGTAATAGTCGAGGCCGTAATATTTGCCCTGGGTGACCGCCGTATTCGTCTGCAGCCACGAAAGGATCCACACGGCATAGGAGTTTACCAGCAGCACCTTCTTGTCGCGATCGTCGAAGAATTTGCGCTTCAGCACCGCGTCCACCATCAGCATGCCGTAGCCCTGCTTGACGTAGTGCCAGCCGACGAAAAAGAACATGGCGTTGGTGGCAAAGCCGAGCAGCCGCGTGTTCGCCGCCACCGCGCCATAGGCAAAGAACCCGGCCATGACCAGGGGCACGACAATGCCCGCGAAGATGTAGCGGAGTTGCAGGCTCCTGTCGTAGCCGTCGCCCGTCACCTTGCGCCCGAAATTGCGATAGAAAAGCTGGTAGGAGTGGGCGAAGTGGGGATAGTTCACGAGATAGGCGACGACGACCATCGTTGCGGCCACCGGCCCCTCATATTCGAGCGGAACGAGAAACAGCACCGGCAGGATGAGAAACGCGCTGCCGCCCAGCATGAGGAAATCGGCGACCGGGCCGAAGAGGTACTTTTGAGGCGCCGCCGCCTTAGGAGCGACAGCATCCGCCGAAAGCTGAAGTGTCATGTCAGAACCCTCCCCTGGGAAAGGCTGAGTTTAGCCATCGACTGGGATGGGGACAAGGTTGGAGCTGCCGCTCCGTGCCCTAACACTGGGGCCATCCTGCTGTTTCGCCAATGGTCTCGATCCGCCATGGGCTTCGAACCCGTGAAGGCCCTCCGCTGTTAAAAAAGCGCACCACCCCAATTTACGACTAACATGTTAGTGTGCTAGCACGGCATACACACCTACTTCGGAGACCTTCCGGTGACATCACGCTTTGGCCTTTCGGCCGCTCTCGCCACGCCTTTCGATGCCCGCGGGCAGATCGCCACCGCTCCCATGATCGCTCAGGCCAAAAGTTGCCTGGCGCAGGGTTGCGGCAGCGTGACGCTTTTCGGCACCACAGGGGAAGGCGCGTCGGTGGGCACGACGGAGCGGCGGTCGGTGACCGAAGCCATGCTGGCTGCTGGAATCTTGCCGCATCAACTCGTTGCCGGCGTGCTGGTCGACGCCGCCGAAGACGCCGCCGAACAGGCACAGCATGCCTTGCAGCGAGGCGCCCGAAACATTCTGCTGGCCCCGCCGAGCTACTTCAAGAATGTCGGCGAGGACGGCCTTTTCGGCTGGTTCTCCGCCGTCTTTGCCGCGCTCGGCCCCCTCGCCCGTGACGTGCTGCTCTACAACATCCCTTCGGTTACCATGGTGCAGCTTTCCCTTGGCCTGATCGGCCGGTTGCGCACTGCTTTTCCCGACGTGGTCGCCGGGGTCAAGGATTCCGGTGGAAATTGGAGCTACAGCGAGGCGCTGCTTGCCGCCCACGGCGATCTGGTGATCCTGATCGGCGATGAAAGGCATCTGGCGCGTGCGGTGCGACTGGGTGCTCAAGGCGCAATCTCGGGCATGGCCAATTTCGCCCCGGGCGAAATCCGCGCCATGGCCGAGGACGGGCGCGACGATCCTCGCGTCGAAAGTTTTGTGCTCGAATTGCTGAAATATCCGGTCACCCCCGCGGTAAAGGTCATGGTGGCGCGCAAGACCGGCGACGAGCGCTGGCTGGCGGTCCGTCCGCCGCTGGAGCCGATTGCGTTGCAAGGGCAGCAGCAGCTTGCCGCAGCCTATGACAGCCTGTTTGCCAGGGAACCGGCCTGACCGGCAAAGGGAAGCGCGCCGAAATGGAAGACGGCAACGAACCGACCACCCTCAGGGAGAAGGCCTATGCCAGCTTCACGCGGCATTTGCTGGCGCGCGACTTCAAGCCGGGCCAGTTCGTGTCGCAACGTGAGCTGGTTGCCTTCACCGGACTGCCGCTCGGCGCCATTCGCGAGATCGTGCCGCGTCTCGAGGCGGAAGGACTGCTGACGACCATCCCGCAGCGCGGCATGCAGATCGCCCATATAGACATCAGCCTGATCCGCGAGGCCTTTCAGTTCCGCCTGTTCATGGAGCGTGAAGCGGTGGCGCTGTTTACGGTCAGCGCCTCCGACGCCGAGCTTGCCCGCTTGCGGCGCGAGCATGAGGACATGCTTGCCCAGGCGCTGGCGCAAACCCCGACGCCGGAGATGGAGGCCAAGGCGCAGACCATCGACTGGGCCATGCACGACACGTTCATCGATGCGCTGGGCAACGAGATCATCGCCAAGGCCTATCTGGTCAATTCGGTGAAGATCCGCCTGATCCACCAGGAGCGGTTCCGTATCGACGGGCGCGTCGTGCCGGTGATGCGCGAGCACCTGGCGGTGATCGAAGCCATGGAGAGCCGCGATCCAGAGAAGGCGGTCGAGGCGATCAGTCTGCATATCGACAAGGCGCGCCGGCTGGCGCTGCAGATCTGAGGAAACCTGAGCCGCACCGCGGTCCGCGATGCAATCGACAACGACAACAACCGGGAGGAAGAAATGTCGTCCAATCTGTTCAACCCAACCAGGAGGCAACTGCTTCAGGGAACCGCAGCGCTTGCCGCCGCCGGCTTTGCGGGCGTTCGCCCAAGCTTTGCCGCCGGCGTCGACTGGAAGCGCTTTGCGGGAACGACGCTTGACGTCAATCTGGTGAAAAGCCCGCGCAGCGACACGCTGATAAAATACATCGCCGAGTTCGAGGAACTGACCGGCATCAAGGTCAATGCCGAGGCGACGCCCGAACAGCAGCAGCGCCAGAAGACGGTGATCGAACTGAGCTCCGGCAAACCGAGCTTCGACGTCGTGCATCTGAGCTACCACGTGCAGAAGCGCCAGTTCGAAAAGGGCGGCTGGCTGGCCGACATATCAGGCTATCTCGCCGACCCGACCCTGACCGATCCTACGCTGGTGGAAACCGATTTCGCCGATGCCGGCATGCTGTTTGCCAAGGACGGCCAGGGCGTGTTGCGCTCGCTGCCGTTCTCAGTCGACTACTGGATCGTCTACTGGAACAAGGAATTGTTCGAGGCCAAGGGCCTCAAATACCCTGAAACCTTCGAGCAACTGGTGGCGGCCGCCGAAGCGCTGACCGACCCGTCGACCAACACCTACGGCTTTGTCGCCCGCGGCCTGAAAAACGCCAACACGCCGGTATGGACGTCGCTGATGCTCGGCTACGACATGACGCCGCTCGATGACAAGGGCAAGCTGCGCACGACCTCGCCCGAGGCGATCGAGGCCGCCAGCCTCTACCAGCGGCTGATGACCAAGTCGGCGCCTCCAGGCGTCACCGGATTCAACTGGGCCGAAGCCCAGTCCGCCTTCCTGCAAGGCAAGATCGGCATGTGGTTCGATGGCGTCGGCTTTGCCCCGCCGATGGAAAATCCGGAAAAGTCGCGTGTGGTCGGCAAGGTTGGCTACGGCGTCATGCCCAAAGGGCCCAAGGCGCATGCCGCCGGCACCTTTGGCGACGGCCTCGGCGTGACGGCCGCCAGCGAGAAGAAGGAGGCCGCCTATCTCTTCTGCCAGTGGGCGATTTCGCCCGCCATGGGCACGCGCCTGCTGCAGGCGGGTGCCGGCGTGCCGTTCCGCAAGTCGGTGCTGGAAGATCCCAAGGTGCGCGAAGGCGTCACCATGCCGGCGAGCTGGCTCGATGCCGTGGTCGGCTCGGGCAATGTCAGCCGGCTGTCGCTGCCGGTCATCATTCCGGTCACCGAGTTCCGCGATATCTATGGCGTGGCGCTGACCAATCTGATCGCCGGCGCCGATCCGGCGGAGGAACTGAAGAAGGCCACCGAGCAGTTCCAGCCGGTGCTCGACCGGAGCGAGCAAGGCTGATGTCCGCCATCACCCCAGAACGCACCGGGGTGACGACGCAAGCCATCGAAGGGGGCCAGACCATCCGTCTGGCTCCCAACTACTGGCCTTTCGTCGTCCCGGCGCTCGTCGTCGTCGGCGCCGTGATCGTCTTTCCCTGGGCCTTCACACTGTGGATGAGCGTCAACCGCTGGACCCTCGGCCAGGCGCGAAGCTTTGCCGGGATGGAAAACTATCTGCGGCTGGCCGTCGACCAACGCTTCTGGGAATCGCTTTTCCATACGCTGACCTACACGGCGCTTTCGGTCGCGGCGCCGATGTTCCTTGGCACTGTCGCGGCGCTGATCTTCGACGCCAAATTTCCGCTGCGCGGCCTGTTGCGCGGCGTCTTCGTCATGCCGATGATGGCAACGCCAGTCGCCGTGGCGCTGGTCTGGACGATGATGTTCCATCCCCAGCTTGGCGTGCTCAACTATCTGTTGTCGCTGGTCGGCATCCCGGCGCAGGAATGGATCTTTAATGCCAGGACGGTCATCCCGTCCCTGGTTGCGGTCGAGACCTGGCAGTGGACGCCGCTGGTGATGCTGATCGTGCTGGGCGGCTTGGCCTCCGTGCCGCGCGAGCCCTTCGAGAGCGCCGAGATCGATGGCGCCAACGCCTGGCAGCAATTCCGCTATCTCACCTTGCCGATGATCGCGCCGTTCCTGATGATCGCGATGATCATCCGCACCATCGATGCGTTGAAGAGTTTTGACATCATCTACGCCATGACCCAGGGCGGACCGGGCACGGCCTCGGAAACCATCAACATCTATCTCTACAACACCGCCTTCTCCTACTACGACATCGGCTATGGCTCGGCCATGGCCGTGGTGTTCTTCATCGTCATCGTCGCGCTGTCCTTCATCCTGCTGATGCTGCGCCAGCGCTCCCAATGGATCGGGGTGGAGGGCAAATAGATGAGTTCACGGCTGCTCAACCGGATCGGGCTGTTTTTCGCGGCTCTGGTCTTCGTCTCGCCGGCGATCCTGTTCTTCCTCTGGATGGTCTCGCTGTCGCTGAAGTTCGAGATCGACAACGGTGCATACCCGCCGATCCTGATCCCGGAACATCTCGCCTGGTCGAACTATGTGAAGGTATTCGAGGAGAACAATTTCCTGCTCTATTTCTGGAATTCGGTTCTGGTGACGGGCACGGCAACGTTGCTGGCGCTGCTGATCGGCGTGCCGGCCGGCTATGGCATCGCGCGGCTCAAGGCCGAACGCTCGGCGGTGGTCATCATGATCGCCCGCATGACGCCGGGGCTTTCCTATCTCATTCCGCTGTTCCTGCTGTTCCAGTGGGTCGGCATTCTCGGCACGCTGTGGCCGCAGATCATCATCCATCTGGTGGTGACGGTGCCGATCGTGGTCTGGGTGATGATCGGCTATTTCGAGACCACGCCGATGGAGCTGGAAGAAGCGGCCAACATCGATGGCGCCAGTTCCTGGCAGGTGTTCCGGCTGGTCGCCTTGCCCATCGCCAAGCCGGGCATTGTCGTCGCCTTCATCCTGTCGATCATCTTCTCATGGAACAATTTCGTCTTCGGCATTGTGCTCGCCAGCCGCGAGACTCGCACGCTGCCGGTCGCCGTCTACAACATGCTTTCCTACGAGCAGGTGAGCTGGGGTCCGCTCGCCGCCGCGGCACTTGTGGTGACGCTGCCGGTGCTGGTGCTGACCCTGTTCGCGCAAAGGCAGATCGTCGCCGGGCTGACCGCAGGCGCCGTCAAGGGCGGCTGAGGCACGGCCCCGACATCACTCATTCCGGGAGAAATCCAATGGCATCGGTAACAATCAACAACGTTCAGAAGGCTTTCGGAGCCGCCAAGATCATCCACGATGTCAGCGTCGACATCGCCGATGGCGAATTCGTCATCCTGGTCGGGCCGTCGGGCTGCGGAAAGTCGACGCTGCTGCGCATGATTGCCGGACTGGAAACGATCTCGGGCGGCAGGATCGCCATTGGCGATCGCGTCGTCAACAATCTCAGGGCGCGCGACCGAAACATCGCCATGGTGTTCCAGAACTACGCGCTCTATCCGCATATGACGGTGGCCGACAATATGGGCTTTGCCCTGAAGATCAAGAAAGCCGATCCGGCCGACACCGCCGGCCGCGTCGGCAGGGCCGCCAGCATTCTCGGCCTGGACAAGCTGCTCGACCGCTATCCGCGTCAGCTTTCCGGCGGCCAGCGCCAGCGCGTCGCCATGGGCCGGGCCATCGTGCGCGACCCGCAGGTGTTCCTGTTCGACGAGCCGCTGTCCAATCTCGACGCCAAATTGCGAGTGCAGATGCGCGGCGAGATCAAGGCGCTGCACCAGCGGCTGGGAACCACCACCATCTACGTCACCCACGACCAGATCGAGGCCATGACCATGGCCGACAAGATCGTCGTGCTGCATGACGGCCTCGTCGAGCAGATCGGCGCGCCGCTCGATCTCTACGATCGCCCGGCCAACCTCTTCGTTGCCGGCTTCATCGGCTCGCCGGCGATGAATTTCATTCGCGGCCATGTCGAGGAAGGCGTTTTCCGCAGCGCAGGTGGACTGATCTTGCCGTTGCCGGAAGGCAGCGACCTGGCAAACATACCCGGCCGCGACCTCATCTACGGCATTCGCCCCGAACATATCCGTGCGACGACCGCCAAAGGAATCCCCGGCACGATCGTGCTTCTGGAAGCAACGGGTTCGGAAATCTTTGCCAGGGTCGACTGCGCCGGAGAAGAAATCTCCTGCCTTTTCCGCGAGCGGCTGGCACTGAAACAGGGCGAGCAGATGCGCATCGAGATCGACCGCGCCTGTGCTCATCTGTTCGACGTCAAGACCGGGCGGCGATTGTAGGCGGCGATGGGGGCTGCTGACAGGGAGCAACTTCCGCACGAAATATTTCTGGTGAGCGCGTCGGGGTTCGAACCCGAGACCTACTGATTAAAAGTCAGTTGCTCTACCGGCTGAGCTACGCGCTCCCGCGGGCTCTAAAGGCCGCCCTCGAAATTGCGCGGAACATAGGGAGAGTGCCGCGACCGGTCAACCGGAAAAAGATGGCCGTTCCATCGGGGTTTCGGCCATCGCCCGACGCGCCGCAAATTGCGTCGTCACCAGCCCGGTGAGCCGCTCCCGCAACGTGGTCGCCGCGTCGATCTGTTGGCGCGCGAGACGCGCCTTTTCTCACGCGCCACATTCGAGAAACATTACAAATCAGCAACTTACTGTTTTGGTGGGAACCATCGCACGAGCGGGCCGTTTTCGTCTCACAAGGGACGTCAACCACCCTTCAAGGAGAAGATCATGAACAAGATCGCAACGGGTCTACTGGCGACCACCCTGTCAATTTCGTTTGCCGCGGCCGCCGCTATGCCGGCCAATGCCGCCCAGATGTTCGTGCCCCAGTCATCAGCAACTTCGTCCGACATCGTGAATGTGGGCGATTCTCGTCATGACAACTGGCGGTGGATGCGCCATGGCAACCGCAATTCCGGCAATCGCGATTTCCGCGTGGGCCGCCAGTTCTCGCGCAACAATGATGGCGGCAGCTATTGGAATGGCCATCGCGGCTATCGCGAATATCACCGCGGCTATCGCCGTCACGGCGACTACTGGTTCCCGCTGGCTGCCTTCGCCACCGGCGCCCTGATCACCGGCGCGATCGTCAACAGCGAGAACAACCGCGGCGATGCCCATGTGCAGTGGTGCTACGACCGCTATCGGTCGTACCGCGCTTCGGACAACACATTCCAGCCCAATTACGGCCCGCGTCAACAGTGCAATTCGCCCTATTGAGCTGAGTTGGTACCAAGTGCTGAGTAGAAAAGCGCGCGCCGGGCGCGGCGCGGGGGGTTTCGGAGGTGGGTGGTTTTAACCTATACCCGCCCCCGCGCCCGGGGTAGGGGTGGTGTGGGGGGGGGGGGGTTGAAAAAAAATATGGG